>JBAVQD010000243.1:0-14028 GCA_049693675.1 Candidatus Sulfotelmatobacter sp. | reverse complement strand
GTCGGAATGACAGAGGGTTTGGTCGGAATGACAGAGGGTTTGGTCGGAATGACGGGGGGTTTGGTCGGAATGACAGAGGGTTTGGTCGGAATGACGGGGCTTTTCTTGGCATTCGTAAACTCTTAGTCGTGGGCTGCAAACTATTACCGGGAGCGGAAGCCGGGAAGCTGGTTGCGGCGGTTGCGTTCGGGTTGGGGAAGTTTGCGAATCGGGAGCGGGATGCTGGCGGAATCCTGGTAACGGGGAGACTCCGGCTGGGGCGAGTTTGCAGAAAAGATAGGGGTATCGACCCGCTCTGGAACTTCGGCGGCCAGCAAGGGGACGTAGATGTCCTCGAAGATTTGCCGGGGCGCGATGCGCAGAACACCGTCGGAGGATTCGACGAGGTAATCGCCCTTGCGGCCGGAGTGCTGACGACCGAGAGCGTCTGTGAAGGTGAGGCTGGTGGTGAGTTGTTTGGCTTTGACCAGAAAGCGAGTGCGATAGGTAATCCATGGATTTGTTGCTTTCATGTTTTCCGACCAGCTTGTTTGATAGTGAAACTGCAATGGTGAACGAATCCGGTTAGCGAATGTCGGTACCTGGCGAAATCTTTGTCTCACGCCGGTTCGAGTCTTCGGCGTGAGTTTGATTTCATTTTTTTTATTTGGGGCGAATGAGAATGTACGAGCGAAAAGGCGCGGGGTCAATTCAGTATTTTTGGTGCAGTTGAGGAAAATCCTAGATGGAGATTTTTCGGAATGGATATGGATCAGGAAGTTCTTGAGGATGCGTCTGCAGGGCGCTTGAAGGGCGGGGTCCTGTAGCACGGCGGCGGAAGAGGAGAAAAACCTGGGCGAGTGGGAGGGCGGATTGTCCACAGAGCTTGCACAGGAAATGCAGAAAGGGGCGGAGGTTGCGAGTGAGCATCTACGGTTTTCGCCCGACGGTATAACGTGCACGGGGAGAGAAGATTTTTCCGGCGGGGGTTTTGCGGGCAGAAGATCGAGAGGCAGAAATGCTGAAGAGTCAGCCAGTTCAACAAGATCGGAGAACGGAAAGAGTTTTGCAACAGGGTATGCGGATAGGCGAAATCAAATTTTGTTACGGAGGGGATGAATGATGAAGGATCCAGTTTGCGGCATGAAAGTTGACGACAGCAAGGGCGAATTTCAAACTCAGTTTGCAGGCAGGAAGTATTTTTTCTGTTCAGATGAGTGCAGGAAGGAATTTGAGGCGGAGCCGGAGGCGTATGTGGAGACTGCGGCGGCTTAGCGCGTGCGCGGAATAGTTGGGAATGATAAAAAAGGCCTCGCTTGCGGCGAGGCCTTTTTTGCTGCTGTTTGCGGGTGTGAAGATTCCGCTCGCTGCGCTTCGCGGGACAGCCGAAGGCGGCTGTCTCCACATGAGTTAGAGTTAGCGGGCCATGGCTGGTTCCTGGACGTGCTTACCGCTCTTGAAGGCTTCGTAACGGGCGTTGACTTCGTCCCAGTTGATGACGTTCCACCAGGCGGTGAGATATTCCGGACGGCGGTTGTTGTATTTCAGGTAGTAGGCATGCTCCCAGACATCGTTGCCGAAGATGGGGAAATGGCCTTGGGAAATGGGGTTGTCCTGATTGGGCGTGGACATGATGTGGACTTCGCCGCCCTGCTTACCGGCGAGCCAGACCCAGCCGGAGCCGAATTGTTTGGTACCGGCGTCGTTGAATTTGGTTTGGAAATCTTTGAAGTTGCCGAAGGTCTTGGTGATGACCTGAGCGATGGGGCCGGTGGGATCGCCGCCGCCTTTGGGCTTCATGATCTTCCAGAACATGGAGTGGTTTACGTGGCCGCCGCCGTTATTGCGGACCGCGGCGCGGATGTCTTCAGGGATGGAGTTCAGATCGCGGATTAATTCTTCCGCAGTTTTCTTGCCGAGTTCGGGATGTTTTTCGATTGCTGCGTTGAGATTTTTGACGTAGGCACCGTGATGCATGTCGTGGTGCAGGGTCATCGTTTGTTTGTCGATGGTAGGTTCCAGGGCCGCGTAGTCGTAGGGCAAAGGCGGTAGTTCGAATGCCATATTTTTCCTCCAGAATTCTTATTGTACTGATGATGGGAGCGGGGGTATAGATTCAGGCGAAGCGGACGTCTACCTTGGATGGCGATCAGGGGCGGGTGGTTGCGGGGAATTTCGGGGGTTAAAGCCCGCTACTTGACGAATCTGTGACGCGGCGCTAAAGCGCCGCTCTTCCACGGTTGTGCAGGCAGCATGGGAAGCACGCAGGCGCGGGAATGGTGGCGGCGAGTTACATAGGTCCCCTTCGACTTCGCTCAGGGCAGGCTTTCGCTTCGCTCAGGATGACAATTTAAATCAGAGCTACTCGAGCAGAATGATGAGGAAATTAGTTAGCTTGCGGGGCCGAGGACTTCGCGGACCTTGCGGGAAAGGTTTTGCAGGGTGAAGGGTTTTTGCAGGAAGGCTTTGGGGACGTCGGCGGGAAGCGGGCTGGCGACAGCTTCTTCGGCGTGGCCGGAGAGGTAGAGGACTTTTGTGTTGGGACGAGAGGCGAGCAATTGTTGAACGAGTTCGTGGCCGTTGAGGCCGGGCATTACGACATCGGTGATCAGCAGGTGAATGGACTCGGCGCGGGCGGCGGCGAGGGTAAGAGCAGCGTGGCCATTACTGGCTTCGAGAACATCGTAGCCGCGGGATTCCAAAGTTTCGCGGATTAACTGGCGGACGGATTCTTCGTCTTCGACCAGCAGGATAGTTTCTGATCCTCCGGCGACGGTGGGTGAGACCGGGGCGGCGGCGTGCATTTCGGAAGGTTCGTCGACTCGCGGGAAATACATGGTGAAGACGGTGCCACGGCCAAGCTCACTCTGCACGAAAACGTAGCCGCCACTTTGCTTGATGATTCCGTAGACCGTGGAAAGTCCGAGGCCGGTGCCTTTGCCTTTCTCTTTGGTGGTGAAAAAAGGTTCGAAGATTCGGGCCTGGGTTTCGCGGTCCATGCCCTGGCCCGTGTCGCCTACTGAAATCATGACGTAGGGGCCGTGTTTGATGAAAGTATTTTCCGGACGGTAGGAGTCATCGAGAGTGACGCTGGCGGTGGTGATGCGAATTTTGCCGCCGTTCGGCATTGCGTCCTTGGCGTTGACCACCAGATTCATGATGACTTGTTCGAGCTGTCCGGCATCGGCACGCGTGCAGCCGATGGAGGCATCGAGATTGGTGGTGAGTTCGATATCCTCGCCAATGAGCGGACGGAGAAGACGCTCCATATCGGCAACGATGCCATTGACATCGACTACCTTGAGCTGCAGGAGCTGTTTGCGGCTGAAGGCGAGAAGCTGACGAGTGAGCGTGGTGGCGCGATCGGAGGCTTGCTGAATGGCTTCGGCCTTGGCGCGCAGAGGATTACCGATCATCAATTGATCGAGCAGAACCTCGGTGTAACCGCTGACCACAGTGAGCAGATTATTGAAATCGTGGGCGATGCCTCCGGCGAGCCGGCCGACGGCTTCCATTTTCTGCGACTGACGGAACTGATCTTCGAGGACGCGGCGTTCGGTAATGTCTTCGGCGATGGCCTCGAGAACGTCGGCAGGCTCAATCTCGCTGGCGACTGCACGGCCGCTGATGCGGACCGTAATGGCAGCGCCATCTTTCCTTTTCCAGCGTACTTCGAATCCGTCGACTCGTCCGGTGCGCTGGAATTCATCGACCAGGCGGTTGTATTCGCCGGAGTCCAGGAAAACATTTTTTTGCGGATCGAGTGCCAGCACTTCCAGTGCGGAACTGTAGCCCAGCATTCCGATGAGTGCGGGATTGACGTCGAGAAACTGGCCTTGCAGGCTGGAACGATAAATTCCGTAGACGGCGGTCTGCACCAGCGAGCGATAGCGAATTTCAGAACGGCGCAGGGATTGTTCGTTGCGCTTGTGATCGATGGCAGCGCCCAACTGGCGCGAGATTAATGCAAGGACGTCTTTGTCGCGTTCGCGAAGAGTTGATTTTTCGGAGTAGCTTTTCAGAACGATCGCGCCGAACACGTGATGGTTGGCTTTGAGCGGCACGCCCAGCCATTGCCTTGGCGGCGCACCTGCGAGTGCAATATCGCCGCGCTGCTGGAGTTTTTGCACCTGCTTTGCAGTGCACAGCAGCGGCTCGCCGGTACGCAGAATGTATTCGACCAGGCTGCGCGCGGCGGGTGCGGGAGCGGGAGCGGACTCCTGCTCATCGACGAAGTAGGGGAAGCTGAGCAGCTGCGACTCGGGATCGTGAATGGCGATAGAGAAATTGCGGGCCGGCATGAGTTCATCGACGATGCCGTGGATGGCGGCAAAGAACTGCTGCAGATCCTGAGTGGAGCAGGCTTTTTCCGCGGCACTGTAGAGAGCAGAGTTGAGAGCTTCGGCACGCTTGCGATCGGAAATGTCGCGGTAGACGAAATAAAAACCAGCGCTGCGCCCATTGACCATCAGCGGAGCGGTGGAAACGGAAACATCGAGCAGAGTTCCATCGCGGTGACGGCGTTGAGTTTCGAGGCTAATCTGTTCGCCGCGGTCCAGGCATTGCGAGATCCAGTGAAATTCTGGGGCGCGTTCGGGAGGAAGAATCAGCGAGTCGACGCGCTGCGACAAGATTTGTTCGGCGGAGTAGCCGAACAGGCGTTGAAATTCGCGATTCACACACTGCGCGCGGAAAGATGCATCGACCACAAGAAGAGCGTCGGGGGAATTTTCAAAAAGTTGTTCGAGGAACTGGCGGCGGAGGTCGAGAGAATCTGTTGCGTCAGGCGTGCTGGAGTTCGGCTGCAATGAATTCCAGGCGAGAGCAGCCGGCTGAACCTGAGTAGCAACTCCAGCCGGGATGAAGGAAGGTGAGGCTCCGCTCTCGAGTGCCTGGCGTAAGTTCTTGGCGCGCAGAATATCCTTCGACTGCGACGGCCGGGTGACACGACCACCCATTGGAGGCTCCCCCCTCAGAAGCCCAACAAAGTGCATAGTAGAACGCGACGGGAGTACCTGAAAGTTACTGACGTAATTGGAAAAAGAGGGAGAAGCAGACATCGCTTAAAGCACCGTGCAGATCGTTGGTCCCCCGGGGGCTGAAGCCCTCCTCTTTAACGGCTGTAGCGGCACGGCTGAAGCCGTGCCCTTCCCAAAGCGATCGACGAAAGAGGGGGACGGATTAAAGAAGGTGTGAGATTAAACGCTGCCGCCGCGGGTGGCGAGCATTTCGCAAACGCGGCGAATGGTTTCGCGCTGGGTTTCGCTGAGAGTGAGGAATTCGAAGCCGTAGCGCAGGCCCTGACGATAGCGGACGATGGCGCGGACTTTCAGAGGATAGGGACTGAGGGGCAGCGGAATATCGAGAGAAACGATTTCGCCGGTTTCCAGTTCACCGGTGAGCGTGGCGCCGATTCCATCCTGACCCATTTCAGTGGAGCGTCCCCAACAGGTGCGGAATTCACCGCCTTGAAACATGCGGACTTGCAGACGAGCGTCGATGGTGAAGCGGGGATAACGGCGAACATAGGCCGGGGCGGGCGGCGCAACAACACGTTTCTTGCCGGGAGCTGCCATAGTTTAAATCTGCCGTCCGCGTCGCTCAGGGGCTAAAGCCCCGAGCAATTTAGCGCTTAACGCGGCGCTGAAGCGCCGCTCTTCCACGTCACTGCACGCTCTCGGATTGCTGCGCGCATGTTTGTCGCGGCGCGCCCTCGAAAGTGCTGCATCCGTTCTCAATGTCTCGTTCTCGATGTCTAGTTCTCGATATCTAGTATCTCGTCGTGGATATCTTGATCACGATGTCTGGTTCGAGATATTTCGTACAAATTCGTCAACCGGCGGCTAATTTCCGTGGAGCAGGTAACCGGGTTCGAGTGGAAGTTTGCCGCCGATTTTCACGATGGCGACGCTGCTGTTGATGGAATAAACGTCGACCACCCCGATGGCACCGGGAGTGGAGGCCACTTTGTTGAGCAATTCATCGTCGGACGTGGCGACCAGAATGGCGGGATGCGCAGGGCGCCCGCGATTGGAAGTCACGATGAGACTGTTGAGTTCATTCTCCGACATGCCATAAATCTTTTCCAGGATGATCTTCATTTCGGGTGCGGAGGGCGAGCGCATCACAAAGGTGACGGGATTGCCATTGGGCCAGTGCGAGGTCTGCGCTTTGCAGAGCCGGACCAGGTCAGTGACGGTGAGAGCGCCCAGGGCGTTGGATTTGTTGGAGACCAGGGCAATGTCGCGGGCCGCCGCCAACGAAGCGGCGATCATAATGAAAACGCAAACACGTAGAAAGCGATGACAGAGCACTCTTAGTCTCCCGCGAAAACATGGAACTTAGAGTGATTGTGCTTGAAGAGGGGTCATGGGATAAAGGTAACGAAGGTCACAAGGGGGGATGGGTCGTCAGGGGTAAAAGTGGTGGACGGTTGAGGAAAGGGGCGCGGCTTCAAAGCCGCGCCCGGATTGCTGGGGCGATGGTTTGCGTGCGTCTAGCTTTTCTTCTGCCGAGTTTTTGCCCGGATTAGAGGGTGCACTACGAACATGCTCGGGTGTGCTATTGCGGACGAAGACGCGGAAGGACTCTGCAGGACGATTACTCCGGTCGAGACCTGGCCGGGGTCTACCTCTATGAATGGGAAGGTTGTGCCGTCCACGGCGTAGAAGGTGAGAGTGAATCCGCCGAGCAGAGTGCCAGAGTTATTGTTTGCGGCTGTGGCTGAGATCCCATAGCGTCCGCCCGAACCAATGGTTCCGTAGGTGCCACTGCTGAGAGCCACGCCGAGCGTCGGAGAGCCACCAGGGTCAAAGTTCTCGTCGATTATGCCGTTTGATAGCACTCCGCCGCTGGCGGCGGTGAACTCGGCGATGTCGTCCACCTCGACGGCCCCGCCGGTGCTTGCGAGATTAACGCCCGAAAGGTTCATGCCATAGCCTTGCGACGCGGCAAGGGCTGCACCCGCCGTCTGTGGGTAGGCGGCGCCGACGGAGATCCCGGAGTTGTCAATTTCTAACAGGAGCACGCCTCCGCTGGAGGGATACGCAGCATACGATGTGCCTCCTTCAAAGGTGGCGAAGCTGCTCAGAGTGTATCTGCCAGCGTTAGTGGAGTCGACTGCATAGGCGGCCGTAAAGGGAACTGGAGAGGATTGCGACGAAACGTTAGTTCCTTGTACGTTGTAGTCTTCGGTACCAGTTATTCCCCCCGCGCCATTCGTGACCATCAATCCTCCGGCAGCAAATTCGTTCCCTGCCAAGGTGAAGGCCAGTGTACCGGCTGATATGGTGGGAGTAGTTTGCGAATAGGCATCGCCGGATAGGGTCGCGGTCGAGTCCATCTCAATAAACTTCAAGTGGGTGGCGTCGATGGCGAACGTGTCAAACGTGCCGCTAAATACGGAGCCGGAGCTGGCGGAGACGCTCAATGTTGTCGCGGGTGTGGAAGATGGCCCCAGGGCCAGCGAGCCTGTAAGGGTTGAGGCAGGAAAGGCCAGTCCGCTCTCGTTAAAGTCGTCCTCCCCGGACATGGCTGCGCCGGCAAGGGTGAAATCACCGACCGTGGCCCACGGGCTACCACTGCTGGATGAGGCTCCGGAGAGGCTGAAGGCATAAGAACCCGTCGGCGTAACGCCGGACGCTTGCAGGTCGAGGGTTCCGCTGCCGCTGCCGAAACTATCGAACTCAGTGATGAGTCCGTGAGAGCTGTCCTGGAGGACGAAATCAAAGGTAAGGTTGGGAAATGTTTGGCCGGGGTTGACGCTGGTGATGTTGGTTCCGATGACGGCTTGGCCGCGGCCATCTGACGTGACGCTGTAGGTGCTGTTGCTGTTGATCGATACCCCGGCTGCAGGCGAACTGAAAACGGCGCTATCGTTAATATCTAACGTGCCGGCCGTGATGCCACCTTTGCCGTTGCCGCCGCTGCCGTTGGCCGTGAGGGTGCCGACCATCGCATAGGGGGCTCCATTAGCGTCGGTACCGGAGATGGAGAAAACGTAGGTCCCGTTCAGGTTGCTATTACTGAATGCTCCGCTGGGCGGGGCGACCGGTGTGGCGATGCTGGCGCCGTTGCCGCCGCAGGCGGCCAGGAACAAAAGTGTGGAGAGTGCGACGAGCAGGACGATACCGTTGCGGACTGACATAATTCCCCCTGGGAAAAAATCGGGCGTGAGAGTGACGATATTTAGTTTCGAGGTTAGCACAAACGAATTCAGTTGCTTCAACCCGAACCTGCGGAATAAGTAGCGCGTGGGGAAAATAAAATTTTGGGCAAGTGCAAGATATACATATCTTTACATTCTGGAGCGGGCCGGAGCTGCGATCTTTCCGCATCCAAGTGCATTCCATTATTTATTAGCTTGGATGCAGCGGAATTACCAGGAGCGGCCTTGAATTCCGGTAGCATGGTGGAAGGCGGGCGGAGATTGGGGAATTTGCGGATGGCAAAGCTCGGGCGCGGCGCGGTTTGCATGCTGGTGGTGGGGATTTGCATGGCGGGTTGGGAGCCGGCTTTCGGGCAGGAGAGTGCGTCGGCGTCCGCGACAGAGCAAGATAAGGCCGAACCGGAGAAACCCGCGGAAGAAGGACTGATCATTGAGCCGGAAGAGTTGCCACAGACCTATCCGCACGGAGACTACCATGCGCAATTTCAGGGGCGGGGGAATTACGTGCCGGTGTTGCAGTGGAAGGTGCAGAGCGGGACTTTGCCGCCGGGGATTAAGCTTGAGGAGAATGGGCTGCTGCACGGGTCGGCGGAGAAGGCGGGGAAATTTCAGTTTGCGGTGTCGGTGCGAGATGGCGGCCAGCCGCGGCAGGCGGTGCAGCGCGGGTATGTAATTAAGGTGGTGGATGCGATCACGGTGGCATGGAAAAATCCGCCACGTGTAGTGGGAAGCAGAATTGGAGGGAGCGTGGAGGTTTCGAATGCGGCGGCGGATGATATCGATTTGACGTTTGATGTGAAGGCGGTGGCCGAGAATGGGCGGGCGACGGAGATTGGATATCAGCACTTCCCGCTGAAGCGAGGCACGATCGGGATGGTATTGCCCTTTGGCGAGAATCTGCCGCATGGAGCCTATACGGTGAACGTCACGGTGGTGGGCGAAGTGGCGAGGAGGAATGCAATCTACCGGGAGATGCTGCAGACTCCGGCGCCGCTGCAGGTGACGGTGGGGCCTTAATTCGGCTTCCGGCTTCGGCCTTGCGTAAATGCAAGTACGATGGTCATGTTGACTTGGATTTGCAGTTTCTGAAAAACTGAAGTGCGTTTGTCTTAATTATTCTTTGTCGTCTTAGTTAGTCATGGAGCTGCTGCTCAATCTCGTGTGGTTGCTGCTGGCGCTGCCAGCTTACTGGCTATGGCGGCGCGGTGCGGGAGCGCGCGCGGCGCGCCGGATTACCGCTTTGCAGTTTCTGCTGGCGCTGGGTTGCGCGCTGATATTGCTTTTTCCGGTGATCTCGGCGACGGACGATCTACACGCCATGCGCGCCGAGATGGAAGAATCCGCCACCAGCAAGCGGGCGGTGCGGCAGGCCGGAGGCGAAAAGCATGCAGCGTGGGTGAACCGGCTGCAGGGACCACCGGTACTGCTGGCGAATATGACTTGGCTGCCCGCTCCCCAAGCTGGGCCGCTCGAAGTTTCTGTTTTACATTTGGCGCCGCTAGCCAAGGCTTGCAGTTGGCATGCCGGGCGCGCGCCGCCTGATTCCCTCCTCGGGTAGTTCGCCGAATCATCCTTAAAATCATCGTTTGCTGTGCGCTGCCGGGAAGCAGCAATTTCCGCAGCGGGGGTTTCTCATCTTTAGGAGATCCTTACGGAGTAGGTGATATTCCTGAAGGCGTGCATTTCGCGAGCGATGGTTGTTTTGGATTTCTAGACTATGGGGCGTGAGTGCTGAGTTGTTTGTGAGCGGCATTACTCGGGTCGGGAAAAATTGATGCGACGCAGGAGGACGACCACCGGGGCTAAAGCCCCATCGGGCTGGAAGCTTTACGCGGCGCTGAAGCGCCGCTCTTCCACGGAACTGCAGGCTTTCGTGACGCACTTTCACGGCGCTGTTTTTCGTGGCGCTCTTTCAAGGCAGTGTTTGCGGTGGGACGATTTTTTTTACGGCACTGTGTGCCGCGTAGCGCTCTTTCATGGCGCGGCCTGCGGTGTGGCTTCTCGGCGGGGGAGACCGGCACGACGCCGCGACTTCTTTGTTCCATGCAATGCGAGTGGATGGAGTTACTGATGCATTGGAGTTATTGATGCGACGAACATTAAGACATCGATGCGGGGCGGTGCTGGCGCTAAGCGCTTGCGTGGGCTTGGTCGCCGCGCAAGCAGCGGGGCAAGCAGCGCCTCGGGCGAGCCAATCCGCTCCGCAGGCCGCGCCACAGGCGTGGACCTGGGAGCAGGTGAAGGAGCGACTGGAGCTGAATAATCCCACATTGCTGGCGGGGAAATTAAACATCAGCGAACTGCAGGCGGATGAGATCACGGCACATGTGCGGCCGAATCCGAGCCTGGGACTGCTATCGGATCAGATCGATCCTTTTAATTTGGGACCGGGGCACGGGCCGTTTGCCTACTGGCTGCCTTCGGCGACGGTGAGTTATTTGATCGAGCGCAGAAATAAACGCGGGCTGCGCACGGAGAGCGCGAAGAAGGAAACAGCGATTGGAATTTCGCAACAGGACGATCTGGAGCGCGGGCTGTTGTTCAATCTGCGCAACGCATTTGTGCAGACGCTGCAGGCCAAGGCGGTGCTGCAGGTTTCGAAAGACAATCTGGATTACTACGACCACGTTTTGAAGATCAGCAGTGACCGCTATCAGGCGGGCGATATTGCGCAGATCGATCTCGATCGATTGGAACTGCAGCGAGTGCAGTATGAATCTGACGTGCAGAATGCGATTGTGAATTTGCGCACGGCAAAAATCCAGATGCTGATGCTGTTGAATGACCGCACTCCGGTGGACCAGTTCGATCTAGCGGGGGTGTTCGATTCCGGTGATCAGATCGACGCGCTGGATACTTACCGGCAAATCGCGCTGGATAACCGTCCGGATTTGAAGGCGGCGGCGCAGACGGTGGACAAGGCGCAGACCGACTACAAACTGGCGGTAGCGAACGGATCGACGGATCCGACGGTTAGCTTCGACGTGGGGAGAAATGCGCCGATTGATCTTTATTTTGGCGTAGGCGTGGATTTCCCGCTGCGCATTTTCGATCGTAATCAGGGAAACAAACTGCACACCAAGCTGGAGATTACGCGCAGCGAAAGGCTGCGCGATGTGGCGCAGGCGCAGGTGTTCAACGATGTGGATTCGGCGTATACCACGCTGGCCAGCAACCTGACGCTGCTGCGGGGCTACAAGGAAAAATATCTCGCGCAAGCGGTGCGAGTGCGGGAAACGATTTTATTTTCTTACCAGCACGGTGGAGCATCGCTGTTGGACTTTCTTAACGCGGAGAGCGATTACCGCAGTGTGCAGTTGAGTTATGTGAACCTGGTGGGTTCGTATCTTACGGCGGCAGCGCAATTGAACCAGGCGGTAGGCAAAGAGGTTTTGCCATGAAGAGTGGATGGATGTTGTGCGGATGGGTTGAGCAGACGAAATCCAGGCTGTCGGCAGTTGGGGTGAATTCCGCTTCGCTTCGCTTGGCGGGACGGGCGAAGGCGCCCGTCGCCACATGGACGGCGGCGCAATTGAACCAGGCGGTGGGCAAAGAGGTTTTGCAATGAAGAGTGGACGGATGTTGTGCGGATGGGTTGAGCAGACGAAATCTTGGCTGCCGGCAGTTGGGGTGAATTCCGCCTCGCTTCGCTTGGCGGGACGGGCGAAGGCGCCCGTCGCCACATGTGCGGTGGTGGCGCTGGGATTGCTTTTTGTTGCTGGGTGCAACGAGGGAAAGCCTGATCCGAAGGCTGAGGCACCGCCTGCGGCGAGCGTTCAGCCGGATATGGACGCGAACAATTTCAAGGTGGATCGTCCGGAATTATTTCCGTTGGTGGCGGCGGCCGCGTACAAGGCGGCGCCGTCGCTCGATGTGACGGGCGTAGTGCAGCCTGATATATCGCGCGCGGTGCCGGTGATCTCGCTGGCCGCGGGACGCGTGGTGGAAGTGAAAGCGCGGCTGGGCGATACGGTGAAAAAAGGACAACTGCTGTTGCAAGTGCAGAGCAACGATGTTTCCGGAGCCTACCAGGGTTATCGCAAAGCGGTGGATGACGAACTGCTGGCGCGATTGAACCTGGAGCGGCAGAAAATTCTTTTTGAAAAAGGCGCCGTCGCCAAGAGCGCGCTGGAACAGGCGGAAGACGTCGCCAAGAATGCGCAGGCCGATCTGGATGCGGCGACTGAACAGTTAAAAGTTCTCGGCGTGGATAAGGAGCATCCGTCGGGGATTGTCGATATTCGCGCTCCAATCTCCGGGGTGATTACCGACCAGCAGATTACGAATGCTTCGGGCGTGCAGGGGCTGGGATCACCGAATCCGTTTACGATCTCCGATCTTTCTTATGTGTGGATCATTTGCGACGTGTACGAAAACGATCTGGATGCGGTTCATGTGGGCGAGTTTGCGGATATTCGGCTGAGCGCGTATCCCAACAAAATTTTCAAGGGACGGATCGACAATATTTTGCCGGTGCTCGATCCTACGATTCGCACCACCAAGGTGCGGATTGAAGTGGCGAATCCCGGATTGATGCACGTGGGAATGTTTGTGACGGCGACTTTTTATGGCAAGCAAGCGGTGACGTATGCGGCGGTGCCATCGTCTGCAATTTTGCACCTGCATGATCGCGAATGGGTTTACGCGCCGCTGGGCGCGGGACACTTTAAGCGGCTGGAAGTGGTGACGGGAAAAATGCTTCCCAACAATCTGCAAGAAGTGGTTTCGGGGATCAAGCCGGGAGATCAAGTGGTTTCGAATGCGCTGGTGCTGCAAAACACGGTGGAGCAATAGATGATTCGCCGAGTCGTTGATTTTGCTCTGAACAACCGGCTGCTGGTGCTGGCGTTTGCGCTGATCCTTTTTGCCGGAGGCATCGTTGCGTTTCGCGATCTTCCGATTGAGGCGTATCCCGACGTGGCGGACAACTACGTTGAGGTGATTACGCAGTGGCCGGGAATTTCGGCGGAGCAGATCGAGCAGCAGGTTACGATCCCGCTCGAGGTCGCACTGAACGGCATTCCGCAGGTGGTGCATCTGCGGTCTTTTTCGCTGTTCGGGCTTTCTGACCTGAAACTGATTTTCGATGACGGCTCGGACGATAACTGGAACCGGGAGCGGGTTCTGGAGCGGCTAAGCCAGGTGACGCTGCCGGCGGGCGTGGTGCCGCAGATGGGCACGGACTGGAGTCCGGTTGGACAGATCTATTTTTTCACGCTGCACAGCAGCAACCCGGCTTATGACGCGATGGAATTGAAGTCGCTCGAAGACTGGGTCATCGAAAAAAGTTTCAAGTCTGTGCCGGATATTGTCGATGTTTCCAGCTTCGGCGGACCGACTCGCGAATACCAGGTGCGTGTCGATCCTAACAAACTGATTGCTTACGGCCTGAGCCTGGCGCAAGTTGAGCAGCAACTCACCAATAACAATACGAACGCGGGCGGAAGTTTTATCCAAGAGGGGCTGCAGCAGATTAACGTGCGCGCCGTGGGATTAGTCGACCGCTCGCAGGATATAGCGGAGACGGTGATCCTCACCAAGAATGGCACGCCGCTGCGGGTGAAGGACATTGCCGTGGTTTCGCAAGGTCCGAAGATTCGGCTGGGGCAGTTTGCGCGGGCCATCCATCGTGAGGATGGAAAGATTATCGATAACGACGATGTGGTGTCAGGAATTGTCTTATTGCGCAAAGGCGCACCGGCGGACAATGCGCTGCAAGGAATTCATAAAGAAGTGGAAGAGTTGAACGATCATATTCTGCCACCGGGGGTGAAGGTAGTTCCGTTCATCGATCGCAGCGATCTGGTTCACTTCACCAGCCATACGGTGCTGCACAATCTGACGGAAGGAATGATCCTGGTCTCGATCATTCTGTTTTTGTT
>JBAVQD010000242.1:0-2919 GCA_049693675.1 Candidatus Sulfotelmatobacter sp. | reverse complement strand
CATTCGGCAATTCGCGGCGCAATAGAGTCTCCAAATGGAGACGGATCGATGCCACCGGAGTCTTCAATTCGTGCGTGACCGCATTGATAAAGCTGTCATGCTGCTCGCTGCGGCGAATTTCGCGCAGAAGGAAGGTTGTATTCACGATCATGCCCGCAATGATCAGAGCAAAAAAGATGATGCCGAAGAACAGCAGCACTCCCTCGCGCCAGTTAAGGATGATCCATCCAACATTCAGCGCGACCGCCAGCGCCACCAGGCCGATGCCCAAGCAGAGGAAGAAAACGATGGTTCCGCGGCGACTAGTGATGCGCATGGCGTTAGGGTGATTTTAGCGCGTTCGCGGATGCAGGTCGCTAATTGACGCCATCTAGATCGTAGGTCTCTGCGGGTGTAATGCGGTGATACGGCCAACTATTCTCAGTGCATTCCAGTTGCGAGTCTACGGCTGGCGGAGCCGGAGAATGTGTGGGATAATTCCCATCCCGAGAAACACTGGCGGTGAGGAAATGTCCCGACTGCGCTCTTTTTGTGTGTCGTTCGTCGTCGCAATGGCAGCGGTTATGGTCGGATGTTCGAGTTCGCCGCCGCCGCCCCCGATCATTTCGGTAAGCCTGTCTCCTTCCTCTTCGCAGACAATTGATCAGGGCCAGACCGTCGCGATCACAGTAACCGTGATAAATGACACGTCTTCTAAAGGGGTCTCGTGGACCCTGACCGGCCCGGGCTCCCTCAGCGGTTCTACGGGGCCATTTGTTGTGTATAACTCGCCGACGACCACTCTCACCAGCGCGCAACAGGCTACTGTCACGGCCGCCTCCTCCGCAGACCCGACGAAGAGCTCTGCGTTGCAGATTACCGTGAACCCGCACCTGCAGATTCCATTTCAGACGCTTGCGAACGGAGCTGTGGGCACGCCCTACAGCCAAACCATCGCGCTCACCGGCGGTACGCCTCCGTTTCAGTGGAGTGTATACAACGGACCCATTCTCACAGGATACAAGGTGGGTGGAGCGGTGCCCGACGGACTGAAGCTCGCTGCTAATAGCGGGACGATCAGCGGCACGCCGACCGGCGGTGGAACCTGGTATTTCGAGGCCGCGGTAACGGATTCGACAGGCGTGACCGTAACCGACATCGGCGCCTTGAGTATTCAGATCAATCCGACTGGTGCACCGGGGAATCCGGCTCCATTCTTGAATCAGCCGCTCGTGCCGACCGCGGTTTCACCCGCCGCTTCAGGGTTCACCCTCAGCGTAAGCGGAACGGGGTTCGTCCCCGGCGCGACTATTGATTTCAATCGCGCGCCCCTGGCGACAACATTTGTCGACAGCAAGCATCTGACCGCGATGGTCCCGGCGGCGGAAGTTGGATCTGCGGGGACAGCGACAGTAACGGTCATGAATCCTGCGCCGGGCGGTGGCACGTCCAATGTTGTCTACTTCCAGGTAGCTGCGCCAGAAACCACCATCAATTTTGTGAATGCGGCCAATTCGCCGCTGCAGGTTCCCGAGCCGTACGGCGTTGTGGCTGCCGATTTCAATGAGGATGGCAAGCTGGACCTCGCCGTCTCGGCAAATGTCCGCATGTACGTCTTCCTTGGAAACGGCGACGGCACATTTACGGCGACACCGACTTCTCCAGTGAGTGTGCCGAGCCCACCTTACGATGACTTCGCCTCACCCTATGTCGGGCCTATCGCCGTAGCCGATTTCAACCACAGCGGTCATCCCGGGCTGGCCGTCGGGGAGTTCAACAATGAGGCCGCAGTGATCCTGTTGGGGAACGGAAGTGGAAACTTCGTCCCGTCATCGGCCTCGTTCGCCAATGCGCTTGGCCAGCCGACATCCGCGATAGAAGCGGCCGATTTCAACGCAGATGGCAACCTCGATCTTGCTATAACGAGCCAGATATTGGGCGGGTCGCCCGTCGTTCTCGGATTCGGAAATGGGGCGTTCAACACAGCGGGGGACCTTTACTCCACCTCCTTTGCTGGGGGTTTCCCGGCGGGCGTCGCGGTGGGGGATTTTAATGCCGACGGAAAGCTGGATGCCGTTGTGGCGAACGGTCTGGGCGCACCTCCGGGTTTTTCTGGATTAGCTGTCTCGCTTGGCAATGGCGACGGGACATTCACGCAGGCGAGTGGTTCGCCGGTTCCCCTTGGGCAAAGTCTCTCCGCGATCGCTACCGCCGACTTTAATGGGGACGGCAAGCTGGATCTCGCACTAACGGATTCTGTCGGCGACGCGGTAATCATCCTGCTGGGCAACGGCGATGGAACATTTGGAGCGCCCACCACGATTCCGGTAGGAAATGGGCCCGACGCAATCGTTGCAGGAGATTTCAACAATGACGGGAGGCTGGACCTGGCGGTTGCGAACTATGGAGATGGAACAATCACGCTCCTGCTGGGCAACGGCGATGGCACGTTCACGCAGGCAGCTGCTTCTCCTTATCCAGCAGGGCACGGCCCGTTCCAGATCACGACTGCAGATTTTAATGGCGATGGAAAACTTGATCTCGCCGTGGCGAACTCGACCGATGGAACGGTATCCATCTTGCTGCAACAGTAGTTCGCGTAATTACAATAAAACGCCCAACGCTGACTTCAATGGTTCATAGATTCCGACTTCGAAATGAAAACCCGCCCATAAGGCGGGTTCCAAATCAAAGAGTGCACTCGCATTGAGCCTAGTCGCCCGCCGCAGCGCCCTCCGCCAAAGCCGCAGTGATCAGCTGCCCATTCGGCATAGCCACCAAACCTTTTTCCAGGTCGGCCAGCTTCACGCGCTTGATGTCCCAGGCCAGCCCGAGCTGTTTCAGAGCCCAGATTCCGTACCAGTTCATGTCGATCTCATACCAGGTGAAACCATGCTGCGCCGCGGTGGGATGCGCGTGGTGATTGTTGTGCCAGCCTTC
>JBAVQD010000241.1:0-25388 GCA_049693675.1 Candidatus Sulfotelmatobacter sp. | reverse complement strand
TCCTGACCTGTTGAAGTTCCTGGCTCAACTCTAACCAACTTATGTGACGTTCGGCCAGTTGGAACCCGCTGTCTATCGGCCAACCGATGTTGAACGTCACATAAATCTGAGGACAACATAATCCTGGTTATGTTGGGCCCAACATAAGACGGACTACCTGTTCAGGTGGCTTGAGCTGCGCTTCTTGAAAGGTGAGCAGGGACTTTTGTTTGAATTGCCCAAGCTGGCCCAACCGCAGCGTGAGGTGACCAGCGTAGTCGAGGGTTTGGGGCAGGTCGTGGAGTTGGGAGACGCGCCTCCGTGCCAATTCTGCGGCTCACTGATGGTGAGGAACGGTTCCTGCTATCGGTGTATGACCTGTGGCAGCACGAGCGGTTGTTCCTAAGGTTAGCAATTTTTCCTGCGAGCGGCCGAACTGGCCAGACCATTGGCCTCGGCATTGTGCTCGCGACCAATGTGGGAGATGGAGAAATCGAGCGACCGGGCCAGTTTCCGGCAGATCCAATTCAGCGAGTAGAGCCGCGGACTCCGGCATGTGTACTTGCCGCTCATCTGCCTCACCACCACCTCGGAATCTGAAAAGACGTGCAGCGCGGTGGCCTTAAGCTCCAGGGCACATTGCAGCGCTTCCAACAGAGCAATGTACTCGGCGACGTTATTGTCCTGGCGTCCGATCCATTTGGCGATCCTGATTGTGCCGTCGGCGGGGCCGTCCATTACTACTCCAATACCAGATGGGCCCGGATTCCCGAGAGAGCCGCCATCGATGTAGGCCACTAGGTTTGCCATTGCGTGAATGCGCCGGTAACCACCATGCGTGACCGCTTTGCCGGAGTCAAGATGCTTACATGGTTCCCCGCACGCATTCTTTATTTGTAATACCTATCCGCGCCTTCGAAGAGCCTGTGGATGTTCCTGTGGGAAAAGGGAAATAATTTGATCTCCCATTTGTTAAGCGACAATGATTCAACGGGTTGCGTCTCCGGTCCTTGATCCATCGCAACCCGCCGATTGCACTGAAAACGGGCGTTGACAATCTTCGAGCAACTCTCTACGTTTGCCTCCGTCGACGGCTGAAAGGGTTGGCTTAATTAAACTTTTGCCAGTCCGAAGTAGGCTGAGTGATCAGTTCGGCGGGGCAACCCGAAGAGCAGCCAGACCTGAAAAAACCGACGGCTCTGCGAGGAGTAGTTGGGGTTTGGGACCGCGAAAGCGGTGATCGCATCAGAGGCTGTGACGGTGCATGCGTCCACGCTGTTAGCTCCCTCGCAGGAGCCGATGGCTAGAGCATAACCGTGTCACAGCCTTTACCTTTTACCAGCGTTCCCTCCCCAGGCTTGGTCTCCAAGAAAAAGCATTTCGCGAGTTGTTCCGCCCTATTCGCTCGCTCGTTCTTTTAGGACTTTTATTGGTGCTGCAGAGAGAAGTGGTCCACCTTGCCGCTTTGTACAATACAGGAGACATGGCCGTCAGGATCGAGATGCAGAATACCGGCGATCCCCAAGTACGCGGGGAGATTGTAGCTGTCATCGAACACGTCCTGAGTGACAGGGCGGGAGAGTGGCGAGTCTCAATTGTCGGGTCTCACGCCAACGACAACTGGGAAATGAAGGTGGAAGGACCAGCGGGCTTCGAGCGCTCGTACACTTTGGTTGGCGGCGCCGGAGAGCACCAGCCCGCGGCAATAGGAAACTTGGTCGTTAAGCTACTGCCGGCGAGGAAGCCTTGATCTGCCATTCTGGTTCGCATTCTCATCGGAACCATGCTGACATCGGGACCCTGTCAGGAATAAGCTAAGTTCATTTTTCTAGAGCTGAAACGGGAAATGCGGAAGATTTCGAATTCGAGTCGTCTCGACGAACACATTTCACGAGCGTTGAACCAGATCAAGAAACCGAGCACTGCGGAAGAAATCACGGAATTGCTCAATCGTGACCTGGAATCCGAAGACCGGCCCTTCCAGACAAAAGAAGTCGCAGAGCGGTTGCGGAACATCGGAGACACAGCGTTGACACTCTATTGGTCAAGGACTCGTCCCCGCAGGTAGCGCTTGCAGCTGTGTTACGGGACCGATGGCACCCACCGCGGCAAACTGCCATGAGCCCGGTGTGGCGCTGGAGTGTTTCTGTTTGCCCGTCCTGTGATCGGGAGCGAAAACCGGCAGGTGCTTGCCGCTTACCCGAGTGCCACTGCCCGACGATCCCTTGCTGACCGCTCGCTGGGGATCCCGGGGCGCGTCAGCGTGGCGACGGCACAGGGCAGGATCTCCAGGAAGCGGTCGACCTCCTGCTGGGTGTTGAAACGGCCCATGCTGAGGCGCAGCAAACCGCGAGCGCGCTCGGCATCGTAACCCATGGAGAGCAGTACACTTGATGGCTCCCCGGAATGGTGGGCGCTACAGGCGCTGCCTGCCGAGACGGCCACACCGGCGGCATCCAGAGCGGCCAGAAGTTTGCCGACTTCACGCTCCTGGCCGCGGAATCCAAAACTCAAGTGGCCCGGCAAGCGATGGAGCGGATGCCCCAACAGATAAGAATGCGGCAGAGTTCGGGCGAGTTCTCTAGCGATGCGCTCGCGAAAACACGCCAGGCGAGCTGCTTCATCGGCCAACTCTTCCCGCGCGATGGTTGCTGCCGCGCCGAAGCCGATGATGCCAGCAACGTTCTCCGTGGCCGAACGGAGGCCCCGCTCCTGCCCGCCTCCGAAGATGATAGGAGACAGACCCACGCCTTTGCGAACGTAGAGAGCGCCGATGCCTTTGGGGCCATGCAACTTGTGCGCCGACAGAGAGAGCAGATCGACATGCAGGCGATTCACGTCGAGTGGAATCTTCCCCGCGGCCTGCACTGCGTCGGTATGAAACAGCACGCCGTGCAACTTGGTGAGCTGGGCAAGTTCCTCGATCGGTTGCAGCGTTCCCACCACGTTATTCGCTGCCATAATAGAGACAAGGGTTACGTTAGACTGCAAAGCGCGCAGTAGACTCTCAGGACCCACAAGCCCATCCACATCGACGGGAAGACGAGTGATTTTCGTCCCGGACTCGGCGAGGAAGCGGCAGGTCTCCAGGATCGCGGCGTGCTCGATGGAACTGGTCACCACATGGCCCGGCTTGCCGCTTGCGCGCACCGCGCCGATGAGCGCCAGGTTGTCGGCCTCGGTGCCGCTGGCGGTGAAAATGATTTCGTCCGGTTCGGCCCGGATCAGCGCCGCCACTTGCGCGCGCGCAGTCTCGACGGCTTCGTGGGCGACGCGGCCCTCGTGATGCAGGCTCGATGGATTTCCGAACGCACCGCCGAGAAACGGCCCCATCGCCGCGAGCACTCGAGGATCGAGCGGCGTGGTGGCGGAATGGTCAAAGTAAATTCGCGAGTTCATTTGTGCTTCTCCAGCCTGGCTGCGCTGGGCCCTGCGCGCCCTAAAAACACGAACGCCTCATCCGGGATATGGGGACGAGGCAATTGCTCACCGAGATCTCATGTCCCCCGCAAACCGGGCGGGAATTGGCACCAGATGATCAGGCTGTTTCCTGATCCGGTTGTCGTGGCTTCTACGGGCCCGTTACCCTCGGCCACTCTGCATGAGATACGGCTTCGTTCAGGCACAAATGCCTGGACCCACTCACGATAGGGAAGGGAGGGGGCGGTGTCAAGAAATAATGTGGCAACAGTCAAATCGACGACCGGCGCTCTCGGCGCTGTCGATGGCAGTCACAAGCACCACGGCAATCTTAGATCTTAGCTGACAAGACGACGGCGTACAGCACCGCGAGGTAATGACAGAAGCTTCCCACCATCACGAACACATGCCAAATGGCGTGGCTGTATGGGACTTTTCGCGAGGCGTAGAACACCACACCAACCGTGTACATGACCCCTCCAGCGATCAGCCATCGAAGTCCAACAGCCGAAACATGCGTCAGGAGCGGTTTGGCAGCCACTACCACGAGCCAGCCCATCACCAGGTAGAGCACAGTGGATAGAACCTTAAAATGATCCACAAACCAGAACTTGAAGACGATCCCGGCCATGGCGCATCCCCAGACGATTCCAAGCAACGACCATCCCCATCCGCCACGAAGATTGACCAGTAGAAACGGAGTGTAGGTTCCGGCAATTAGCAGATAGATTGCCGAGTGGTCCAAGATTCTCAGCGCACGCTTCAGGCGTGTCGAGGGGATACCGTGGTACAGCGTTGAGGCCAAATAAAGGCAAATGAGAGTGCTGCCGTAAATTGCGCAGCCTACGACGTGCCATGCCGTCCCATGCCTGATCGCCATGGCAAGCAAGACCACGAAGCCTGCAACACTCAGCACCAGGCCGACGCCGTGGGTTGTGCTGTTTGCGATCTCCTCGAGAGAGAGCCTGCGGGATGATTGCTCCACTTTCACCTCCTGGTCCATTGTTTCTCTCGATAGCCGACATAGCAAGAACAATGCAGCGAGGAAGGCCAGTGGTCGCGGCGTGCCACACCAAGGCTACACTGGGACGCCATATGATTTTGGTATGGCCAATCGCATTGCCGATTGGCCCCTAAGAAGTGTCGAGGAGAATCTTCTCAACCAGGTTCAAGAAGTTCGTGGCCATTGTGCCATGAGTTCAAGGGGAAACTGATACCAAACGACTTACAAGCGCACGGATGACACCTAAGCACCTGTAAGTACGCGCAAGAAACGCACCCTCAGTCCCTCGTTTAGTCCCTAGTCCCCAACTAGTCCCCGGTCCCTCCGGAGCACTGTTTTGCTGCCTTTCACAGATTCTGGTCAAAACCTTGTCTGAAGGTGTCGATCTGGGCGCGAGCATCTTCCTCAACATGGTCCCTGACGATTGAAACCAAATAGAGAATTTGGTTGCGGGGGGTGGATTTGAACCATTACACGCCCTTTAGAATCTGTAAGTTGCTGATTCTTAAGTATCCCAGAAATCGCAGAAAGGCAGGAGTTACAGGTTGGTAGCACAAATTAGCACAATTCAGCGCGGCCCAAGTTCTTTGAGAATACCGACCAAGCACGCACGCCATCCTTTGACTTGCTGATACATCGTCCAGAAACTCCCTTGCGCCCGCGTTATGAAGTGCATCCTCGTAGCCTCGTCTAGTTGCACATCGAAAACATTGACAGCTAGAAAGCGGGACTCGAAAGAGGAATCCAGATATTTTCCGGCAATTTCGCTCACGCTGTGCTTAATCGCGGCAATCTTCTTTAACAGCCTTTCATAGTCGCTGCCGTTAGCGCCAGCGTAAGCATCGCGTTCGCATTCCGAGAGTCGCTCTAGCACCCGGCCTATCGCTTCTCTGGCTTTCCTGTGCTTTTCGTTTTCCGCCAACGTAGGGAGTGGGTGAATGTTTAGCCTGATACCTCCGCTTCTCAAGCTCGCGGCCTCTAGCACGTGTTGTTCCGTCCGTTGTGTATTTCCATCAAGAAAGTTAAGGCTGATGACAAACGTCAGCATCGGTTTTTTGGCGGGATTGTCTTCAACGAACGCGATCAGATGATTTGCAACTCCCGGATGAATAATCCAGGATTCATCGGCCCCCGCGTCAAAGTCCAACGGTGCCCTTTGATCTTTTGCTAGGCTCGGCACTCGATTAAACCGAATTGCATGGTTACGTGATTGGGAAAAAAGCGGTTCGAATCGTATGTCCCGCGCCGTTCTACCGCCGCAGTTGCGAAGCGAGAAATAATGTGCAAAACCACTATAGGAGTGTATTTCGCCGTCAAGCGCCTCTATAGAAAAGTGTGGTCGGTCTTTATCCTCTGGTTCGCTCTTTAGTGCCTCTTTTTTCCGATTACGAATCCACCCAAAAGTTGCTAGCGCGATCAGGATTATTGAAACCGCATAGGAAAGAAACGCCCATCGGGGATGCCCGCTAAACAAACCGTTCGCATTAGCAATAGTCGTTCCAAGGGCTGCCAGAATCCCGCCGACAGCTAAGGGAAATGCTATCTCAGGTTTCATTCGTTACGAGTGTCTTCGAAAAGAATACACATTGCAACTCGGACGAAACTATTGGACGCTGATTTTCCTGATGACCCGCTCATAGACCGCTCGCGGAATGCGGATGCTTCGATAGTTCCGCTTTTTCGCCTTACGCTCCACAATCAAGACGCCGCGTTCATTCTCAAACAGCCGCGTAATGAATTGCGGGGAGTAGTTCAGCATCTTGGCAACTTCGGCCACAGTGTACGGTGCGTTGTTTTCGTGACCCATAGCTAAATTTGACCCTCTACGATGCCCTTTGCTTGCGTTCCAGGGCGTTTCTACATAAAAACGGTAGGTGCAAGCTAGACCCCATGCCGAAACCGCTGTAACTTTAGCCAGCGCGTTGCCAGACGGCCTAGCATTCGACTTTCGCCTTTGTTTCGCTAATTCAAATCTATTCTTGTTTGTGTGGAAAAAACGGATGCGGCGGGCGACAAGGGGTTAGTGCTCAAGATTTTTGACCTTCACCCTCTGCCCTTCGTGGTCGGGCACGCCACACACGCCACTTGCGCCGGGCATCGTCCGCGCTACTACCAACAGCCACTAGCGCGCCATTGTTATACGCGGCCCAACAGGTCTTTCCATTGCGCGAGACAGCGAATCCCAACGGCACAGAGTCCGCTAAAACTTTCAAAATGGACAGCTCGGGCGGATCTGGACGGTATTCCGTGCGGCACTTGTTCCCATGCCTGCCTTTGTCCGTATCACTGCCGTCCTTACGTAGCATCGTTATTCCTTCACGCGGGTAGCTGTCATGGCATCGGCAATGCGCTCCAGACGTAACAGCACACTCTCATGCCGCCGTCCTTGAACATCCACGACGTACTCTATTAGTTTGGCAAGGTCGCGCAACGTTAGCTCCGAAACGGGCGTTTCCTCTGCTCCAGGTTCAACCTTAATCGTCATTTTGCTTACTCTCTTTCAGCCCACTGGCAAGTAAGCGTCCGAAGCGCACCGTCTTGCTAAGTGTCCACGAATAAGTTAAGTGGACACGTCCTCAGGTGTGGATTTGAAGTTCCACGGCAGAAGTTCGTCGACGCGGTTGATGGGATGATCGGCGATGCGGGTCAGCACTTGGCGCAAATAGGCTTCGGGATCGAGACCGCTGAGCTTGGCCGAACCGATCAGGCTGTAGATCGCAGCGGCACGTTCTCCACCCGCGTCTGATCCGGCAAACAGGTAGTTCTTCCGGCCCAGGGCGATGCCCCTCAAAGAGCGTTCGGCGGCGTTGTTGTCGATCTCGATGTGTCCATCCTTTATATAGCGCGTAAGCGCGTCCCATCGCGAAAGCGCGTATCGAATCGCTACCGTCGTCTCAGACTTGCGCGAGAGCTTCGACAACGTCGCTTCGAACCACTGTCGCAGAGAGTCGAGCAGTGGCTGGGCCTGCGCCTGGCGCACGGCATGGCGTTCGCTCGGCGGCATACCGCGAATCTGTTCTTCGATTCCATACAGCGCGCCGATACGCACCAGCGCTTCCCGCGCCACCGGGGAAGCGTGAGCTTGTTCCAGATCGTAGAACTTGCGCCGCACATGTGCCCAACACGCGGCTTGCTCGATGCGGCCATTTTCGTAGAGCTGATTGAATCCCGCGTAGGCATCGGCCTGCAGCGTGCCACGAAACTTCTCCAGATGGCGCTCGGGATGTTCCCCTTTGCGATCCGGTGAGTAGGCAAACCACACTGCGGGAGGTGCGGTATCGCCCGCGGGACGGTCATCGCGAACGTAGGTCCACAATCGACCGGTCTTGGTCTTGCCCTGGCCCGGAGCCAACACCGGCACCGGCGTGTCATCGGCGTGCAGTTTGTCGGCGGCGGTCACGTAGCGGCGCAGCGCTTCCACCAACGGCTGAAGAAGGCGCGCACTGCCGCCGACCCAATCGGCCAAGGTCGAGCGCTCCAGTTCTACATCCTGTCGCGCATAGATCTCGCTTTGCCGATACAGCGGAAGATGATCGCAGTACTTACTCACCAGAACGTGCGCCAGCAGCCCCGGCCCGGCCAAGCCGCGCGCGATCGGCCGGCTCGGCGCGTCGGCCTGCACGATGCAATCGCACTTCGTGCAGCTCAGCTTGGGGCGCACCTGACGTATCACCACGAAGCTGGCGGGCACGTACTCCAGCATCTCGGAGACATCCTCGCCTAACTTGCGCAGTTCGCCCTGACATTCCGGGCATACCGTTTCTTTCGGCTCGTGTCTGCGTGTTTGTCGCGGAAGATGATCGGGCAGTGCGCGGCGCGTGGGCTTCGTTACAGGAGTCGCAGAGGCGGTGACGGGAGCTGGTGCTGGCGCGTTGGGCTCTTGCTCGCTACGCTTGGATTCCAACTCCTCCAGTCGCAGCTCCAACTGTTCGATCTGCCGCTCCAGCTTCTCCGACTTACGCCCAAACTGCATACGCTGCAACTTGGCCAGCAGCAGCTGCAGATGCTCGATCTCGCGCTCCCGCGAGATCAGTTGCTCGTGTTGTGCCAGGATCAGCGCTCGCAGCGCATCTACGGGAAGAGCGTTGAGATCGGGGAGCGCTACCGCTGACATGCGCGGAGTATCGCATGAACGCGCGCGTTCTCATCCCCGTGTGCACAAAAAAAGTTGTGCAAAGAATCTCGCCGGTTACACCGACAGCTGCGGCTCCCACGTCCGCTCCGGCCGCCGCCAATCGATGCCTTCCAGCAGCATCGATAACTGCGCCCGCGTCAACGAAACCGTGCCGCTCGCAGCTTGCGGCCAAACGAAGCGCCCACGCTCCAATCGCTTCGCGAACAAACACAACCCGTCGCCGTCGTACCACAGAACCTTGATCAGATCGCCTCTCCGCCCGCGAAATACAAACACGTGCCCCGAGAACGGCTTCTGCTCCAGTTTGCTCTCCACCAGCGCACTGAGCCCCGTAAACCCGCGCCGCAAGTCCGTCACTCCCGCGGCAATCCAAACTCGCGTGTTCGTCGGCGGCCCCATCATCCCCGTAGGCACTCCAACAACACGCGCACCAACGCCGGATCGGCGCTGCCTTCGATCCGCACCTGCGCCTGCCGCAGTTCGATCTGAATCGTACCCAGCTGTGCTTTCGGGAAGTCGGCGGACCCTCGCTCCGGCAGAGGTGCCGGCAAACTCTCCCTCACCCGAACCGGCAGCAACTTCATGGCCGGCTTGCACTCCCCAAGTCTCCCTGCTACGTACAGCCGACGCCACCCAAATACCTGGTTCGCGTTGACGCCATGCGCTCGCGCTACCCGCGCCACCGACGCGCCCTCCACCAACGTCTCTTCGACAATCGCCCGCTTCTCCGCGATACTCCGCCGCTGCCGCGGGGCCGCGACTAACGACTCACTCTTATCCGCTATGACAGCTGCAACTTGCCGGGAGGTGTCCATCTCCGCTCCAAGTGGACACCTAACCGAAGTGTCCACTTCGCGAGAATGGCTCTTAATTATGAGGATGTCTAGACGGCCTCAACCGTACGCTTACACTGGCAACCACTCGCGTAAATTAAATAATTCATCCGACCGAATACCACACCACCAGAAGAACTTTAGTTCTGATGGTGGTTCGGTACTGGTAGTCACCACCATTCATTTCTTCTTATAGGTGGTAGTAGTTTCCTCACCCGTTTTCAACCCGCCGATTCCCAATTCCAACCGGCGCAACCGCACCCATTCTTGACTGCGATTGATTCCGGCATCTTTCAGCAACTTGGACATTTTTAAGTTAGACAGTTGCTTGTTAGCTTCCATCATGGCAAACGCTGTTGGGTCTTTGCCGTCCTTATTTGCTGTGTTTCCTAACTTCACGGTTGCACCGTCACTGCCATTCACGGCAGTCATACGGCACGTTTCCCGGCTTGTGGTCACTTCAAACGAAGATGGCGAAGGTTCGAAGTCTCTCTGTTTGACAAAGCGCATGAGTGACGCCGATTCGTATTCGTTGTCCATGTCCTGTGTTCGCATTGCGAGCGCCACGGACAGAAACGCGGATAATTCGCCCGTACCACGAAAACTATTTTCCAGCGTCAGTTCATTAGCTTTGGTCATGGACTTCGGACTGTGATGCAACATAATCACGCAAGCCGCTTTGTTACGAATGAGCGAAAAAGCGTGTTTTGCAAATTCTTTCATCATGGCCGCATCGTTTTCGCTGCCATCAGTGAAGCGAATCGCGGTATCAATGACGATGGCCGCGTCCTGAATTTCCTCCGGCATGAGTGCGGTCAAGGCGCGATTTTCTTGCATCGACATCGTGGAGTAGAAAAAACTCTTGCATAGATAATCGCGTAACCCGATGCTGTTTACCCTGTTGGAGAATGACATTAACCCATTTTCGGGACCTAAGTAGAGAACACGGGAAGGCTTTCCGGGTCAGCTTGTATTTTCCGAATAGTGGTTCTCCCGAGCACAGCGAGAAAACGATGTTCAAAGCCGCGAGCGTTTTCTTTTGACCTACAAAAGCGCCAATCCCCATGATGGCTTGCTCCGGCAGGAAGCCTTCAATGAGAAAACTTGGCGGTGGATGGCTTGCGACAGCTCCTTAACAGAGTTCAGGAAAAGTACGAGACTGTAGTCCTCGTTGCCCACAGCCAAGGTGGGTTGTTGTCAAAGGCGTTTATCTTGGAAGAGCTGCTGGCAGGAAACGGTCGCAGTATCAAAGTGGATCTACTGATTACGCTTGGTACACCACATGCGGGCCGAAAGGTATTGAATCCACTGCACTGGATGAGAAAGGTCCCCGGCTTGAGAAGGTTTGGACAATTGGCACAACTGGCGTCTCGGAGTGAAACGATTCGCTTTATTCGAGAGAATTGGAATGACCAACACATCATGCGCCGAGCTGGGAACCCATCGAGCAAGAGGCGCTACATTCGATCGGTAGCCGTGGTGGGGGCGTACGATGTTTGGGCTGGAAGTGCGGGATCGGGAGGATACGCTGTGGATGTGCGGCACTATCTTGAAAAGAGTCACCCGGCCCTGGCGAAACCTCGTTCCGAGGGAGAAGCGTTGAGTGAGCTGATTGTTGGGGAACTGCGCGATCATCGTCGACCCGATGCTGCCTTGAAGGAAATCAAGGAAATTCGCAGCGACCAGGAAAAAACGAAACAATTTGTCGCTCAAAACAGCGAAAGCGTGGCCGAGATCATAAGGCTGAATCGCACTGACCTGCCTCTCGAAGGAATTCAAACGAAAACTGCCAGCATTATTCTGGATTTCCTGATCGATTGTCCGCGGCGGCCGATGCGCTGCCTTGCTTTGGACAAGATGCTTCAGACGTACGCCGATCGCATTACGGGGATTGAAAGTGAGTGACAATACGGCGGCGGTGAGGAGAGCGATTGAGTTGTGTTTCTCAGATCCGCAAAATGAATCTCATTTGCGCAGGTTCGACGACCTGTTTCGTCCTCTGGTGATGGCGATTCTGGTTTCCCTGTATCGCAAGGATCCTGCTTTCGTTGAAGACGCATACCAGTCCGCGTTCATCAAGTACATTGAGATTTTCAGCCGCGGGAAAAAAGACGGTGTCGTCTACGATGCTTATTTTGTGGCGATCGCCAAGAACTCGCTGCTCGATGAATTAAGAAGGAACGCGAAGGAGGTCCCTTTGGACGAAATATTGGCATTGCCGACACCTCCGCGACGATCTGAACTTGGGGAGCAGGAGGCCGGAATCGCGTTTTTTCAGGCGCTTTCAACCCTGGATCGACGCTGTCAGTTCTTGATCGAGAGCTTCTACGTGAACGGAATGTCACAAGCTGAGTTGGCTAAGCGACTGAAAGTACAGGCTCAATCGATCCCGGTGCTGCTGTCGCGGTGCCGAGAGGCTCTCAAGAATCGCTTAAAAAAGTAGCCTAGCGCTGTTATAAAGGACCCTCTTCATACGTCTTGTATATGAAGGAGAAAAGATCATGATGAAGGCCGCAGCAGGCCGAGGGGTGGACGTGGGCCGAATAGTAGAAATCGCCGAGGCCATTGCTCCCGAGGCTTCAGTGTTTGATGCCTCATTAGGTGTCGATGAAAAGTGCTTGTCCGCCGAGAAGCTGGTACAACTCCTCCATCAGGGCGTGCATGGCGACGATGCCGCTCACCTCATGAGTTGCAGTACTTGCGCGGAAAATGTCAGAAACCTTCAGAGTGTTTCCTTGAAATCAACCAGAGATTTTGTGGGGAACGCCCTAAAGAAAACGACTTCGGAGAGAGTGGCCCCTTTCAAAGAGGAATTCCTGCCAGCGATTCTCGCAATTTCTGACAAGACGATCGGGGTCGCTACCGAGGAAGCTCGCGGCTCCTTGGCTTTCACTTTTGGACTCTTCCCTGTGAATTCCAACCTCGACGAGATCGATGTCTCCAGTATTCAAGCGACCGGTGCGATTGTGAGCCAGGGTACGCCGACGGTTGAATTCGTAGACCTGAACGAGGATGGAAGAGCGGAGTTCATCAGACTGACCTTTGCTAAGGGACATCTGGCAGCCCGAGTTCAAGAGGCTATCAGAAGCCATCAGAACGTTGTTGATACGGTGCGAATAGACGGGAATATCCTTCGTGAAAAGGGAAAGAAACGTCTGGTGGGACAGGCGCGTATCGAATTTGCGAACAGCGCTGATCTTCTGAATGGCTGAACAGCAGCCATTCTTCGTCCGCTTTTTCAGCACTCACCGTGAAGGCACCATCCTCAAGAGGGAATCCCCCGGTATCTGACAAATATGACACCAGGCGGATATTTTGTCAGAACTGTGATGATAGTTCTGACAAATTGAGGTCGCCTGCTCTCTGCCAGCAGTGTGGGATCGATGCGGAATCGAGCCAGGGTTTCAACTAAGCACCCAAGTCTCTGCGACGACGCATAGAGAACACCGTAGGTCGCATCAGGGTCGTCAAAGCGGTTGCCGAGGATTCCGTCAGGCCCCGCTGAGGCCCAGTCGGGGGGCGCCCAAGGATCAAGCTTCCTCCTAGCCCGTAAATCACGCCGGGGGCTTTCACGAATCGCTATCCTCCGGCTAAGAAGGCGCGCGCGGCACCAAGTATCTCCGGACCTACGGTCTCCACATCCTCTTCTCGCAAAAGCCGAACCGGCACGCGATCATTCAATTCTGGATTCAGACCTGTAAACCACGCCTGAACCACCCGTGGCCCTTCCCGATCGCTAATCATCTTCGCCAGCCGATATGCGAGCCGCAATCGCTCTTCGACTCCCTTGTACGGCTCTGAGCCGGCCATCCAGCGCTCTATCGCTCTCGTGTCTTTGACCGAAGCGATGTAGGCCGTCAGTTTCTTCCCCAGAATTGTGGTCAACTCCGTGATGAGTTTGGAAAAATCCAGAGTTGTCGCTTCCCGATACGCCAACAAATCCGGTCTTGCCGGGGTCGATACTGCCATGTCTCGGACCTCCGAACCCAATACCAGCGTATCACAATGACGCTAAAATGACGATATAATAACAAGTAAATGCCATGGTCGCTGTATCGCCGTAAAGCATTGAAAACAAGCTCATAGGCCACGATGTCCTTCACTTGTTTCGCTTGTTTTTCTTCCATTTTGCCCAGCGTAGACGCTGGGCTGCCGCGATTTTCTTGCGAGCGGCCGCTGACATAGGCCTCCGCACCTTGGGCGCGCGAGAACGCTTTGCCTTTCCCTCCGGCCCTCCGAGACTTTCCAAGGCCGCCAACGCAGCATTCAGCCGCTCCATTTCTCCCTGCACGCGCTGTCTTTCCTTCCGCAGTTTCCGAATCACTCCCGTCAGGTTCGTCATAGTCCCCCTCGGACAGGCATTGTAGCAGCCCCATCTGAGAGACTCGCCTTCCCGATTGCCACCCTTCCGATCCCCACATACCAACGACTGATTTCGCCGATTCTCCCAGGAGGAAATATGAGGCTTCGTCGCAATGAGTATTGCCCAATCCACAAATCGATTTCCTGCTGCGGCCGGGAACAAGCACCCTATGCGCGCAGATTGCAGCCCGGGGTTAGACGCATTGAGGATCCGCATCATCCGAGGGGATATCGGGAACTCCGTTCGCCTGCTGAAATGCGGAAACTGCTGAACCGGAAAATTGTCGAGCAGGGCAGGAAATGCGCCATCTGGCACGAAGAATTCACAGACTATAACGATGTAGTTCCGGACCATAGGAATCCCAAAGGGATGGGAGGAGCGTGGAGGGATGACCACCCGGACAATATTCAAGCAACGCATTTCTGGTGCAATGAAGAAAAGGGATCAACCAGAATAGATGATTGAGCGAGCACCTGCGCACTTTGCGGAGTGGAGAAAAAGGTAAACCGGGAGCGACTTACGACGGCTACCCAGAACTCTCCCCCGTCTAAAAACATCCAAGAAAACCCCTCTTGAAACCCCTCAGTCAGCTCGGAAAACGGAATGAGATGGCATCCATTCTCCAAATGGGCGGAGTTCTGTCGACTCACACCCTACCCCAGCCCATGCTCGTTTGCGATTGATCATTAATTATCGGAGATTATTAGCGGCCAATAGTTAACCCAAGAAAGCGCATCAAGGACACCGGTTGCGCACGGGAGGTGGCGGTGATGTAGAGTCAGCTTTCGATGACAGCTTTAGTCATTTCTGTGTCCGTGAAAGTAAACGTCACCATGGGGCCTTCTCGCACATTTAGGACCAAAGGAGGACGAAAGCAGGCAATACAGACGCCATCTGTGCGCCGTACGCTCGGATACACGATCCCCGCTGAGCCACTGGTCAAGAGTGTAAGTCCGAGGGTTTGGGAGGCCGCGTAGCTGTTCGGGTCTAAGCAATCCACAAAATCTGAGTCTTCTCGAATGTCGCGAAACTCATGTCTGAAATCGGCGAGATAGTCGATATAGGAAAACAGCTCTTCCGCTTTCCACCCGACTTCTTTCAGTTCCGCGGCTCGATGAAAAGCCACTTCCGTTTGCGCCGTTCGCATTTCGAAAGCCGCATACCAAGCTCCTCGTTCCGTGCCGTTGAAGCGTCCTCCAAAAGGATTGGGGTGAGTGAAAGAGGCGTTCACGATATGCGCCAGCCGGAAGCCGGAAACCAGCTCAATGGCGCTGATGCCAGGAAGCCGGCCACTCTCGCCGAGGAGTCGGTCGTTCGTGGCGCCCTCCAGTTCGGTGAGATCGTAGAGCAGATCGTCGTCGTCTTGTGCGAGAAGATTGAGGATTGGCCTGCCACGATCGCTGTAGCGATAGGGAATAAGACGATGAGTCCCGTCCTGTTCCACCTTGATCTGCTTCGGAGCTTTCATCTGCCGCCGCGACGCGCGTCCAAGAGTTGGCGAACTCTCAGAAAAGCAGGGATGCCGCCCTTCTTCACATAATCGAGGGGCGAGTCTCCCCCGAACATTGGATTGGTGTTCGGAAGCGTGATCCAGGCATCCGCGAGCTTCTGGCCGTAAAGAATGTTCAGTGCCTTGTAGATCCCGACCAAAAGCGAAATTCGCGCGAGCCGATCTTCATCGAGTGTCTTCACAGCTCGATTCTTCAATGCGTAGAAACTGCCACTGGATATGCCGCCAAGCAAAGCTCGGGTGTCATCATCGCGTAATTTCCAATGTGTTGCGATCCGAAGAAGGCCTTTGATTGCAGCCGGACCGAGGCGCGCACGGTTCCCAATTGTTGACAGATCGACTGCTGTATCCCACGAGAAACCAACAACGGGCTGCTGGATAGTGGCCGTAAGCATTCTCCAATTATGATTAAATATTACTCCAAAAATGATAAGACGGCAAGAGACTTTTAAATCCTTCCACAATATCCCTTATTTTCAATCGATTAGAGGGGATACAACGAGTCCCCTGCCCGCCACAAACGGGGTTCCCACCCCATCCAAACCACGGCGGTTCGTTACTTCAGCGCTTGTACGCTAGGTTGCAGCCAGGATGTTACGAAATCTGTAATGGATGGGAACAACGTCGTCAGCAATCCCACAAGCGGCCCAATTCCGAAGGTGATCAGTTGGAGCCAGAATTGGCCGCCTAACTCACCGGGGAGCGTGTTTGTGATGTGGCTAAGAGTGGCGTCGCGATTCATGCCGGCGTAAACGGTAATCACGGTCCCGCCGGTGATCAAGAAAACCGCTAAAAAGAATCCGCCGAGAACCGGGAGTGGGTCGAAAGGATAGCTGGACACGGCGAACGTGGCTGCCACAAAGAGAAAAATGCTACCCATGATAATCGTCCGCATACGGCCGAGAGTGTTCTGGATGAAGGCCAGGTACGGCAGCACAAAGAATTCCTCCGCAGCGAGAACATATCCCGGCACGTCGTCAACTGCAGCCGGAGTGATCGGTGCACTTCCTTCCTCTTTGCCGTCAGCCTTCTGGCTTTTGTCGAAGATGAGCGATTGGGTTTCGCGATGCCACGCCGACACCAAGACATTTGTCATAACCGACCCGGCGGTCGAGGCCAGTTTCTTCTGAACCTCTTGTAATGGCCGTGTGTCGTTGAAGGGATTATCGGGTTTGACGTACCATTTCGCAAAAAGAAGAGCTTCGTCCAGGCAGTCTTCGATCTTAGCCAAGACCTGATGATTATTTCCTGAATCCTGAAGAGCGCGCTCTCGGATGAGGTTGTGTAGATGTCTCAAACTTTCAAGCTGCCGGGAGATGAGACGATACCGTTCCTCAAGAGTATTACCACTTACGGCCCAGACCGACCCCCAGGAAAGTCTCCGCAGCGAGGCCAAAGTGCGGCGTAGAGGTAAGCGATCAAGATAGATCAGCAGGGGACGGAGTTTCCTCCAGGTCATCCATAGCTGCACCGTGTCGGCCAGAATAATTGCAATGCATAGGCTGAGCCAGAAGAACATCATTATTCCAAACAGCCGCTCGCCGATGGTTTGCACTGCGTGATCCTCCAGAATCAGCCGGAAGACCATAATCGTCCCGCAGAGTGTTACGGGCAGGACCCACCGGATATAGTTCGTTCCCAGGGGAATCGACTCCGCTTCGAGCGGTTGCGCCGCATCTTCCTGGCTAAACATTGGCATCAGAGGTTCCCTCGTATCTGAATCGAGGGGAAGGGAATCGCGGTTGGGCAGGCGCGGACGATCTTCGCCAAAAAGAGCGAGACCGCGGAGGCAAAACCAGAACCAGAGATACATTCCGGCGATCAGCAGCGACTGGGGCAGCAGCACCGACACTCCACTGAGCAGATGAGCGCTACGCCAGTGGGCGGGAATTCTGTTCTCTGCATCCAACAAGTAAATGAGTCGAGAGTGGAGCGTTGTGAACAAGGCGAACCCCGCCACTGCGGCTGCACCTACAGATCGTTGCCAAGCCGCGGGAGGTTTGCCAGAAGGGCCTGGCAGCTTGAAGTTGTTCCCGCAAGCTAGGGATGAAGCCAGAATAATCGATACGCCCCAAGCGGTGAGCACTCCTCCACGCCAACCGTTGAGGCTCCAATCAAAGAGCCCACAACTTGCTGCGGTGACTATTGCGACCGCAGCCAGCAAAAAACTGCCGAACGCGATGAGTGCGGGGTGCTGTTTCTTTGGCAATGGAGCGAAATGCGCCAAGCGGAACAGCGAAGGAAAAGGTACAACGGAACCGCGAAAGCACCAAACGCAATGCAGCCCACACCACGTCATGCCGAGGATCAGCAGTATCGTGAGTTCGGTAGGGATGCGCAACGGGTGCGCCTCGGCGGCGTCGAAGGCAGCTGGCTTCTCGTGCCTCCCGGAAGCTGTCGGCAACAACTCGAGGCTGTTGGAGGCTGGATATTTATGCAGAACCGCCACCGGCCAGAATTGGTGGTGACCAATCACGGATAGCCATGTTGCCGGGCGAGGGTCGTCGTCGCTGTCGGTCGAGGACGGCGACCACGCAGGTGGAGCATAGTTGCCGACAGGGACATCCGAGGCGAGTTTCGGATCGAGAAATAATTCACGGGCGGCGATGTACAAGCCCTCGGCCAAGTCCTCTCCAAAAACCCTGTAAGACCCACCCTTGCGATGCATGAGCGACGTGGTCCAGTCTTGCTGCCAGGTGAGCAAAGGATAGGTTGACAAGGTCATAACGCCGCGCAGAGACGTGCCTTCCGCTCCCCTGGGGAACAGCAGATCGGCGCCGTCGATGACGATGCGCGCTGCGGGATACGCCCGCCTGAAAAACTGGGTCAGGAAAATCTGGTCAAGCGAGTTTGTGCTTCGCAGAAGCACAAACTCAATCCGCTTTTCTTTCAGAATATTGGTAATGCTCAACAGCACGGATTCTTGTGCAAGAGGAGTAAGTTCGCCGCCGTAGCTGCGCACCGTGTCGTGATCGCTACTGTTCGGCTCACTCAGGTCCCCCCTCAACGTGGTCGATGCGCCGCTTTCAGTGGATTGCTGCTTTCCGGTGTTGAAGATGGATTGCCGCTCATAGGCCGAACGCAACGTGGCAATGTCCCGCGGATAATAAAGATAGATTGGACGTTTCCTACCGTAGTGATCACAATGCTCGTCCTGATTTTCCTTTTCGTAGACCTCATCTTTTTCGGTGCGTCCGAACGCGGTCTCGTCCTCCGAAATGATGGCCACACAACCTAAAGGGTATCCCTTACCATCCAAGTAGTCGAGGAGGCGATCCACCATCAAGCGGTCTCCCTCCTGCGCTGTCTGAAAGGACCCGGAATGTTTGTTCTCCATGCGGTTCTGAAACCAGAAGAAGCCTGACTGGCCCGATACGCTACCGCTGGAGACGAAGATCCGAGGCGATCCAGCGGGCTGCTTCAGTTGGTCAGAATCGAGCGCCTGATCGAGCGACGGGAGTGAACCAGAAAAGGACGGCCCAAGAATTTTCAACGTCCGCTCCGGCGATAATCCTCCCAACCATTCGATCCACGCGAGCGCGTTTTCGAATTCTGTTCGATCAATGCCGCCAGTAGGTTGTTCGTCGACGACAAAAACGATCAAACCACGCTGGTAGGGCGTGCGATCCATATCGCTGACCATTTCAGCATTGACGGCACCCCGGAAAACAACCACCCCGGGCTGGGACTGCTTCAGCTTTTGCGCCTTATCGGCCATGATTTGGTCGCTGAGCGAGGAGTAATCCTTGGCTTCATCCCAGGGAAACCAAGAAGAGTCGTAGGAATATTTGTCGTCCTCCGCCGCCTGCTCGATGACCTCGATCATCCGGTCAAAAACCAGAGGCAGATGAGTCGATATGGGATTGGGTACCGTGGCGACGACAAATTGCACGTCGGGTGGAAGTGACGGCCGGTATTTGTCGTTTGGCCCTTTGCCGCCCTCATAGCAAAAACCCGGGTGCTGCTCGTCCTGATTTTTCTTTTCTTCTGGCTCGGATTTCTTCTCGAAGAGACGCTTCAGACGATCTCCGATTTCCTCGCAGGCAGGGGACAGGGTGGGCGTCTTGCTCGCGTTAGGTTTAGCCCGGGAATTCGACTTATTCGTTGTCTCGGATACGGTTCCGCTGCTGGGATTGTTTTTCTGTAGATTCGAGATACCGAAGGTGGCCAGGAAAACAGTTAGTATCGCAATGATCCCAGAGTTTTGTTTCATGATCAGACCTCAGTGGTGTACCCCGGCGATTTTCAAATCCAAAATCCCGCGCGGTGCTCGAGTATCGAACCGCCGTGTGATTGATCTAACCCAATAGAATTCCGCTGAATTGGGATTAAGTCGACCAGGGGCTTGGCAGACAATGAAAGTTGAGGCACCGATAACTGGCGCAGATCTGATTCATCCGCTTGCGCATCTGTGAGGGGAAAATCATGGTACTTACTGCTTCCATTCCTCCAAGGCAACCCATCCAGTGTCAGAGCTGCAATCTCCCTGTCCGCACACTTCAAACTTGTAGATTGGGTGGACCTCCCAAAGCGACGTTCGAGCAGGATCGCCTTTAACCGCCTTGCTGCTAATGCACGGGGTATGGCTTGAATCGAACATCAACTGTCCTGTAACCCGAACCGGTCTCTGGGCCTTGGCCACTTGATTGACCAGATCCGGCGTCCAGGAGGCGGGCCGGTGATGCGGAATCATTTCGACCACCACCCCAGAGCATTCGGCTTTGCCGGGCGTGGTGACGATAGAAATGTGGATGTCGTGATACGGGTCCTTGTTGGGCACATTCTTGCCGCAGTTGACACTCTCGGCGCCCTCTTGACGAGCAATCTTGACGAATCCGGTGAGGACAACTTCATTGCCTTCGCCCAGGGCAACCAAGGTAGCGCGATCAGTCGCCGGACCAGGCGCACTAGTGAGCGGATGCGTGTCCTGATTTCCGAACGGAATGCTCTTATCGCTCTCGACTTTTCCCTGCAGCGATGTCATCTGCGTAACCGTGATGGGCTTCGCGCCCGAGGCGCAGAAGTTGTTCTTTGCTTCGTTCTGGGTGCTCTCCGCACCTCCATTTCCTTCGGGACCACACTTCCCATCAATCGGTGTGGCGGTTGGGGTGGGAAAGCTTGGACTGGGACAGGATTGACCAAACGGTCGAAGCGTGAGACCAAACAAGAAGAGAGTACAAACCAACCAGCTTCTGAATCGCATGCTGTTGCCTCCGCCGGAAAAAGATATTTAAAGACCGCCAAATCCCAGATCAATCGATCCACGATGCGTTTCTACTTCAGTCCGTATACGGCCAAATAGTAGTTTGCCGGGCCAGGAGCAGGCCTGGGCCCTCCATAGCGCTGCAGTGGTTCAGCGTCTCCTGCCGTTCCCACGAAGACCTTGCCGTTTGCAATCGTCGGTGGGTTGAAGCGCGACAACAGACCGAAACTATCCCCAGTGTTCGAGAGGCCGGCATCCCTGCCCTGACTGCGCCACAGCTCTTTGGTGATGTCTTCCGCGTCGTAGGCCATTAGCATCCCTTTTACGCCGCGACAGCTATTTCCGTCGCCGTTTGCGGGGACAATGGTCCACACAATGCCGGTACCCGCAACCGAACCGTTGCTCGAGACGCCAAGTAAGCCTCCGGGCATCCACACTCCGTGGTTGGCCCGCGTTTGACAAATGGGAACCTGATTGAGCTTCGGCTGAACCCAATCTCCTTTTTTGACCGCCTGCACACCAAACTTTCCGCCGGTGAACGGAAAGGCTTTCAACGGATCCCCTTCGCCCATTACGTAGAGCCAAGTCTGGTTGTTGGGACCATTCCAAACGATGGGCGAACCGTGAATGTGTCCCGACGAAGCCTGCCACTTTTGGATGAGGTCGGCAGAATCGGTGCAATCCGGTTGCGCAGGCATGCAGGCGTCAGCGGTTGGAGGAAATGGCCCAGGTTGATAGCCAGCCATCTTGTCGGTGCGCATCAAATAAAGCCTGCCGTCTTTTCCTCCTCCAATCACAAACTCGTTGAAAAGGACCACGCCTGACGACCCCTGGTCGAGATCGCAGCGGTCAAGCAGCATCTGATTGCACGGGGCGAAAAAGCCAGTGACAGAAAGCTCGCCATTCTGAAACTGAAGCTTGACGATGCTATCGCCAAATCGGTGACTCCCCGGAGTAAGATCACCGTTGCCAGTTTGCAGATAAACATTGCCACTGCCATCAGCTGCGGGCGCGTCGCCAGCCATCCAGATGCCACCGTTGCGACCATTCGGCGTCGGACTCCAGACCGTTTTCAGGGCGAGCGTTGCGGCATCGTAGACGAAGAGCCATCCGGCAAGCCCATCAGGATTGTCGCCACCAAAACCAACGTAAATTAATCCGTTGGAAAGAAGCAGTCCAGCCCTCTGCTTTCGCCGCTGAATAAATCCATTGGTGTTGGGGGCAAACGTCGCGTCCCCGACGCTTCCCTCGACGACCACCGGTCCCTTCTGGATCTGTCCTGTCGTCAGGCTGAGGCTATAGACGCGGTACTGCTGGTCGTTGGTCCACGTGACAACATAAAGAGAGTTGCTGGCGCGATCGATGACAGGTGTGCTCAGAACACCCCACCACGGATCATCGACGGCCCACATGTCAAAGTCCCCGCTGCCGTTCTGCGGCCCCGTGGCCCCGCACTTGCAGGCACTGCCGTCGCTCAGGTAGGTAGCCCAGAGAAGAGTGTCGCTGTTTGTGGTTGGCTTCTGGTCGGCCATGTAGACATAGACGGTGCCTTTCATGGTCGCAAATACGACCGCGTTACAGCCCTTGGCGCATTTGGTTTTGGCCGTCGTCCCGATAATACTTGCCGACGGAACTACTAGGTTCGATACGTAAAGCGGTTGGGCCATGATCTTCGCATCGGCAAAAAGGGTCCATAGCTTGCCGAATCGCGTGCGGACGCTCTCTTGAGTGAGAACTGTTTCGTGAGCGTTGACGCCGCTGCGGAAGTTGTCATTCCGGCGTGTCAGTACGTCCACCTGGGCAAACATCGGGGTGATCGTAAGCGCGAAGGCAAAGATTCGGCTGATCGTTCTTATCGTCATGTGCGCACCGCGATCATTTCCAGCGTGCTCGAAGCGACTCGGTCTGATCTCACTGCCCGCCGAATGTCTTTCGGAGAGTGGCGACCGAGACGTGTGGCCAGCTGAAAGGTGCCGGCGGGGCCGGCGGCTTGAGTATGGGAAAGTTCAACAGGACAGTCTGTACATATTGAAGTTGCATAAAGTGGTGTGCTGGATGTGCGATCTTTTCAATCCAGAAGGTTGCGAACACGACTGCCGCATCGGCGTTCGTGATCAAGAAAGGGATGTTCTCGATACCGCCGCCACCGTCGGTTACCGGTTTCGTCCCGGTAGGATTTGCCACAGTCGCTATCTCGATCACGACCATTTCTAAGATGTTCAGCCCTTTGATCGCTTCCTGAAGGAGTCGAGTGGGGTCATTAATTACCGTCTGCATGGGAACGCCATCGATCGTTGCCGGCAGAGGGATCGGCGGAGTATTTCCGAATGGTGTTCTTGGGTTGGCCGCGGAGTCGGGAACGGTGAGAATGAATTCCGGAAAGCCACTCGCAGTTCCCCCAACTGGCATGGGCGAACCCTGAGGGAAGGGAGCGGTATTGACGGGGGTGATCGGGAACGTGCCATTCGCCGGGGTTACCTGAATGGCCGTGCCTTGCGCGAGCAGGGCGTTCCCATGTGGGATCGAAGCCATGCGAACCACATTTTGCTGGCCCGCGGGCAGCTTCGGATCCGGCACAGTAATCCAGATGCCAGGTTCGATATGAAGCGCACCGCCGGTAACGGTGTCGCTTATCTTCTGCAGATAAGTTAAGCCGAACAGGTCGATATCTGGCACTCCGTCGCCGCGATTCGGAATCTCTGAGCCAATCGGATCGATTCGCAACGTCTCGCTGGTTTGATTCAGTTCAAGAAAAAAAGGAGCCCCCCCGGTGCCATCAGGCCGCGCGATGAGGTTGAACCCTTTGCCGTGCCACGTGCCCGCCAGTTCGGCAAGAAGTCCGAGGTCTTTTAAGACTTCGTTATTCGACTTAGTGAAGCGAACCGCAGGTATGTTAGGTAACGCATCGTTCGCAGCCATTGTTCCTCCAACGTAAATTAGAATTCGGATCCTCAGCGCAACGACTGAGGGGCAGTTGAACTGCCATCCTGAACGGGTTCTACGACATCGCTAAGCACTCCACTTACAATGAATCAGCCTGGCTGCAGTGACGGCAGATATCCAAGAGTGATACCGCAAGCTATCCATTTCGGAGGTGCGATTATCCGATCAGATAGTCACCGATTCCGAACAATCTACTGTCATAATTGGCGACTTACTTTGGAAGCCCAGCGAATGGCTGATGGAGCGCACTGCTTATCACCCACCTTTCTATCTACCGAGCTACACAGAACCTTTTAAAACTATTGACATCAGTGTGCGGTCCTCGCCCTCAGTACAAAGAAGGACGAGATGACCCACCCAAAAGCGAAGTGTTCATGTTGAAGATATTGTGGTGTCCTTCCGGGCCTCCCCAGGCAAACATCAGTGAGACCATGGGGAAGCCGCCGGCGCGGAGGGTCAGCCCCGCAGCGAAGCTATGTTTCAGGTGATCAAATCCGAGATCGCCACGCGTAGCCGAAACTCTGCCTTGATCGGTCATGAACTTGAGCCCGAATGGGCCCCAGATCGAGTGCTCGAAACTCTCCTGCAACAACAGAAGATTGGGAGCGCGAAACCGGTAGTCCTGGTAGCTTCCGAGCGCCATCGCTCCGTCAATGTCGGACCCGCCGAGTGTCTGTTGAAAATAGAACGGCACCGCGCTCGTCGCCGAGTTGATCGATTCCGAGAGCAGCAACCGCATTCCAATCGACCCGTTCAGATTCCGCGAGTGCGGGACCTCAGGACATTTCTCTCCGCCCGGCGCGCACTCGTCGGGGCCGTTCGTGTCCGTGTTCTTGGGCGCCGACTCCGTGTAACCATACAAGTAGAAAGTGTGATTCAGGTCCGCCGTCCAGCGCAGGAAGGAATTGTGAGAGCTCGACGGCGCGAAGAACTGCTGAAAGGTCCCCAGATAGTTCAGTTGAAAGTGGTCTCCAAACACCGGTTCGACGCGAAACCCTTCGCCCAGCTGCACAAACCCAGGTTGGCTGGTCAACCCGGGTGCGGTGGCATTCGTGTAGAGGGTTTCGATTGACGGAACGGACTGCCCGGAATCGCCTCTCAGGTTCACGAAGCGTCCATTTACTTCTCCCAGCAACGCGAGCTTCAGCCTGGTGATTGCGGGCCACTCATAGACCGGCTTGATCACGTTCCCGCCCACGATAGTCTGCGTCATTCCAAACACAGACTGCCCCGCCAGCGGGGAATCATTGCCGAGACCGAAGAAATAGAGTTCGTTCAGGGAAATCGACTGCGCATAAAGGTTAAAGACGGTATAAGGATGAACCGTTAGCTTGGATTGTTCCGGATGCTTTTCCGGTGACGCCTGCGGGGTTCCTCCAGTCGTCCGAATAATCGGTCTGATCTGGATCACTGGCGTGTGAATCATCTTCATGTACCCGCCAGCTCGCCAGGAGCCGTTGGTCGAGCCCACCGCATCCATGTCCCAGCTCAGCCGCCAACTTTTGGTGTTCTTGTCGGCGACAAGCGCCGCTCCCAAGCCGAATCCGTTTTGTGGAGGCATGCTTCCTGCTGCGATGTGAAGGGGATGGTCGGTGAACAGTTCGATGGCACAGCCCGGCACAGTCTTGAAAGCGAAATCTTTACAGGCATCGCGAACCCGCTCGCCTTCGCGGCGAAACTCCGCTCGCAGCATGCTCTCTTGAGCAACGGTGAACGTGCCTGCAAGCCATAGCACCATCAACAAACCCCAGCGCATACTGCCTCCCGCAAACCTAGCTCCCATGCTCTGCAAAGGGCCACCTAGGTCCTCCGCCTCGCGTTCGGCGTTTTCTTTTTCTTTGTTGTGACTTTGCGCGTCCGCTTAACCCGAGACCTCGCCCGCTTCGCCGCCGCAGTTTGATGCGCTCCATGGATCGCCTCTGTGACTTGCCGGACATAGTCGGCGGCTTCGCCTTCGGTCTTGATCGCATTGATGTAAATGTCGGTCTGTTGCTGCACG
>JBAVQD010000240.1:0-14276 GCA_049693675.1 Candidatus Sulfotelmatobacter sp. | reverse complement strand
CCGTCTCATACTCCACGTGCGCCGTCGCAATCGTGATCCCGCGAGCTTTTTCTTCCGGAGCGTTATCAATCGAATCAAACGACCGAAAGACAATCTTCGGATTATGCTTCTGCAACACCTTGGTGATAGCCGCCGTCAACGTGGTCTTGCCATGATCGATGTGACCAATCGTCCCTACATTGCAGTGCGGCTTGTTACGATCAAATTTCTCTTTCGCCATAATTCAGCTCTTAGCTCCTAGCTTTTTGCTTAAAACCCTGTCATCCTGAGCGGCGTTCTTTGCCGCGAAGGACCTATGCAACTTCTTCTTGCGTCGCCGCTTCTTCGGCGAGCGGCCTTGATCAGTAATACTGATACAACTTTTTAAACTTGTGTCGCAGCGTTTGATCTACCGATTCCAGCTTCGACAGGTAGAACTCGCGCATCTGCGCCTGGTCCGACAAAGTCAACGATCCGTACAAGTGCTTCGCGTTCAGCCCTGACGCGCCTGCCGCAGCTTCCAGCGATCTGGCGGCCAGGATCGCATCGAAATCGCGGATCCGAATTCCCTTGCGATCAAGCCGTTTCAGGAACCGATCAACCGCCGCCGGCTGAAACACCTGTTCGATCGCCTCTCGCAGCTGCGCGAACTCTTGCGCCTTTTCAACCTTGATCGTCGCCTGCTCGAACGCCAAGACAGCAACTCCTTCAGTGCTTGATCTTTGACTCAGTACTAAACCAGTAGAGCAGCGCGTCCTCGTTTAGTTCCAGCGACTGATCATCGAGTGGATCCCAGTAGCTCTCACCGCCATACGACAACCGGAGCCTCAAGAATTCTCGTACCACCTCTTTGATCGCTTCGGCCTCGTCTACTGCTTCGCCAGATTTCGCGATGTTGCGTTTTATAGCATCAACAGCGGACATCGTAACGTGAACGACGACAGTCTTCGACAGTCCCCCAGCTTTCAGGGTTGCCGTGAACGCCCATGCAGACCGGATACCTCCGGGAACAACTATTGCCGGCACGGGACCGTCGACGCCCTCAATGGTCCAATTCGCACGCACTATGGCATCCAATTCCTGTCGATCAAGTTTCGACTCTACCTTCAACAAACTGACTACCCTCTCAGCCTCCGCCAGCTTGGACCCGTCGTTTAAGACAATCTCCGCGAACAGACCGTCCGGGAACTCCAGGAACTGGGACTTGCGTTCATCGACGTCCGGCCAGAGGCCAGCGCTCGTAAGCTCCTCGCGAACTGTCCTTTCCAACTCCGCCGCAGTCATATCTCCCTCTTACTTCAAATTCTTCCGGGCCTCGGTACAAGCCCACAGAACATTGGTCCTAGCAACTTTCAGCTTGGCATCAACAACCTGTCGGTTCGCGACCCATCCTGCTTCATAGTCCGCCACCCGCCTTAACTCGTAAAGGTCGCTCACAAGCCGCCCAAACGGCTTACCCAACAACCTTTGTGCCTGAGTCCGCAATCCGCCATGCGACTTGCTAGGCTCCATTCCGCAACTCAATATCAGCGCATTGCATGAGTGAAGCATCGCATAGTAGGACCGCGAAAGCGCGTTCCTGACTTCGAATTCGGAACCGTCACACTTACAACCGCGGAGTTGAGAAAGCCCTCAGCCAAGGTAAGATGCTGCCTTACTCTTCGCTTCCCTTCCGAACTCAACATCTCAGCAATCTCTGGAGCGGGAGACGGGAATCGAACCCGCGACCAACAGCTTGGAAGGCTGTGACTCTACCACTGAGTTACTCCCGCCCTTAAGCTAGCCGTCAGCTTTCAGCAAACCTCAGCGGCTAAAGCCTCCGTCTAACACAACTCCATCGGCACGGCTGAAGCCGGGCCCTTCCCAAACATTTTCCGAAACGCCAGCACAAACTTCCAAGCTCTTGGAGCCGATGACCAGGATTGAACTGGTGACCTCTCCCTTACCAAGGGAGTGCTCTACCAACTGAGCTACATCGGCCCAAACCAGCTGTCAGCTATTCGCTTTCAGCTCTTAGCTAAAACCCGCTCATTCCGACTCGCTGTCGCCATCCGAATGCAACACATCTTTACGCCGCATCCAACTCTTCAACGCAAACAAACCAAGAATCAGCAGCGTCAGCGTCCTGATCCGGAAATCATCCAGCGTAGCCAGCGCCAGGATTCCCAAAGCCACATACGCGATCATCGCCATGGCCAAGCGACTCATAACATTCAGATCCCTCGCGAAACCCGCCCGGGATTTCGCCAGCGGATTCCCGGCCTCGCTGCCGCTCGGCCTCACGCCCGCTAAACGGCTCAAATACTGGTGCACAGGGAAGGATTCGAACCTTCGTACCTCGCTAGGAGGGACAGATTTACAGTCTGTTGGCTTTAACCACTCACCCACCTGTGCAAAAACCTGCCGGGCGTGCAGTTACGCGATCCATCCGACAAAGCAAGAAAGAAACTTGGACAAACTCTTACCTTATGCTCTTCGGAGTTTCGCGAAATGATTCTTCGCAAACCAAGTATTCGCAAAGCAGGGAAACCAAGAATCGCGCCTACGGACTACTACGCGAAGATCACTACACGCCGGAGTACGTTCCGAATGGAGTGCGTTTGGAAAAACCTGTTGCGCCGCTGCTTACCGAGCCCTGCTGCCTGCCGGAAGGTCGTGCTGAATTTCGCTTCCGGACTTTCGTATGCTGGAGCTGGCGAAGGGATTTGAACCCCTGACCCTCTGATTACAAATCAGATGCTCTACCACCTGAGCTACGCCAGCAACAGGGAAACCTGCGCCTCTAGGCACAAGTATACCCTTGATCCCATCCAGATGTCCGGGACAATTAGTTAAGTTATCACAAGCGTTAAATTTCGCGCAACCACTCCTTGCGCTTCGCGGTCAACAGCAGGCGACTAGCAGTGATATGATGTCAGCCCTGACCGCATTCCATGCGAATTAGGCGTACTCTCCCAATCTTTCTGACGGTGATCTTAATCGTTGCCGCGGTGACGATTGCCGTGCAACTGCGGAAGCAAGCTCCACCAGAAGCGGCCCGGCTATTGCCTGGGGCGGACGCTTTTTTTTACATCAATCTGGGTCGAATCCGGAGAGCGACCGGCGGCAAGGCACTGCCTGCCGTAAGCCACGACCCGGAGTACGAACGCTTCATCAGTCAGACTGGATTTGAATTCGAACGCGATCTCGACGAAGCAGCCTTCGCGGTTCACTATCCGGGAAATTGGCCGGGAGGTGGAACCGGCGAGTCAGCTCCGGAGCCGCGATTCTCTGAGGTGTTGAAGGGAGAGTTTCACGGCGAGCGCCTTACCGCTTACCTGCGGCAGATCGCGCAAGCGGTGGAGAACTATCAATCCATCGATATTTACACGCTTCGCGTAGAGGGCCGGTCGGTGCGGGTAGCGGTGCTCAATGCCGATTTAGTGGCCGCGTCCAACCACGACGATCCGGCGGTGATTCGCGGCATTGTTGACCGCTCCAAGCGGCTGGCGTCGCCGTTCGGAGGGCCGGCGCTGCTACGCCAATTTTACAAGCACGTCCAGTTTGCCAGCCTGGCATGGGCTGTGGCGCGCATCGATCCCGCGGCGCTCGCGGGAAGTTCGTGGAGTTCGCTGTTCACGGCCCCGGCCACGCTGGTCGTATCCGGAAGCTATCTCAGCGCGCTTCATTTGAATCTGAAAGCCGACTCGGTTCACGTCCGCGCCGAAGCTTTCACAAAAAGTCCGGAAGACGCGCGGGCAATGATCGATAAAGTAAATGTGTTCCTGGCGTTGACCCATACGGGCGAAACTGCAGTGGGAATGCACGGCACCGATCCGGACGTGAAGGCTTTTTTCGATAGCATTTCAGCCAGGCAAGCCGACGATCGCGCGGTGGTGAATGCTTCGGTGCCCTTCGGCTTTTTGCGCAAGATGCTGGCGGAACCCGGGCCTGAGGTGCCGCAAGTAACTCAACCTCCAGCACAACCGGCCACAAAATCGCGCTAGCGATACACAACAAATCCTGCAACTAATTGCCGCGGCAATCGTCTGATGCGTAGAGAGATGCTATGCGAAGAACTCTGCAGGTACAATAAGACGCATGTCGAGCCTTCCACTTCCGATCGCCGCTTTTTTCGCAGGCCTGATTTCATTTCTGTCGCCTTGCGTGCTGCCGCTGGTTCCGGGCTACGTTTCGCTCATTTCGGGCGCAGGCGTGGATGAACTGAAGTCGTCGCAAGGCCGATTGATGCGGCGGGTGATGACCAACTCAGTCGGATTCATTCTCGGCTTCAGCGTAGTGTTTATCGCGCTTGGAGCTATCTCGACGGAGATCGGCCAGATTGCAGCGCAGTACAAACACACACTGGCGATTGTGGCGGGCGTAGTCATTATTCTCTTTGGGCTACACCTTACGGGTATTCTGAAGATCAAGGCGCTGTATTCAGATACGCGGCTGCACGAGTTGAAAGGCGGAAGCACACCGGTTGGCGCTTTTGTGATCGGGTTCGCGTTTGCGTTCGGCTGGACTCCGTGCATCGGGCCGATTCTTGCCGGTATTCTCACGCTAGCTGCCGCCCAGGATACGTTATCGAAAGGAATGTTTCTGCTGGCGATTTATTCTTTGGGGCTGGCCGTGCCGTTTTTGCTCACGGCCCTGGGCGTGGAGCGCTTTCTGAAATTTTATAGCCGCTTCCGCTCGCACATGCATGCGGTTGAAGTGGCTTCCGGCGGCTTGCTGATCGCTCTGGGAGTCTTGCTGGTGCTGGGAAGATTTACGCTGATCTCGAATTGGCTTTCGTTTCTGAACCGGTTCGCTTTGTAAGATGGTTGGAAAATGCCGCGTAGTCTGAAGTTTGGAATGGAGTGCTCTTGTGAAACGCAGTCCTCTCACGCTTGTGGTTGTAGCTTTCGCGGTTGCGCTAATGCTGTACATTGGGTTTCACGCAGCGCGCCGTAATGGGCCCTCGTTTGCGCCGCGGCTGGCGCTGGCCAGTCCTGCTCCGGATTTCACTTTGCAATCGCTCGATGGCAAGACCATGCGGCTCTCTGATTTTCGTGGCAAAGCTGTATTGCTCAACTTCTGGGCGACGTGGTGCGGTCCCTGCAAAATCGAGATGCCGTGGTTTGTTGAATTGCAAAATCAGTACGCCTCGCAAGGCTTTCAGATCGTGGGCGTCGCCATGGATGATGCCAGCAAAGAAGACATCAGCAAGTTCGCCAAGGATATGGGCGTGAACTATCCCATCCTGATTGGGAAGGAATCGGTGGGCGATGAATACGGCGGCGTCCCGGCTTTGCCGGAGAGCTTTCTGATTGGACGAGATGGCAGGATTGTCGACAAGATTCTGGGGCTACGCGGCAAGGCTGAAATTGAGGATGCGATCAAGAAGGCGCTGGATACACGGCCAGCCAGCAGCCAGGCGTCGATGCCCCAACCGTCGATACTGGGCGCACGCGAAAACGGACCTGCTCTGAGGTAATGCGGCTTTGCGCCCCGGTTGTTCTACTATTCGGGGAGTATCTTTGATTCAGCGCGAATCCAGGCAGTCTGCAAGATGAACGAACAGGCAAATTATCCGGGCAAGAGTGGGACATCGGCTTGGTGGCCATTGTTCCTGATTGCTACTTTATTACTTGCGGTCAGCGCAGTAGCGCAGGTGCCGGGCAAAGCTCCAACGCTTGCGATCGCTCCGGTGCCGCTGACCACGGCGCAACGGGCGCAGGCGACCATGGTGAATCTGAATTTCCGCGTGCCTCCGGGATACCACATCAATTCGAATACGCCGAAGTCTGAATTTCTGATTCCGACTGCGTTGAAGATGGACTTGCCGACGGACATCATCCTGGGAAAAATCGAATATCCTGCCGGAGAGGATGCGAGTTTTCCATTTTCACCAGACGAAAAGCTAAGCGTTTATAGCGGAGACTTCACCATCGCCGTGGCCGTGCATCCGCTGCACTCAGTCGTGCCGGGAAAATATGTGATGCACGGCGTGCTTCGCTACCAAGCCTGCGACAATGCCGCCTGTTATCCTCCGAAAACTTTGCCGGTAAGTTTTGAAGTGAAAGTGGTGAAGGAACCACCCACGCATCACGCCAATCCGGCGCAGAGCCCGCATATTCATAACTAGCCTCTCGGCTTTCTCACTCCGCTCAGGAAGACTAGCAGTCAGGAATCCGTGCGCGGCATCGCGTTGGCGACGGCGAGTATCGTACCGGCGAAGAGCAAGGTGTCAAAAAAATAATTCAAGCCCTCGACCTTCACGTCCGTACTCGGGTCCAAGAGAGACGTGGCCAGGATTGGCCCATAGATAAAGATGACCAGCAGCACGATCCACGCACCAAGATACGTTGCTGCCATCCGCGTTTTCTTTGCCAGCAGGATGCATGTGCCGCAAATCAGCAAGATCGCGCCGGTGAGATAACTGATGATCATGCGCCCTGGGATCCAGACAGGCATGAATTTTTCCAGGGGAACGCCCGGGACATTGAGGGGAAAGATAAAGTGCTCGACGCCATAAAATATGGCGGCGATCCCGATCACGATGCGGCCAATCGTGATCAATATACTTCTGCGTCTATCTTTGGCGCCAAGCGCAGTCCCGGCGAGAACCCAGCCTCCGCAGCCAAAAGACAACTCGCGCAGCAGTAGGGTCCAGATGATCCGGTCGTGAGGTTTGGCCAGCGTTCCGGGCAGGTCCATCGTCGCCACGAAAATAAACATCATGCAGCCGAACAGCAGACCTGACCACTGCACCAGAATCTTCGTAGCGATGCTCAGCGACGCGGCGATCAGCGCCACGCCCACGAAATATGCCCAAAACAATTTCCACGGCATATATGAGGGAACCATCGCCGAAAGGCCCTGAGCGGCGGAAAGATGCAGCGCGCCGAAAACGGCGAGAGGCATCGCGAAACACAGATTGCCCAAAGCGACAACCTTCTCCAGTGGTCGCACTCGCATCAGGTCCGCCCACGCGGCCCATAAGCCAATCAGAAAAAGTACGATTCCTCCAGTGCACATCGAGAAAACCGTACGCGAGAACTCGAAGAACAAAACTCCAGGGAAAGCGGTCATTGTCATATGCAGGTTCACGCGAGAGCTTTACAGACTGCGCGGCGAACGAGAAATCATAACGCTTTTAGACCTCGCAGGGCGGGAAACGTAAGGCGTTTCGCCTCGGCTTCTTAACTTATGGATGCGACAGGCGGCTAAAGGCCGGCTGGGAAAGAAGTGGATCGATCGCGACAAATAACAGCCTTTGCTGGCTCACCCCTTCCCCTGTTTCTTCTCAACCTTCGCCCAGGTATCCTTCAGCGCCACGGTGCGGTTGAAAACCGGCGTCCCCGGTTTCGAGTCCGGATCGACGCAGAAATATCCCAACCGCTCAAACTGATACCGGCCACCGATGGCAGCGTTGGCCAGCGAAGGTTCGAGCTTCGCGGAGGCTATTACTTCGAGCGAATTCGGATTCAGGTTCGCGGTAAAATCCTGGCCTTCTTCCACCTCGTTCGGATTTTCTTTGGTGAACAAGCTCTCGTAAATCCGAACTTCGGCATCGATCGCATGCGCGGCCGAGACCCAGTGAATCGTGGATTTCACCTTGCGTCCGTCGGGCGAATTGCCGCCACGCGAGGCGGGATCGTAAGTGCAATGCACTTCCACCACTTCTCCGTTTTCGTTTTTCGCCACACTCTTGCAAGTGATGAAGTAGGCGTAGCGAAGGCGCACTTCACGTCCCGGCGAGAGGCGGAAATATCCTTTCGGCGGATTCTCGCGGAAGTCATCCTGCTCGATATAGAGCACCCGAGAAAACGGAACCTTGCGCGTACCCGCGTTCGCGTCCTCGGGATTGTTCACCGCGTTCATCTCTTCGACCTGGTTCTCAGGATAATTGTCGATCACAACTTTCAACGGGCGCAGCACCGCCATCACGCGCGGGGTGCTCTTGTTGAGATCCTCGCGGACGAAGTGCTCAAGCATGGCCAGTTCGATGGAACCCGTCGTTTTCGACACGCCAATGGACGCGACAAAATTACGAATCGCCTCCGGCGTGTATCCCCGCCGGCGAATCCCACCGAGCGTAGGCATGCGCGGATCGTCCCATCCGCTCACCCGGCCTTCCTGCACCAACTGCAGCAGCTTGCGCTTACTCAGCAGCGTGTAGGTTAAGTTCAGCCGGTCGAATTCGATCTGGCGCGAAGGAAAAATTCCCAACTGTTCGATGAACCAGTTGTAGAGCGGGCGATGATCTTCAAACTCTAGTGTGCAAAGAGAGTGAGTGACCCGCTCGATAGAGTCGGACTCGCCATGTGCATAGTCGTACATCGGATAGATGCACCACTTGTTTCCAGTACGATGATGCTCGGCGTGCAGGATGCGGTACATCACCGGATCGCGCAGGTTGAGGTTGGGCGAAGCCATGTCGATTTTTGCCCGCAAAACACGCGATCCATCGGGGAATTCTCCGGCGCGCATACGCTCGAACAAATTCAGATTCTCTTCCACCGAGCGGTTGCGATAGGGACTGTCTTTTCCCGGCTCAGTCAGCGTGCCCCGATGTTTGCGAATTTCATCGGCTGTCAGATCATCGACGTACGCTTTGCCATCCTTAATCAGCTTGATCGCCCATTCGTAGAGCTGGTCGAAATAATCGGACGCATAGAACAGCCCATCCCACTGGAAGCCGAGCCAGTTCACATCCGCTTTGATGGACTCGACGTACTCCGTTTCTTCCTTCTCGGGGTTGGTATCGTCGAAGCGAAGGTTGGTACGTCCGCCGAACTCGTCGGCCAGGCCGAAGTCAATGCAGATGGCTTTCGCGTGCCCGATGTGGAGATAGCCGTTGGGCTCGGGAGGAAAGCGCGTCTGTACACGGCCGTTGTGCTTATTGGTCTTGAGGTCTTCGAGAATAATGTCGCGGACAAAGTTCGACGGCGCAGGCGACGGCGAGGCAGCCACAGCTTTTTCTCCAGCTTCAGTTGGCGGATGCGATGGATTCATTCACTTTAATCTTATCGCAAGCCGCGCGCGAGAATCGCTCGTGGAGGGGCGGACGCCTTCGTCCGCCCGGGCGGCAGCACGAACTTGGGCGAATACGATTTGGCGCCGCCCCCCCGGGACGAGGGCGTCCGGGGCTCCATGAAAACCTAGGTGAGCTTTTGCAGAGCTTGTTCGATTCGCTGAAGCGTCGTTTCCCTGCCCAGGACTTCCAGTGTTTCAAATAAAGGTGGGGCGTTCTTGCGACCGCAAACCGCTACGCGGATGGGCTGAAACATCTGCCCGGCTTTCACTCCCAACTCCTGCGCGGCGGCGCGCAGACCCTGGTCCAGCGGATCATGTTTAAACTCGACTTTGGCCAGAACGTCCTGCGCGCGTTGAAGGACTTTCAGAGCCGTCGCCATGTCGCCCTTTTGCGGGATGAGTTCAGCCGGATCATACGGCGGCAGTTGGTCGACAAAGAAAAAGTCTGCGGCCGTGAGGACGTCGCGCAGCAACTTGATGCGCTCGCGAATCAGCGGTGTGACGCGCAACATTTTTTCCGGCGTGACCTTGAAGCCGGCATCACGCACGATGGGCAGAAGATTCGCGCTTAATTCTTCCACGGATAGGGCGCGAATGTGTTCGGCATTCAGCCAGAGTGCTTTGGGATCGAAGGTGTCTTCGGACGGAGAAAGCAGGTTCCTTCCTTGAGCTTCGCTCAGAGTCGGAATGACAGGGTTCGGGGGAGTAGTCGATTCTTTGAAGTTCACTACGGCATTCGAGCGGTTGATGCCTTCGAGCGAGAAGATATCTGTGAGTTCTTGCAAGGACATATTCTCGCGGTCATTCTTGGGCGACCAGCCGAGCAGGCATAGAAAGTTGATGAAGGCTTCGGAAAGAAATCCGGCGTCGCGATAGGTGGTCACGCTGACAACTGGACCATGCCTTCGCTTGGAAAGCTTCGTTCCATCGGGCGCAACCAGCAGCGGCAGGTGAGCAAACTGCGGCGGCACAAAGCCCGCAGCCTCGAAGATCAGAACATGTTTGTAAGTGTTCGAGAGGTGGTCCTGGCCGCGAATGATGTGGGAGATGCGCAGGTCGGCGTCGTCGGCGCAGGACGCAAGATGATATGTGGGCATGCCATCCGAGCGGAGCAGAGCAAAATCTTCAATGTCGGCAGCGGCTTTTACTTGTTCTCCGTAGACCGCATCGGTAAATCGCACCAACTGTCCGCTCTCGCGCGGAACCCGAAAACGCAGGGCGAATGGCTCCTCCGCAGCGGCGCGGCGATCGCTCTCCTTTCGCGAAAGTTCGCGCGCCCCGGGATTGAATAGCCAGGTTCCCTGCGCGCCGGATTTTTCCGCGTCTCCGGTGTGCGCAGGAGTGAAGTCACGGTAGGCAAGGCCTTTTTCGAAAATCGCCCAGGCCGTTTTCCGGTGCAACTCCAAACGCTCGGACTGCTTGTATTCTTCGTCCCAGCTCAAATTTAACCATTTCAGTCCCTCGAAAATGGAGTCAACCGAGGCCTGGGTATTGCGCTCGACGTCAGTATCGTCGAGGCGGAGAATCATGGTGCCGGCATTGTGGCGGGCATAGAGCCAGTTGAAAATGAAGGTGCGGGCGCTCCCTACATGAAGAAATCCGGTAGGCGACGGCGCGAAACGGACACGCGGCTTGGTGAATGCGGGACCGACAATTTCGGGCATAAGTGGCTAGACTCTGATGGTATGGGGAGGAGAAAAGTATCGTCAAGCCAATGAGATAGATGCCTTCAGGCTAAATAGTTCGCCCGAGTGCCCCAGGATGGGCATTGTACTTAAATCTTGTTGTGTTCGTCCCGTCGATGTGAAAACATTAATCACTGTCTTCTCCTGGTGACACCAAGGCAATTCAACGGAAATCTTAGCCGGACCCCATGAACAGTATTTCTACCAGCATCGTTATTATTCCCGGCGTTGTCGCTTTGTTACTGTGCCTGCTTTTTTATTATCTCTATCAACAGAGCCAGCAACTTTACTTTCGCGCCTGGCAAATCGCATGGGCCTGCTATTCCATCCATTACGCGCTGGATGCAGTTCGGTATTACCGGCCTCCCGCGCTCGCCGCGTTCTTTGCGAGTTCCTTGTTTTCGGTAGCCATGGGAGTGAGCATCTTCGTTTCCACGCGGCTCACGCGGACCGCTTTCCGCTTTCGCTGGTACGACGGGGCATTGGCTCTTACCGGAACCGCGTTCGCCGCCATCGATTTGCGGACTCTTTTATTATCCGGTCCGCTGCCGCCAGACCAGCGTCCGCCGAGCCTGACTGTTATTTTCTTGAGCGCGGTGCTGCTGTATTGTTCGGCAGTTTTTTATCTTCACGCTTACCGCCGGGGATCTGCGGCTTTCAGAATCCTGGCCATTTCGCTCGCGCTCTGGGCGGTGCTGATGGCCGCAGTGCAGTCTGGCAGCCCCAGCATGGAGATGTTTGGCAGCGTGGGCCAGGTCTTAGGGCCGATTCCGCAGATGCTGCTGGGCATCGCCATGGTGATGGTGCTGTTCGAGAATGAGCGCAACGCCGTACAGGAAAATACTCTGGCGCTATCGACGCTGGGCGCTGATCCGCGGCGGCTTCTTTCCGCCGACGATTTGCTGCCCAGCATGCAGTCCGCCCTGGAACGGCTGGCCGGTGCGCTCTCCGCCCGGCGCGCGGTCATCTACGTAGCGGAGCGCTGGCGTGGTTTGCTGCCTTCGGTGCAGCGCGGATTTTCTGCCGAATTTCTGGAAGTTCTTACCAGCAGTGGCGCCGGAGAATATATCTGCGATCGCGCGCACCGCCAGGGAGGGCTCTTCACGGTTCGCGACATTAGCCACATGTCGGAGCCGCTGCCGGTTGGGTCGGTCGGCACCTTCGCCGGCTTCAAGGATGCGCTGGAAAAAGCGCAGATCCGCAATCTGACTGCGGTAAGCCTGCAGACTCGGGAACATGCATTCGGCGTGATTCTTTTTCCTCACGCCCAGCGCGAAGCGTTTGGCACATCGGGTCCGCGTCTTATGGTGGGCCTGGCCTTGCAACTCGGACTGACTCTGGAAAACTATCTCATCGCGCACGACGCTCATCGCAGAACTCAGGAATATGAACTGCTCACGGAGATCGGGCAGGCGATCAGTTCGCGACTCGATCAGGACGAAGTGCTGCGCACCATCCACGCCGAGCTGGGACAGATTTTCAACAACAGCAATTTCTACATTGCCTTCCAGTCAGGGGATGAAATCTATTTCGAGCTGGAAGTAGAGGATGATCTCGTACTGCCCAAGCGAAAACGCAAACTGGATAACGCCTTCACCGAATATGTGATTCGAACCGGGCAGCCTTTGCTGATTCGTTCCGAGGTGGAGAAAACGCGGGCGCGGTTGGGCATCACTTTCCGTCCCGAGCAGCCCGCCAAGTGTCTTTGCGCCGCGCCGATTCTGTTGAGCGGCAAGCCGGCCGGAGTAATGGTCGCAATGAGCAAGATGCGGGAATACGTCTTCGAGCAGCGCGATCTCGACGTGATGGTGACGGCGGCGGGGCAGGTATCGGTTGCCGTGGAAAATGCGCGATTGTTCGCCGAAGAACAACGGCGCTCACGGCAACTGGCATTCCTGAACAACATTTCGCGCACCGCAATCTCGAGCGACGATCCGGTGCATATGCTCGGTCAGATTGTGGGAGAGATCCAAAAGAATTTCAGCTTTGATCACATTGGTATCGGCCTGCTCGATTACGGCACGAAGGAGATCGAGATTAAAGCGGAGGCAGGCGCGACCGCACATGCTATGGGCAGGCGGATTCCGCTGGGCATCGGCATTCTCGGGCGCGTGGCGCGCACGGGCGAGCGGGCGCTGGTGCAGAATGGCGTGGAAGGCCAGATGGGTGCGATTCTGCCCGAGTCGCGGTCAGTGCTGTGCATTCCGATTACCTATGGCGAAACTTTGCTGGGCGCGTTGAATATTGAAAGCCGCCGGGAGAGCGCCTTCTTCCCGCAGGACGTTCTGATTCTCAACACGCTGGCGGATTTGCTGGCCACGGCTTTGCACAATGCTTTTGTTTTTCAGAAGCTGCAACAGCAATCGATCACCGATGGCCTGACCGGAATTAAAACCCGCCGCTTCTTCTGGGAGGCTTTATCGGCCGAGTGGAAACGCGCTTCGCGTTCGGGTAGAGCGTTCTCCGTGGTGCTAATCGATCTCGACAAATTCAAGGAAGTGAACGACACCATGGGCCACTTCGAGGGCGATCTGGTGCTGGCCCGCGTGGGGCGACTGCTCGAACAAAAATCACGCCAGTCGAATGTGGTGGCGCGTTACGGCGGGGACGAGTTCATCATCCTGATGCCTGAAACCGGGCCGGAGCAGGCGGAGGTTCTGGCCGAGCGCCTGCGCCAGTGGATCACCACCGACCCCATGCTCAGCGAGCATCACATCACCGGCAGCTTTGGCGTGGCCAGTTTTCCGATGCACGGGTTTTCCATTGAAGACATCATTCGCGTGGCGGACGCAGGCATGTATGTCTCGAAACGCTCGGGGGGAAACCGGGTATCGGCGGCGCAGGAATTTACCGGCGGCGAGGAATTTGCTGCGCAGCGGCAGCAGATATCCACTTACATCGAAGGATTTTTGCAGCGCGAGCATAACGGGCCGGAGCATCTGGAAGAACTTGGTTCCATGCTGGTGAAGTTTTGCGGCGGCGAAGAAGATTGCAATGTGCCGCTGCTGAAGGAGTCGATTGAAGTGCTCAGCCGGGCGGCGGAATCGCGCGAGCTGCGCACCTCCGGCCACGGCGATCTCGTCGCGCGGTACACGGAAATTGTCGCTCGGGCGCTGCAGTTGCCTCCGGAGGAAACCAGCGATCTGGTTTACGCCGCCCGCATTCACGACGTGGGAAAAATCTTTGTGCCGGAACGCATCCTGAATAAGCCCGGCCCGCTCACCGACGATGAATTTTTTCTGGTGCGAATGCACGCGCGCGTCGGCGCCGAAATCGCCGGATTCTTGCCGCACAGCGGCATGATGCGGCAGGCGATCGAGCATCATCACCAGCGCTTCGATGGCACGGGCTATCCCGATGGCGCAAAGGGCGAACAGATCCCGCTATGGGCGCGCATCATCGCGCTCGCCGATGCCTACGCCAACATGCTCACCGAACAATCGATCGCAGCGGCGCGCACTCCTGAACAGGCGCTCGACGAACTGGCGAAGATGAGCGGCACCGGCTTCGACGGGATGCTGGTGCGATTGCTGTTGCGGGAACTGAAGTCGGAAAGAACGTCGTCGTCAAAAGATGGGTTCTGAGGCTTAAATAGGTGTTCCTGGT
>JBAVQD010000239.1:0-1931 GCA_049693675.1 Candidatus Sulfotelmatobacter sp. | reverse complement strand
AAAAAGCGCGGCTGTTCTCTCCACTGATCAGCCACGGGAAAGCGGTCACTCCTCCACGTGGAGGAATCCAACCCAGTGTCTCTTGTTGCTCGGACATGAAAGAAGCAAGCTGTCGAAGATTCCGAGTTGCGGTTTCCTGCGTTCTACCGAGGACAATGTTCCGGTGGCGCATCGCAATCTCCGCCAGCATTTCTCCGGCAGTATTGTTGGAAATGGAAAAAATGGTGCGCGCATTCCAGTAACGCTCGCGGCGTTTGGCATCGTGCTCGATCATCCAACCTGTCCGCACCCCCGGATAACGGGAAAGCTTTCGAAAAATCATGGATGACCGTCGCATGCGGCAGACGGGAAGCCGATTTCGTCGCCTGTCCGCCGTTACTAGGATGATAGATGGGGTGGTAGACCTCATCGCTCACCAGTTGAATTTCACGAGACGCGGTGAACTGGTGCAGATCGTCGAGTTCCGCGTCGCTAACGGTTGCACCAGTGGGATTGTGGGGACTGTTGATCAGGACCAGCTTGGTATTTCGATCCACCAGTTGCTTGATCTCATCAAGATCGATGCGGAAGTTGTTGTCCTTGCGAACCGCGTAGTTGCGAATCTCGATCCCAAGCGATTCGGGTAAAGCAGAAAAAGGCGGGTAACCGGGTTGAGGCAGGACGACGTTGGCTTCAGGCTCGGCGGCCAGCCAGAACAGAATGAGCAGCGCCTCAGAGGCGCCGGTTACGACCTGGACGGTTGCGACATCCACACCCTGCATCTCGGCGATGGCTGCGCGTAAACCCTCGGCGCCCGCCGGGCGACTGTAGCGCAAATTGTGATTCAGGAAGCGCTCTCGCTCCTCCTCACCGGCGAGGTCTAAGATCTCATTCAGGGTCCAGCGCGGTCCTTCGCTCGCCGCCAGGTTGAATTCGATATTGTGCTCGTAAGTGTCCAGCCACATGTCCAGCAGGAAGGGTTTCAATCGCATGGTGCACCTCGAAGAGTTAGATCAGCGTATCGTCGACTCGCCTCATAAAACTTTGTGGGCAAGGTTCTGTAACGCATTTCTCAAGGCAGCATGAAGCTGAAAATGTCGCTGCCCGCCGCGACTGCCACGTATTGAACTCCGTCCACTGCGTAAGTCATCGGAGAAGCTCGCACTTCCTGGCCCGTATTGAAATGCCAGAGTGCATGACCGTTCGCTGCATCCACTGCTTCGAGCGCTCCGTTGTCATCTCCAAAAAATACCAATCCACCAGCGGTGCTTAAAGTTCCACCCCATGAGCGCCCCTGGCCCGTTTGCGGATAACGCCAAACCGGCTTTCCATCCGCGACCGAAAGAGCCAGCAGAATTTTCTGCGCATGCTCATCGGGCGGAAGCTTTGTGCCAGTGTCGTAGTACGTCTGTCCTGGTGCAAACGGCTTGGGATTTGCGAAGTATTGATTGCAGGTTTCGAGAGCCATTACATAGAACAACTTTGTCTCGGGATTGTAAGAAGGCGAAAACCAATTCGTCGCCCCATTGATGCCAGGACAGATAAGAGTGCCTTCTGCGGTCGGGATTCGGCCAGAAACAATGGGCCGGCCAGATTTATCGATGGCCTTGGCCCAATTCAATTTTTCCACGAAAGGAGTCGCTTGAATGAACTTGCCATTGACCCGGTCGAGTACATAGAAAAAGCCATTGCGGTTGGCCTGAATGAGCAATCGCTGGACCGCTCCGCCGCTCTGCTCTACATCCGCCAGCACTGGAGTTTCATTTGCATCGTAGTCAAACAGGTCGTGAGGAGTGAACTGGAAGTACCATTTCAACTCTCCCGTATCGGGGTTGAGTGCGAGAACGCAATCCGTATAGAGGTCGTCGCCGGGGCGGGAATCTCCCACGAAGTCAGGTGCAGGATTGCTGGTTGTCCAATACAGAGTGTTGAGTTCCGGATCGTAGGTACCC
>JBAVQD010000238.1:0-9274 GCA_049693675.1 Candidatus Sulfotelmatobacter sp. | reverse complement strand
CGGCGGTGGACGCGGCGCACCGGGTGCCCGAGGCTTTGCCGGTAATCGCGGGGCCGCTGGTGCACGTCCCGGCGCTTTTGGAGGAATAAGTCGCGGTGGCGAAACCCGCGGCTTTTCTTCACGCGGTAGATCGAGCTTTGGTGGAGGAGTTCATGGCGGTGGTGGTGGGGTGCACGGTGGTGGCGGTGGACACGGAGGCGGCGGCAGGCGCTAAGCCCGCGCTGGAACATCGACCATGGCGCAAAGTCGCAGAAAGGAACTGAGTATGAAATTAAAAAAGAGCGATTCGAAAAGACACTTCGTCGGCATTGGTGATGTCTTTGCCGTTACTGCTATTGCCGCTTTAGCATTCTCTGCAAACTTGGCGGCAGGCCAATCAGACGCGCAAAAGCCCGCGACTGCCGCGCAAACCTCGATGGCCCGGCATTTCGATGCACCGCAAACCGGCCAGCAAACGTTTTCATCGGCAGAGCAAGCCAGTCAGGCGCTTGTCACCGCCATGAAGAATGCCGTGACGAACAACGATCAACAGTCGTTGCTAAAGGTCTTGGGACCGAACGCCAAAAGTATCGTCTCCTCCGGCGACGATGCCGAAGATCAGAACAATCGCGCTGAGTTCCTGAAAAAATACCAGCAGATGCGTCGCCTGGTGATGGAACCGGATGGCACCACCACGCTCTACATCGGTGCCGAAAACTGGCCAACTCCAATTCCACTTGTTCACAAGGGAAGCTCCTGGTATTTCGACACTGCAGCCGGTAAGCAGGAAATTCTCTATCGAAGGGTCGGAAAGAACGAGCTGGCAGTAATTCAAACTTGCGGTGGATTGGTCGACGCGGAAAAAGAATATTATTCCCAGCCTCACGATGGCGAAACCGATCGCCAGTACGCAAAGAAATTCTTCAGCGATCCCGGCAAGCAAAATGGCCTGTACTGGGAGACCACTTCCGGTGAGACCAACAGCCCAATCGGTCCCCTGGTCGCGGTGGCCGCCATTGAAGGCTATCCGCAGCCTCCAGATCGAAATCTGGAACCGTTTCAGGGATATTACTTCCGCGTCCTGAAAGCTCAGGGAGCCAAAGCCCCGGGCGGCGCACACAGCTACATCGCCGATGGAAAGATGACCCGCGGTTTCGCCTTCGTCGCGTATCCGGCACAGTACCGGTCATCCGGCGTGATGACCTTCATCGTCGATCAGGATGGAATTGTCTACGAAAAAGATCTCGGCCCCAAAACCGCCGCGATCGCGAAAGCCATGACCAAATACGATCCAGACTCAACCTGGCGCAAAGCGGATTAACCTGGATTTAAGCTCGAACTGTTTGTCAGCGCGACGGATGCTTGGATTTTCTCGCCTTCAGGCTGATGGCTATCTTTAGCACTGCGCCATCGACGGGATCGATTTCAAATATTGCTTTGCTCGTGTAGTCCGGACTATTAAGCCGGTACTTAAAAACGCTATACACCTGAAAGATATCGGTATCGTACGGTGCGCCGTATTTCGCTTGCACCTGCGCTGCGGTGTAGCTGCGGTCGGTCAGCGCGAGCATGTAGTGCGCGTCCGCGTGCTTCTCGCTCTTAAAGGCTGCGATCTCGGAAAAAGGAAAACGCTGGCCGGCCAATGAGTAGTCGACGCCTTCCATCGTTTTTTGATGGAAGATCTCTTCCTCCACGATCGCGTCGATTCGCTTGTGGACTTCTCCCTCTAACGTAAATCCCTCGCGTTTTGCCGCGCACCGGCCCTTATCCGGATTGCACTCTGCTCGAATTTCATTCACGACATAGGAGCGAAGCACCCGGGAGTTTTCCAGCACCGTCTTAATTCCTTGTTCTCCGGGTAGAGCGGACGCAGAAAAAAGATAGGGAACGATCTCGCGCCAGTCAAAGTCGTCGGCGGAGGAAATTGTCTGACTGCCTGAGCCGGAGGGCTGGGCGCCACCCGACGCGTTACCGGGCGATGGAGCGAAAATCGAGAGCCACACGACCACCACAAATTTTGAATATTTCATATCCGCGAATGGAGCTGAAATCATAGCCCATGTCCCTGAAGAGAACTAGCCGCTCGCGCCCCTCGAGGAGTTCACTGCAAATTCACAGATGGGCGGGAAGCGGGCGAGCGCAAGGAAGCAACGAGCCTTTTATGAAGATCACTCGCATGTAATAGTTTCGTAATGTATCAGGGATCACCGCAAACTTTCTTCCGGCGAGTTACTCTCCTATTAATCATATGGAAATTCATCCTAAGGGAAGTCATGCTCGCATTCTGCTCAGTTCCGTCTTCGGACCATACGCACAAGACGACGAATTTGGCAGCCGCGCCATCAATCCGATGGAGCTCTATCACAATCAGGTTACCCGCGCCCAGGGCAGCTTCTCATTGCGCATGTTTCACCGCTCCTGGGGACTCATGATGATTCAGGAAAATATTTCGGCGCCCTGCAGCCTTCTGGATTTTCCCACGCGCGAAGCTTTCGCTCGTGAATTGACCAAGAACCACTACGATATCGTCGGCATCTCCTCCATCATCGTGAATGTTCTGAAGGTCCGGGAAATGTGCCGGCTGGTACGAAAGTTATCACCGGATTCGGTAATCGTGGTGGGTGGACACGTGGCCGCCACTCCCGGTCTGGAAGCGATGATCGATGCCGACCACATCGTTCGCGGCGAAGGCATCTCCTGGATGCGCCGTTACCTGGGTGAAGATGAGAGCGCGCCGATTCGCCATCCCGCCATCGTTTCCGGCTTGCAGACACGCATCATGGGCGTGCGTCTTCCGCAGCGGGAAGGTGGGACGGCAGCAACCATCATCCCTTCCGTGGGCTGCCCTATGGGATGCAACTTCTGTACGACTTCTGCTTTTTTCGGCGGGAAGGGAAAGTTCGTTAACTTTTATGAGACCGGCGACGAATTGTTCGACGTAATGTGTGGAATTGAAAAAGAGCTCAAAGTAAATTCTTTTTTTGTGATGGATGAGAATTTTCTGCTTCATCGCACCCGCACGATGCAATTACTGGAGCGCATGAAGCAGGCGGGTAAGAGTTGGGAGCTTTCCGTCTTTGCTTCTGCCAATGCCATTCGAAAATACACCATGCTGGAACTGGTGGAACTCGGCGTTTCCTGGGTATGGATGGGGTTGGAGTCTCCTCGGTCGAATTACGGTAAGTTGCAAGGTCACGACGTTACGCAACTCACGAAAGAACTGCGCCAGCACGGCATACGAGTGCAGGGCTCGACCATCATTGGACTGGAGCACCATACCCCAGACAACATCGTCAACGAAATCGAATCCGCAGTCGAATACCAGACCGACTTCCATCAGTTCATGCTCTACACCCCAGTACCCGGCACGCCGCTTTACCAGGAAATGGCCGAACAGGGCCGTCTGCTGACGGATGTCGAGTACGCCGACATCCATGGGCAATTCAAATTCAATTTCCAGCACGGCGCCATTTCGCGCGAGGATTCGAAGCGGTTCCTGGATTGGGCCTTCTGGCGCGACTTCGAAAGGAATGGACCCAGTCTTTATCGCCTGTGCCAAACCATGCTGCAGGGTTGGCAACGCTATAAGAACCATCCCGATGCTCGCGTTCGTGAGCGGTTTACGCGGGAAGTGAAAAAGCTCAGCAGCGCCTACAACGCCGCGCTGTGGGTAATGGAGCGGGAATTCAAGAAAGTCAATCAAGACGTGAGCGAAAAAATTCACGATCTGCGCCGCCAAGTCGAAAAAGAATTTCCCGTCGTGGCGCGCCTCACTGCGGCATCGCTGGGCCCGATCCTCTTGTGGTCGACACGCCGGGAGCAGAAACGTCTGCTCGCAGGATGCACCTATGAACCGCCGACTTTTCTCGAGCGCCGAAACTGGGCGTCGGCGTAGCTGCCGCCAGTAGGCGTTGCGGTGCTCATTGATTGCCATACCGCGACTCACAACGCAAAGCCGGTTAAGCAGCGTCGCTGTGGTGAGTGATCCTAATCACACGCAGTTGTGCTACTGGTCATGGCCTTTCCCGCGATTCTGGCCGAAAATCAATACGAGGTTGGGAGTGCCCCGCGGTCGAGGAGATAACCGGAAATCGAACTGCTGAGGGCACTGGGGGAAATTCGCTATGAAGGGCACTATCGAGATCCCGGGAAAGGAACTCAAGGAAGCTCCTAAGGCACAGCAACAAAGAGTGTCTGACTCCTCCCTGGAGCGCCTGATGACGGCTCCAGCACAGGTCCGCCCCTTATTCTCAGACAGCTTGCTGCGATACGAAGGCCAACATAACCGGCAGACCTGGGCAACAGTCGTATCATTCATTTTGCAGTGCGCAATGTTGGGAGTGCTGCTCTTATTGCCGCTTTATTTCACGCAGGAATTGCCGAAGTCGCAATTGCTGACGTTTCTGGTGGCTCCGCCGCCACCGCCGCCGCCACCACCGCCAGCAGCGCAAGCTGCCAGAATCATGAAGCAGATTCAGAGCGACCTTCTCACGGGAGGCCAACTCCGTACGCCAACCAAAATTCCCGAGAAAGTACAAATGATCCGAGAAGAAGAGGCGCCGCTGATGCCTGACACCGGTGGAGTGGTAGGTGGCGTACCGGGCGGGATTCCCGGCGGTCAGCTGGGAGGAGTGATTGGAGGCATCGTCAGCGCTACTCAGAATACGGCGTTCCTACCCAAGTTGCAGCCGGTGGTGCCGCAGCGCGTACGCATCTCCCAGGGAGTAACCAGTGGTCTTTTGATCCAGAAAACCGAGCCGACATATCCAACCATCGCCAAGGCCGCCCGAATACAAGGCAATGTCGTCCTCAAGGCCATCATCAACAAAGAGGGCGTAATCCAGGATTTGCAATTGGTCAGCGGACATCCGATGTTAGTGCCGGCAGCCATTGATGCGGTCAAACACTGGCGTTACCGTCCCTATTTGTTAAACGGGCAACCCGTTGAAGTGGAAACGACCGTAACGGTCATTTTCCTTCTAACCAATTGAGGGAACTCAAACCGTGCGATGAGATCCGAGAGCCGACCGGAATAATCGAGGGCGGCCAGGCTCGGCCCATCAGTCTGGAAGTTACAGGGGGGTTGATCATGATGTTTTCCTATAGGTTAGTACGACTGATTGAAACCCATGCTGACACGCTGGCTGCAGGGTTGGAGAAGAAAGTGTTCTGGTCCCCTGATGTGAATTGCTTCCGCACCATTCCCACGCGCGAATTACGCGAACGCGTGTACGAGATATACCGTCATTTAGGTGATTGGCTGCTGGGAAAGAACCTAGTGGATATTGAAACGCGTTATCGGGAGATCGGGGCGCGAAGGGCACAGCAGAAGGTACCACTGGCGGAAGTTATCCATGTGATCATCCTTACCAAGGAGAATCTCTGGGATTTCCTGAAGAGCGAAGCGGTTGCGGACCGCGCGGTGGAGATCATGGGAGAGCTGGAACTGCTGCAGATGCTGGAGCAGTTTTTCGATCACGCGATTTATTTCGCAGCACTCGGCTACCAGGAACAGTTCGAGGCTTTGACTCTGCAAGAGCGTGCAGTCGTGACCAGCTGAAACCATCGACTGCTTCGGTTGGTTCACTATTCCCGAAAGCTACCAACGCATCCTGCGTTGGAGTATCTACCATCACATAAAAAAGTGACGATAGTCACAGCCGAAATCGAGTCGATGTGTAAGTCTGAAACTGGTGACGGAGGTGCTATATGACAGTCCTGGAACTAACCCAAGAATTAGAAACCAGGAAGCAACCCGCCGCGATCGCCGTTAAGAATGTGCTCTACGCCACAGACTTTTCAGATACGTCCGAGGCGGCCTTTCCCTACGCGACCGCGATCTGCCGCAAGTTCGGCAGCACATTGCACGTAGCCCATGTTTTTTCCGATTCAACCTTGATGCTCATGACGGGCGGAGCCGACAACGCTAGTTTCGAAGTTCTATACGAGGACGCGCGCAGCTTGGCGCAGCAGAAAGTCGATCAGATCGCCGCTCGCTGGAGAGATACTCCGACGCGCACTTACGTACGGCACGGGGAAGTCTGGGACAAGCTCAGTCCCATCATTGCAGAAAATGGAATTGACCTGATCGTCGTAGGAACGCGCGGTCGCGGCGGAATAGGAAAGTTTCTGCTGGGTTCGGTGGCTGAAGATATTTTGCGGCACGCCCCGTGTCCGGTGCTCACCGTCGGGCCCGGAATCTGCGGTCCTGCCAAGCTGCCGGAATTTTCCGCGAGCGGGCCAGCTCCTGTTGAATTCGAGTTGCGTCATATCCTCTATGCCACGAACCTTACCGCTGAGTCACTGAGAGTTGCGCCAACCGCTTTTTCGCTGGCTGCGCAATTCCAATCTCGATTGACTCTGATTCATGTAGTTGAGGGTGACTCCAGGCTGGGAATTCTCTCCAAGCCGGTGGACGATGAGATCCGCAAGCTGCGAGAAGAAATTCCCACAGCCTCACTGGCGTATGCGCCCGAAGTTCTGGTCGAATTCGGCTCCGCTTGGCGCTGCATTGTGAACAAGGCAGCGGAACAAAGCGCAGATCTGCTAGTGCTGGGAGCGCATCGCGTCGACGGCATGAGCCACTTGCCCTGGTCCACTGTTCACCACGTCGTAGCACATGCGACCTGTCCGGTCCTGACGATCCGCGCATAGAAGTGCGGATCACTCGGGCCATTTGCGGCACACTGAGTCTCGGGATGGGGTAACCATCCAGGAACGAGACAAAAAGTTCGCCGCCGCCGCTGAGGTGACTTATGACAGGAATCATTTTGATAGCGATTGTCATCCTGGCAATCGCAGTCGGGCTGTTTATCTTCCGGGCTATTCCAGCCATGAGGGCCTATTTCGCTTACCGAGGCAAGCGCCTCGTCACCTGCCCGGAAACTCACAAGACCGTAGCTGTGGATGTCGCGGCCGGTGAGGCTGCGGCAAGTGCTTTCCTCTCCGAACCCGTATTGCATCTGAAAGAATGCTCGCGGTGGCCGGAGCGAGAAAATTGTGGTCAGGATTGTCTGCAGCAGATCGAAGCAGATCCCGAGAACTGTCTGGTCTGGAACGTGGTTTCGCAGTGGTATCAGGGCAAGGACTGCGCGATTTGTCACAAGGCTTTCGGCGAACTTCATCATCTGGATCGCGCCCCAGGGTTGCTGGGCCCTGATCACCAGACCGTCGAGTGGAAAGAGTTGCGGCCGGAGCAGCTTCCTGAAGTCTTTTCCACGCACCATCCAGTTTGCTGGAATTGCCACGTTGCCGCTACATTTCGTCGCCTGCATCCCGATTTGGTGGTAGATCGGGAGCCGGAATTAAGACATACCCGGTAACCTCCTCGCCCGCGCGCCAGCGGGCGGGATTTTTATTTTTATCGCCATCCGAAAGACCATTAGGAAAGGCTCGTTCCAGCGCTCCCGTGAAGCCGCTGCAAAATGCAGCGCGTCTATGTCATTGAGCCTTCATCCCGCGGCTCTGAGTCACGAGTTTGGGTGATCCGGGTCACTGCGCCTATTCCGCTCACCGTTGAAAATCTCAACTAGGCAGCGAAGCCGTTGCTGAATTCTTACATGCTTTGGGAGCGCTCTTTTTGCGTTCATCATCGCTGCCTTCATAGATTGCAAATTTTAACTAGGAGAGAACGAAATCATGAAGACAACGAAACTGGTGATGCTGGTAATGACAATTGCCGTAGCCCTGTTCATTCTGATTCCTAATCTGTCATGGGCCGCTGACGATGGGGCGAGCCTCTACAAAGCAAAATGTGCAATGTGCCACGGCGCGGATGCAACCGGCAAGCCGGCAGCTAAAATTCCGAGCCTGGTTTCGGAAGATGTCAAGAAAACCTCGGACGACGTCCTGACCAAATCAATCGCTACAACGGCCAAGCATCCCGGAAACGTGAAGAGTCTGGCCCCTGATCAAGTGAAAATGATCGTGACCTACATTCGCACCCTGCAGAAGTAGGTGCTGATGGTGGTTATTGGCTGTTCCTTTTTGCGCGCCGCCGTTGTCGCAAATCGCCGATAGCGGTCGTGGAAGGCGAGAGGGCGGTATGAACATGCCTGGTTTAATTCGGCGGAAGCGAGTACAAACCTGCCGATTCGTTGTCCTGCCAGGGAACTCGCCCTCTCTTTGCTTGCCACAGGGAACAGCCCGTCCGGGTCCGGATGTTCACCACTTCGGACCCGGACCTTTCTTGCTCCGCAAGAGGTCAGAGATTTTCTTTGCGTTACCTAACTCCGTTCGGAGACAGCGCACGTTTGTTGCCTACCTCACTTCGCTGGAACGGAAGCCCTACCCAGGAGAGGCGAGGAGCAATCTCCATGAGTAAAGCCCTGCTATACGACGCGACCATGTGCATCGGCTGCAAACAGTGCGAAAGCGCCTGCGCGCAGCAGAACAACTTGCCCTACAACGATGCGGTAGCGGCGGAGTCGGTGCAGTCCGCACATAAATATACGGTCGTCATGACCAAAGACGACAAGTTCATGCGCCGTCTCTGCATGCACTGTGAGCATCCCGCTTGCGCTTCAGTTTGTCCCGTCGGCGCCTTCCATAAGACAAAGGAAGGGCCCGTCGTGTATGACGTCTGGAAGTGTATTGGCTGCCGCTATTGCATGGTGGCGTGCGCATTTGCCCAGCCCAAGTACGAGTGGGGGTCGCTGAATCCGCGGGTTCGTAAATGCATTATGTGCCCGGATCGCGTGGTAGTCGGCAAGCAGACGGCCTGTGCCGAGATCTGTCCCACCGGCGCCACAAAGTTTGGCGACCGTGATGATCTCATTCAGGAAGCAAAAGAGCGCATCCGCCTGAATCCAACCACCTACTTACCGCGCATTTATGGCCTCAACGAAGTTGGCGGAACCTGTGTACTCATTCTTTCCAGCCTGAAAGTGGAAGAGTATGGCTATCCCGCCTCGGAAAAAATCGGCAACACGCCGATGCCGGAGTACACCGGCCGAGTGATGGAGAAAATTCCAGACTTTATTCCAGTGTGGTCATTAGTGCTGGGAGGCATTTACTGGATATCGCATCGCCGTGAGGAAGTAGCCGCCGCCGAGGCGCAAGAAAAAGAAGAAAAGAAGAACGGGAGCGCACGATGAAAATCAAGCTGACTTTCTGGAGAGTCGTTTTCATTGTGATCATGGGCCTGGGCCTCTACTCCTCTTTTATTCGCTATTTCCGCGGCTTGGGCGCTGTGTCGAACATGAGTGATCAGTTCCCCTGGGGTCTCTGGATCGGCTTCGACTGCCTATGCGGAGTCATGCTTGCGGCGGGTGGCTTTTGCATGGTGGGCGCAGTC
>JBAVQD010000237.1:0-3746 GCA_049693675.1 Candidatus Sulfotelmatobacter sp. | reverse complement strand
TGCCAGATATCGTAGGCCTCCACTTCATAGGGAACCGGAGGACGGGGGCCGACCAGCGACATTTCACCCTTCAAAACATTGATGAACTGTGGAAGTTCATCCATGCTGGTTTTTCGCAGAAATGATCCGACGCGGGTGACGCGGGGATCTTTCGTCAGCTTGTAGACGCCTTCACCGTTGCCATTCGAGGGCTGCTTCTCGGCCTTTCCGGCAATCAGCTTCTGGACATATTCTTTATGAACCGCAGCGTCATTGTTCACCTGCATGGAGCGGAATTTCAGGAAGACAAATGATTTTCCATGCTGGCCGATGCGGCGTTGCCGGAAGAAAACCGGCCCCTTCGAAGTGGCTTTGATGGCGGCGGCAATCGCCAGAAAAGCGGGCAAGAAAAACAGCAGCGCCAGCGCGCTGCCGACCACATCCATGATGCGCTTCAGCACGCGGAATAATTTTCTGCCATCCTCGCGCTGCGACAAATCCGGATAGAGCGTGGGATTGCTCGATCCCTGGTGATCGTCGTGATCCCAGTCCTCGGGGAAAACATGAAACGAAAGCCGCACCCGGTTGAATTGTTCGAGCGCGAGATTGCCGCGCAACGTGTCGGTAACCCTGGCAATCACAGTGCCGGGAATGGAAGCGCTGTCTTCCGCGGCGATTTCGGTGAACATCACTCCCAGCACGCACTCATTCGCGTACCAGCCGGTAACGTCCGTGTCGCGAGTGGTAGCCGAGAGCACGGAGGAAATCTTTCCTAAAATCTTCCCGCTCTTTTCAGACGGGCGGTCGCCCATATCGAGCAGCAAGAGTATGAAAGGTTTTCGCGAACGCTCGCTTCGCTTTCTTTCCAGCGCAATCATGCGGCGAAAAGCTTCCGGGTTTAACACAACGCGTTCCCCGCTCGATGCGGTTTCGGAAAGCGCGCTCAAAGTTACACCGTTAGTTCCAGAGCGTCGTGCGTGCACAGTGTCCTCCGCTTGATCGGTTGCTGGCATAGGGCCAAGATCTTTTCTGAGTGCTAGGGAATTCGAATGAACGGGGGAGGTTCACAACCAAACATCGACCGCTTGCGCAGTCCGCTTATTCCTTGGGGCTATCGGCTGTAGGGGAGGTGTACCGCTGATAATAGTCGCTGTGGGCCGCGCTCTCGCTGCTGTTGACTAGCGCACCCAGCAATTTGGATTTCTCGATTGTTTCGAGTCCGCGCTTCAGCTGCTGTTTTTCCGTGATCCCTTTGCGGGTAACCAGCAGAATTCCATCGGCTAAACGGGACCAAAGGCTGGCATCCGCCAGTGGAAGCACCGGCGGTGAGTCGATCACGATCCAGTCAAACCACGCTTCCAATTGTTCCATCAGGGGTGAAAGCTTTCCGGACTGCATTAATTCCAGAGGGTTTTGCGGTGCCGTACCCGCGGGCAATATCCAGACGCCGAGATTTTCCAGACGGTAGATGTTGATATTCGGGGTTTCTCCGCTGAGCCATTCGCACAGTCCCGGAAGCTGGCCTAATCCAAAGCGCGAGGTAATATTCGGCCGCCGCAAATCACCTTCCAGTAGCAGCGTTTTCTGCGGCTTTCTTCGCGCCAGGGTGCAAGCCAGGTTGGATGCAACCGTGCTCTTTCCTTCCTGCGGGATGGTGCTGGTAATCAGAATTTTTTTCAATGGCCGGCTTTGTCGCAGCTGGCGCAAGCGGACCGCGAGGAAGCGGAACTTTTCCGCTCCAAGGCTTCCCTCTTTACCCAAGGAAACCAGCCGACTCTCATCTCGGATCGTGGCCGACAGAACGGGACATCGTTCCAGATCTTCCACGGGAGCCGCAGGATCGGAATCGAAAGCATTCCCCAGAGCCGGCTGGTCGACGAGGGCTCCGGAATCGCGCAGCTTCTGTTCCGCCGCCTGCAGCAATTCTGTAGCAATCGTGAGCGTGGGACCTTCCGCCCCGGAATTTTCCAGCTCCGCTCTTTGCAATGCGTCGAATATATTGCTCATTATTCTTTCACCCTGAAGCGCACTCGTCCTCTCAACTCCTCGTCCCGCTTTTGCTCTCCCTGTAGATGGGCATACAGTTCAAGCAATGACTGCGCCGCCTTTCGCGCATCGAGTTCGTCGGAAGTTGTCTTTCTGTCCAGGGGAGCGGTTTGAATACCTAGGCGGAAGTCGGTGGCAATGTCGTCGATAATTTCAGGGCTGACGCTGCGCATTTGCCGTGCGTATGCCGCGATCAGTGCATTTTCGCAGACCGTATTGATCAGTCTGGGGAGTCCTTGTGAATGCTGAAAGACAGCGGCGATAGTTTCGGGCGGAAACAGTACCGCGGGATACGGACATCCTGCCAACTGCAGCCGGCGCTCGATGTATCCCTTGGTCTCATCCGAATTCAACGGCTCGAGGTGCGACCGCAGGGCGATTCTCTGCTTCAATTGCCGCAAGCTGACGGAATCGAGTTTTTCATCCAGTTCAGGCTGGCCAACCAGAAGAATTTGCAGCAACTTCTCGTGTGGGGTCTCGAGATTGCTCAGCAGCCGGATTTCTTCCAGGATTTCCGCCGACAAGTGATGTGCTTCGTCGACCACCAGAGCTGTTGTCAGTTTCTTCTGGTTGCGGGCAATCACATAGTGCGCAATCTGCAGCAGCAATTCGCCTTTGTTTTTACTGGTCGCAGGCAGCCCGAGATCACTGGCGAAGTATTGCAGAAATTCGATCGGCGATAGGCGGCCGTTGAATATGTAAGCGTATGCAACATCGTTACTCTGTTTCAGCAGCTGCAGCAGATAGTGTAGGAGCAAAGTCTTGCCAGTGCCGACTTCTCCGGTCAGAACCACGAACCCCTTATGCCGCCTGACCCCGTAGTAGAGAGCCGCCAGAGCTTCGTTGTGTCTCCGCGTAGGAAACAGGAAAGAAGGGTCCGGTGTAATCTCGAAGGGATTGCGCTTCAGACTGTAAAAAGCTTTGTACATTGTCGATTCACTAACCGCGCAGGTAACTTAACGCCGACCCCAGCAAAATCGTAACAGATACAAACACCGCCGTCGCCCAACCCAGCCACAGCCTGCCCCGCTCGCGCTGCTCGTCCGAGGGAACCGTGAGCGCAGGAATTTCAGAGATAACCGCGATCGGAAGCAGCTGTTGCAATTCTTTCTCGTCATGGATCCGGTCATCCATCATTTCGAATGCACCCGCTACCACCACGCCCAGCGCCAAGCCTATGCCCAAACCAATGCCGCAGAACTTCAGCCGGTTAGGAAAGTCCGGCTTCACCGGCAAGCTGGGCGGGTCAATGATGCGGAAACGCTCACCCTGTTGCAGCAATTCCATGCTGGTGGCCATCGCGGATTCATTCTTTTTCTTAAGCAGTTCGTCGTAATTCGCTTTGGACTGTTCGTAGCCTCGGGTCAGATCGGAAAGCTGCTGCTCGCGCACCGGCTCCTGATTCAGTCTCGCCTGGTAATCGATGACCTTATTTTTCAAATCTGCAACCGCACGCTCGCGGTTCGCGATCTCGATGCGATTACCCTGAAGCTGTCCCTGCAACTGCACCATCGGGGATGATGCATCCGTCATTGCCGAGGCGTCTGCGCTGGTGTTCGCCGAATCCGGATCCGTGGGCGCGGAGGCCTTCGCCTTCAGGTCAGCCATGATGCGGTCTCTGGTCTTTTCCGTTTCGGCGATCTGCTCCTTGACCTTGCGAACGTCGGGATGACGGTCCGTATAGTGCGAGCTGAGATCGGCCAGTTGCGCCCGAAGCTTAT
>JBAVQD010000236.1:0-4469 GCA_049693675.1 Candidatus Sulfotelmatobacter sp. | reverse complement strand
TATGTCCGGCAGAGATCAGTTCTTTCACAGTCGGAGTGCCTATAAAACCTGTTGCACCTGTAACGAAAATACGCATATTAAAACTCCTTTTCTGGTTTACCGATTGAGTTAAGGTTGGCAAGTACTTCAGAAGGAATCTGCAGCGCCGCAGCCTGGAGATTCTCCCGAAGATGCTTACGGGAAGATGTTCCTGGGATCAGCAAAATGTTGGGCGAGCGTTGCAGAAGCCACGCCAGCGCAATTTGCATCGGCGTCGCGCCGAGACTCGCGGCGATATCAGACAACTCTGCCGACTGCAACGGCGTGAACCCGCCGAGCGGAAAGAACGGCACGTACGCAACCCCGTCGCGAGCGAGATCGTCGATGAGCGCCTCATCGGCTCGATGCACGAGGTTGTAGTGATTCTGTACACAGACAATCGAGACAATTCCCCGCGCTTCGGCGACCTGAGCAGGCGTGACATTACTCACCCCGATATGCCGGATCAGCCCCTTCTGCTGGAGTTCGGCCAAAACGGTGAGCGGAGCCTCCATCGAACCCTCCGCTGGTTCGTGAATGCTGAACATGCTGCGCAGGTTAACTACATCCAGCACATCCACTCCCAGGTTGCGAAGATTGTCGTGAACTTGCGCAGTCAATTCCTCGCTCGAAAAAGCCGGAATCCATGACCCATCCTCGCCGCGCCGAGCGCTGACTTTGGTGACGATTACGAGATCGTCGGGATAAGGAGACAGCGCTCTTCGTATGATCTGGTTCGTGATGTGCGGACCATAAAAATCCGCCGTGTCGATGTGGTTCACTCCGTTCGCAACAGCTTCTTGCAGTACGGCAATCGCTTCGTCGACATTTCGAGGAGGCCCCCATACCAATTTGCTGCCATCTCGCCCCGCAAGTTGCATGGCTCCGTAGCCCACGCGATGTACTGTTATTGAAGTGCCAGGCAGCGTGAAGCTCCCCGCGAGATTCATCTGTTCAATCATTTCGTTCCTCCCGATGCTGTTTCTTACCTGTTTGTTACTTGGAAGGGAGCAAGAAACACTCTCCCACCATTTCTTCACTCTTCTTCCAGAGCGCCTCAGCCGTTTTCGCATCCACCGCGTAACTGCGGACTCCTTCAACCATGGAACTCGTGGGAACTTCATCCGGCACGATCTCGGCGACGTGGCAGTTCTCGCAATACCTGCCGCCGATCTCGTCTGCCGGAGCGACCACGCCGGCCCATACCGAAGTTGCGGCGCCTTGTGCCACACTCTTCCTCTGCAAAGGCGGCTTGCCCGCGGCGGCGAGCTGCTGATTGATCTGCTCGACTCTCGCCTGCAGCCAGCTTGGACTCAAATGGCGAACCAATTCCGTTTCGATGATGCCCGGGTGTACGGCCGCGGCGGGCACGCCACGTTCGCGATGTCGCTTATCGAAGGCAACGGCGAAGAGGATGTTCGCGGTTTTCGACCTGCCATAAGAAACGAACGGATCGTATTCCGTTCGTTCAAAGTTGGGATCGTCGAGGTCGACGTTGGAATAGCGATGACCCGCAGACGACACATTGATCAACCGCCCTCCAGTTCGAATGAGCGATGCAATGCTGTTAACCAGAACAAAGTGGCCCAGATGATTTGTGCCGAACTGCGTCTCAAAACCGTCGACCGTCTTGCCGAACTTTGTTGCCATCACGCCGGCATTGGCGATGATGACGTCGAGAGGTTCCGCTTTCGCCAGCAGTTTTTCGGCGCATTCCCGCACGCTTTTGAGATTGGCCAAATCGACTTCGATCAACTCGAAACTGCCACCGTTAGCCGTAGCGTCCTTACGCAACTGTGTGGTCGCGGCCTCAGCCTTGGTCAAGTCCCGCGCAGCCCCCACAACGTGCGCGCCATGGGTGGCCAGTGACCGCGCAGTTTCAATTCCGAGTCCGGCGGAAACGCCGGTGACAAGAATCCGTTTGCCGCTAAGGTTTATTCCGGTTAAAACATCGTCCGTGGTTGAGGCTGCTCCAAAAACTTCCAATATTGCTCGCATATTTTTTCCTCCTACACACTCTGTACTTCCGTCGAAAGGGACGAAGCGTTCACTCGGCTGGCGAGCCGGCTCGAAGCCTTCGCAGTGATCGCACGCCATTCGCGAATCGAAGACGGGAGGCGGTCGCTCTCGCTCAGTTCGATTAGCCAATCCTCGGCAGACATCGCCGCCTGTTCCCAGCCGAACAATTTAGTCACGGCGCTAAAGAATGCCGACAGCTCGCGCTCCGACATCGTCACGAAGTCGCGACAACCCGGGGTCGTGAAATCACGATTGGACTTCGTCAACCGTGGATTGAAAGCGGATGCGTCCATAAGATTCGCCTCTCAAACTTGGAGATCGAAGACCGTGGCGGAAGCGCTCTTGACAAGCCGCCGCGTTCCTAATAAAACGGAGAGTGTCTCCGAATCAGTAGATAAGATAACCGGAGACACTCTCCGGTTGCAAGTTTTTTTATGCCAGCCAAGAATCAGAAGATTGCCCTCCGAAAACCGCGCACCGACGCGCAGCGGAACCGCGAGCGCATTCTGGAGACCGCCAAGGGGGCGTTTACCCGCTCTGGTGCGAATGCCAGCCTCGACGACATTGCTAAAGAGGCGGGTGTTGGAGCGGGGACTTTGTATCGCCATTTTCCTACCCGTGATGCATTGATCGAAGCGGTTTATCGGACTGAAGTGGAAAAGGTGGCCTCAGCCGAAAAGAAGTTCTCCGAAAGCCTTCCTCCCATCGAGGCTTTGCGAGCCTGGATGCTCTTGTTCGTCGATTACATCGCAACGAAGCAGATCATCGCCCCTGCACTGAACTCAGTCGTAGGAGGGCCATCGAAGCTGTTTGAAAATTCACGTAGTCAAATCCAGGGAGCGATTGATTCGTTGGTGAAGCGCGCCATCAAGAGCCGCGAAATTCGTAATGATCTTGAGCCATTCGATCTACTTCGGGCGCTGATCGGGGTTTCTCACGTGGCGTCCGGCCCTGACTGGCAGCAAAGCGCCAGAAGACTCGTGGACATCCTCATCACGGGTTCGCGCCCAATCAAATAGACCGCTGCAAAAGTTAGGATTCGATTACCGAGCCATTCACCGTCGGCGAAAATTTGTACCGAGAAACCGGCTTCTCGGTAGCGACCCGTTGCTGATGAAACAATGTTTTTGCCAATGGTTCTCCTTGTCATGAGAAGTGAGAACCCGCCCGTTCGAGGCTGATTACAGCTTTGTGAGTTTCATCTGCTTTGCGAGTTCGACGTCGAGCATCCTCGCAGGAACAAGTCTGGGCAGAGTCCAGTTCTTGAAGCGTTGCGGAATGACCGCGTAGCGTGCCTTCGGTTTCGCCGTGCTGAGTGCGACGTGGACGGCTTCGCCCAGACGCTCAGGGGATAAGCCATTGGTACGTGCTTCGGTGACGATGAACTTCTGGAAGTTCTGCACCGCCTCCCAATACTCGGTCTGCTTGAACTCACTCATATCTTCTTTTTCGCCCTTGTCGTACATCGCCGTGTTCACGGTACCAGGTTCAATGATCACGACGTCGATGCCAAATAACATCAGTTCTCGCCGCAGCGCGTCCGACATTCCTTCAAGACCAAATTTGGAAGCGCTATAGGCACCGAGAAGGGGGATAGCAACTTTTGCGACGCTAGAGGTGATGTTCACGATGCGCCCGGGGGGGCCCTGCCTTTTCTTATCCGTTCCCAACAGAGGCGCGAAGGCTTGGATTACGACCAGCGGAGCGATCATGTTGACCTCCAGTTGCCGCCTGTACTCGCTGGGCCTCAGATGAAGCAGTGGCCCGCTCACTACAATTCCAGCATTGTTCACCAGGCCAACCAGGTTCCTGCCGCCTGTCATGGAGCCGACCTTCCGGGCAGCTTGATGTACAGCTTCGGCGTCCGTAATGTCCATAACGAGCGGCACGAAACCGTTCCCGAACTCTCTTTGCAAACGATCGGCGTCAGCCTGCTTGCGTACAGAACCGAACACGCGAAATCCCCTTGAAATAAGCACCTTGGTGGTTCCCCAACCGATTCCGGTGGAGACCCCCGTGACCACGACATCTTTGCTGTTCGCCATTGCATTTCTCCTAAGATGACCACTGTCCATCTTCACTGTGTACAGCGTACATCTTGGCGGGAGGCGTGTCAAGGTGTACAGTGTTCTGTATGCCGTATCCCTCGAAAACAGACCGCGAAACCATCCTTTCTGCTGCGGTTAAGAAACTGGTTCACGGGGGTATCCGCGACTTATCGCTGCGGAATGTCGCCGCTTCCCTCGACCTCGCGCCTAACGCAATCTACCGTTACTTTTCAGATCGGCGGGCACTGGAAGCTGCCTTGGCAAACGAATCTGCCCGGCAACTGGAGCTGGCGGTGAGGAAGGCAGCCGACGGGCGCGAACCGGTTACCGCAATTCGCAAGATGTCATCTGCTTACCTCAAGTTCGCAAGGGACAATCCTCACC
>JBAVQD010000235.1:0-17586 GCA_049693675.1 Candidatus Sulfotelmatobacter sp. | reverse complement strand
ATCGTGACCAGCTTCAGCTCAAAGTCCGAGCTCGCACTGAATCGCTCTGCGGACGGCAGGAGCTTAACCTTCATGGGCTACCGCGGCGGTCCCGGCTGCCCGACCCTCACCCTCGATCCGACAACCAACATCCTCACCCAGGGCACGAACGTGGGCCCCGTCTCGCCGACCGCAGCGAACCTGCTCGATGTCTCAGCCTCCAATACCCCGGGCCTCTGTGACCCGACCGATCCCTCGGTCGCGAGCTTTGCCGGAGCATCCAATCCGACTGCTTACTATCGCTCCATCGCCGAAGTCGACGCCCGGGGCAACATCTCCTACACCGATGGCGACGCCTACAGCGGCGACAACTCCCGCGCTGTGATGAAGGGTGACAACGGGCTGTATTACTCGGTTGGAAACGACAACAACGGAGGACTGTCGAAGAAGCAGGTGCCGATCACGCAGCTCGGCTTCAATCTCTCGCATTCGACGGGCGCCGAACTTTTCGTTCCCGGCGCAGCGCCGCTAGTCCCGCCGGACAACAACATGATTTCCTATTTCGTATTCCCGGGAGACAAACCCGGCAAAGATACGAACTTCCGCGGCCTGACGATCTTTAACAATACGCTGTATGTCGCCAAGGGTAGCGGCGGTAACGGCGTCAATACCGTCTATCAGCTCGGTACTCCTGGCGTTCTACCCACTACAGAAAACGCCCCCTCGGGCGGCCTCAACAATGAACCTTTTACGATCCTCCCTGGATTCCCCGATACCGCTGCCAGCACAAATAGCCCGGGTGGTGACTATCCTTTTGGGATTTGGTTTGCGAATGCTACTACTTTGTACGTCTGTGATGAGGGCGACCTGATCTACACGCCTGATCAGGTGATCAATGGTCAAGTGAACGTTGCGGACTCCGGTACGCTGGCGACCGCCGGCCTGCAAAAGTGGGTCCTCACCACAACGGCGAGTGGCCAAACCTGGGAGCGCGAGTACGTCATCCAAAATGGACTCAACCTCGGCGTGCCCTATAGCGTTCCGAATTATCCGGCGTCGATCGAGCCCGCGACCGGCGGATGTCGCAACATTATCGGCATCGTCAACCACGACGGCAGCGCCACGATTTACGCGATCACATCCACGATCAGCCAAAACGGCGACAACGGCGCCGATCCCAACAAGCTGGTGGCGGTCACCGACCCTATCAGCGCCACCCAGCCAGCAACGAACGGTTTCTTCGACAGGTTCTTCACGGTTCGCTCGGCCCGCGCCGGCGAAGCGTTCCGCGGCGTTGCCTTAGCCCCCGAGGAACACGGCAGATAGAAACCAACGACAAAATTGGCAGCCAAACCAAGGCTCCCTGCGGTAGCTCAATTCGGGGAGCCTTGTTCGTTGTTCGCACAAGCCGGTGACGTCTCAAGCAATGAAGATGCGAGCTGCAGGCGACTCCGCCAGATTCCAGGCTTCGGCCTGTCCCCGGCCACCGGGGCTAGCAATCATCCACCGCGCGGTCGCGCAAGTTGGTGGGGTTGAGCGTCGCCTCTTTATACGCGTAGTCCGGATAACTTCCTCGCAAATAATTAAAAACTTCCGTCGCGGAAAACGCCGGCACCGTCTGCGGCAAAAATGTCCGAATGCGTGCCTGGTGAGCCTCCAGCAGCGGCACAATCTGCTGCGATGTATAAGTCCGCATCCCGCCCGCCGCCCCCATCATGAGGCGCGCCTGCTGCAGCACCTGGTCTTGCGCATTGCGCTCCAGAAATTCGCGCGAGAAATACCTCGCAATCCCAATCCCCACCACAAACACCAGAATTAAAACCAGATTAAACTTCAGCAAAAGTTTCATAAGCCGCCAATTATAAAACGCACCCATGCGAGAGAACACACAGGCGTGGGACGGACATGTGGGACGGGCACTCCTTTCCGTCGCCGTTGACTTTGTTCTTGAATTGACGGATTCTCCGCCGCCAGCACAACCGTGGGAGAGCGGCGCTTCAGCAGCCTGCCCTGAGCGAAGTCGAATGGGCCGCGTTAAAGTGCCCAAAAATCAACAGCGGCTTCAGCCGCCAGGACTACCCTCGCCACGAATGGAACCGCATCCCATCCATCTCCTTGATAGCCAACAATCAGATTGCGCCTGAGGCAGGAAGTAATCGTAAGAAAGTAACCCCGCCTGAGCCCAAAATCCTTCCATCCGGCATCGCAAATCCGCTGTTGGATCAGCCCCGCAGCACTTGCGCCAAAATTCGTTGCACTCGATCAAGCCCTCTGTTAGCCTTTACAAGGCTATTTTTGAGCGTTCTTTCGTACCACTCTTGCGATCGCGTGCCCCCGTTCGCGGCTCTCGCACAAATCGAGTTCGAATAAATTTCGAACGTATATATAAGGTTCGAAGCAAAGTCCGAAATCAGGTCCGAAGCAATTTTCTAAGGAGAAACAATCTTGTCTGCAACCTCAGCATCGAAGAACCGCATTCTGTTTACTTCTGAATCTGTAACCGAAGGCCATCCCGATAAAATCGCCGATCAGATTTCCGACGCTATTCTCGATGCTTGCCTCGCCGAAGATTCCTTCAGCCGCGTCGCCTGCGAAACTCTCACCGCCACCGGCCTGGTAGTCATCGCCGGAGAAATCACCACCAAAGCCTACGTCGATTTTCAGAATGTAGTCCGCGGCACCGTGCAATCCATCGGCTACGACAACGCTCTCCACGGCTTCGACTGCAACACCTGCGCCGTCATCTCCAGCATCAACAAACAGTCCGGCGACATCGCCATGGGCGTCGACACTGGCGGCGCCGGCGACCAGGGAATGATGTTTGGATATGCGTGTAATGAGAATGAGGAATTGATGCCGACGCCGATTTCGTTGGCGCACAAGCTCACGATGCGGTTGTCGCAGGTGCGCAAGAATGGGACGCTGCCATTTCTGCGTCCGGATGGAAAGTCGCAGGTTACGGTTGAATACGATGCCAAGGGAAAAGTGATTCGCGTGGATGCGGTTGTGATTTCGACGCAGCATTCCGAGACAGTCGCCAATGACGAATTGCGGGCGGGAATTTTGAAGCATGTGATTCAGGCGGTGATTCCGGCGCATCTGCTGGATGAGGATACGAAGTATCACATTAATCCGACGGGGCGGTTTGTGATTGGCGGACCGATGGGAGACACCGGACTGACGGGCCGGAAGATCATCGTCGATACTTATGGCGGCATGGGTCGTCACGGGGGCGGGGCGTTCAGCGGAAAAGATCCGACCAAGGTGGACCGCTCGGCGGCTTACATGGCGCGCTACATCGCGAAGAACATTGTTGCGGCGAAGCTGGCTGATCGCTGCGAAGTGCAGCTGGCGTATGCGATCGGCGTGGCGGATCCGGTGAGCGTGCGCGTGGATACGTTTGGCACGGAGAAAGTGAATCCGGAACTTCTTTCCGATTTGATTCGTGCGAATTTCAAATTGACGCCGCGCGGGATTATCGAGTCTTTGGATTTGCGCCGGCCGATTTACAAGAAGACGGCGGCCTACGGGCACTTTGGACGTAACGATCCGGATTTCACCTGGGAAGCGACCGATAAGGCTGCCAAGCTGGCCAGCGATGCGGGCGTGCGCGAGACGGCGGGGGCGCGGAAGTAGGGCCTGCGCAAGTGTAATAATTTAGGTTGCGGGGAAGCACTGAACCACTAAGGACACAAAGTTGCACGAAGAAAATTCGGTTGCATCGATTTTCTTTGCAATCGGTCTGAGCCGAAGGTGCCATTCCCCTAAGAGTTTTTGAATATGCAGAATGCAGGTTCGATTCGTGTATTCTGACAAAGCACTCGTATCGACTATTCTTCGTCAACAAGCTTAAATTTTTAGCATGAAGGCGCCACAGGAGGCGTATGTCAACAGCAGCACAGGTTAATTCCGATATCAAGAGTTTAGAACTGGCCGAACTGGGCAAGAAGCGCATTGAGTGGGCGAATCAGTCCATGAAAGTGCTGCAGATTATCCGTAAGGAATTCATCAAGAACCAGCCGCTGAAGGGGATGCGCATTTCGGCTTGCCTGCACGTTACGGCCGAGACGGCGAACCTGGCGATTTGCCTGCGCGATGGTGGCGCAGACGTGGTCTTGTGCGCTTCGAATCCGCTGTCTACGCAGGACGATGTTTCCGCGAGCCTGGTGCGCGACCAGGGCATTGCGGTCTTCGCCATCAAGGGCGAGGACAATGATACGTATTACCAGCACATCATGGCTGCAATCGATCACAAGCCGCACATCACCATGGATGATGGTGCGGACCTGGTCACGATTCTGCACACCAAGCGCACTGATGCGCTCGATGGCGTGATTGGTGGAACGGAAGAGACAACCACTGGCGTAATCCGGTTGCGCGCGATGGCGAAGGAAGGCGTGCTGAAGTTTCCGATCGTGGCGGTGAATGATGCTGACACCAAGCATCTTTTCGATAACCGATACGGCACAGGGCAGTCGACGATTGATGGAATTATTCGCGCCACCAACTTTTTGCTGGCCGGGTCGAAATTCGTGGTGGCTGGCTATGGATGGTGCGGACGCGGACTGGCGAGCCGGGCGCGGGGTGCGGGAGCGGAAGTGATCGTTACCGAAATCGATCCGACGAAGGCGCTGGAGGCGGTGATGGATGGCTTCCGCGTGATGTCGATGGCGGAAGCGGCGAAGATTGGCGACGTGTTCTGCACGGTCACGGGCAACAAGAGCGTGCTCACCAAAGATCATTTCGGCCTGATGAAAGATGGCGCGATCATTTCGAACTCCGGACACTTCAATGTGGAGATCGATATTCCGGCGCTCGAGAATATGTCATCTTCGAAGCGCACGACGCGCACGTTCGTCGACGAATACTCATTGAAAGATGGGCGCAAGATCAATCTGCTGGGCGAAGGCCGGCTGATTAATCTGGCGGCGGCAGAGGGGCATCCCGCGTCGGTGATGGATATGAGCTTTGCCGACCAGGCGCTCTCGGTGGAATACATGGTGAAGAATTTCAAGTCGCTCGAGAAACGCGTCTACAAAGTTCCCGACGAACTCGACAAGCGCGTGGCCAAGCTGAAGCTGGAATCGATAGGCATCAAGATCGACCGGCTGACGCCGGAGCAGGAAGAGTATCTGGCGGGGTGGAGCGAAGGAACGTAGGAGCAATTAGCAATTAGCATTTAGCCAACGGGGCGGCGGGAGCTGCCCCGTTTTGTTTTTGGGATTCTGGTGAACGCTACTCCTGTGGTGAACCTCTGAATGTCTGCCGAACCAAGTCTGTCAGCTCGGAGATGATCGGTTGCATTGAGGCAGTAATGTGCCTTGCAATCAGCACGCCGCTGCTTTCTTTGAGGTACCGGAGGGAGAAGCTATCGTAAAGCTTCTCGAGCACTCGTGAGCCCTTAACTGGCGGTTTGTTCTCTTGATTCAGCAATTCATTTAGCCGCTGGCTCACCTCCGTTAGTGACACCTCGCCCGGTTCCCCTTTAAGGATGAGTTCCTCGTGCAGCGCAGCTGCAATTGCTTCTGGAGCTAGCAAGTAATTCTCGATCTCTGGGCGCGGAAGAAACTTAATGGTTAGGCTCGATAGGGTCGTCGGGTGCTTAGTGCCTTGGATCACAGTCCTCTCATCGTCTTTTCTGTCGCCGTCAAGGAGGTACATCCTTGGTTGGTCAGCCCTGCCAATTGCGGAGAGAAGCTTTTCGTGCCGCAGGATAGAGGTCTGGGACCCCGTGGATCCCTTTCCGATGCCCTCGAGAATAGGAAAACCCGTGCGGGCAAGCTCGCGGGGCTCAATCTCGCCATCCTTCTCGAGTAGCAACGGAATAATTTGCTTATCGCTTTTGCCCTCAACGCAAATAAGGCGGTCATAAAATAGTGCGTCCGAGTTTCTGTAGCCGAGGGCGAACAAAATGCCTGCCGTCTCCTCTTGATGAAGTAGGGGGCTATAGGATCGGCCGGGCGGGGATATGTACGCAATGCGATCTGGGGTGACGGAATTCATCAGCACCGCAGAATGTGTGCTGATGACGAAGCAGTGCTCGGAGTGCTCGTAGAGGAACTCCACCAGGGCTCGTTCGGCCGCCGGGTGGAGATAGGAGTGTGGTTCGTCCAGCAGAATGGTTCCGGGTTTTGGAGTGGTGAGAACAAAAGTTGCCAAAATGATTGTCTGCTCGACACCCGTTCCGCAGTTCTCCAGAGGAATTTTGCGACCGGTTGACCGCTCGGTAAGGTCAATCGATACCTGATTATTTTCGCGGCTGGCAGCATTTATAAAGCGGAATTCGGGAAATACCCTTGTAACGAATTTCTCGATTTGCTCGAACGTCTCCCGATTGTTGCCCTGTAGTGTTTGCAAATATGGCCCGAGGCTCTGGGCGTCACCGGTCAGGTTGGAAACCGACTGTAAAGGTTGTCTCGGCTGTGGGACTCGGTGTGGGTTGATAAGTCTTACTGGCCCAAACGCCTGGAGCGGTGCGGAAAGTTGGTCCGGTTCGAGTACTGGATACGCTCCGTCAGGTGCCGCAATGGTGCTTTTCCCAACCTGCTTAGATGCATCCGATACAAGATCGGGGTACCGGACGCGCCGCAATAGTAGAACCCCGTTGGCATTCTTGGTTAGTATGAGCGCCTTCCTGCTTTCCTTTTCGGAGGGGGTGAATTCGAAGGTGAGGTCGAGAAAAACAACGAGCCGATTCATGCCAAATACCTTGAACCGCCAGCGGGCGGTAGTTTCCTCCGATAGAAGCTCCCTTAGAAGCATTTTCTGAACTGTGTCTTGCATGAGAGGATCGGTTGCTGACAGCGCTGGATGGTGGAAAAAGTCGGCGTCTCTTTCTTCTGTTCGATAGATCAGCTCAAATGTGAAGGTGGATTTCGCGTCTCTGCAGTACCCTGACAGTTCGGTGGTCATTGGCTGGACGGTGCCAACTGGCAGAGCAGCGAGCGCGCTCAGGCCCCTGAGAATCGCGGTTTTTCCTGCGTTGTTCTTGCCAACAAGAAGGTTAATTCCAGGTCGAAGCGGAATGAATTGCCTATCGAGGCATGCGAAATCTGAAAACTCAGCGCCGAGGAGCTTCATGGCAGTTGGAAGTTTATCCTAAACTCGGTTGGACGATGGAGGGAGTTCCTTGGTGTGGGAACGGACAGGTTGCAGGGATCCTTCCACTGCGCGTGCGGATTTGTGAGGTGAATCCGCATGCTTCATTCAGGATGACAGGGTTTTGGGCGCCGACAAAGAGGGGCGACCGGCGGGCTGAAGCCCTGTTTCTTGTCAGGCTCCTTACGCGGCGCTGAAGCGCCGCTCTTCCACGGTATCGTCGTCGTTCGAGAAGAGAGGAAATCCTATTTCTCGCAAAGGATGCGAGAAATGGGGCACCAACGTCGGCGAAATCAATAGCAAGGTCAGAGGCAGCGGACGGGGGCGTCCGCTCTACACTGGCAGGGTTCATGTGGCACGAGTGAACTCGTGCCCTTCCCGATCTTTGTTCTTTTACGCGGCCCATTCGACTTCGCTCAGGGCAGGTTGCTGAAGCGCCGCTCTTCCACGGTATCGTCGTCGTTCGTGATCCAAGTGAATCCCACTTCTCGCAAAAGACGAGAAATGGGGCACCCGCGTAGGCGAAATCAATAGCAAGGTCAAAGGCAGCGGACGGGGGCGTCCGCTCTACGCGAGCGACGGTCTTCCACGGTATCGTTGTCGTTCGAGAGTGGTGAATCCCACTTCTCGCAAAGGATGCTGGAAATGGGGCATCCCATGTCAGGCCGGAAAATCAGGATCAAGGTCAAGGACAGCGGAGCGTAAAGATTACCAAGCGTGAAGATCACTAAGTGTAGAGATCGCTATGCGTAAAGATCAATGAGCCGCCCGCTCCAGCTCGCGGGATTGGCCGCACTGGAAAGGTAATGGGCGATCGCCGTGCTTTCGACAAGACCGCTCCAGGCCAACCCAGAGAGATATTGCCAGGCCGAGCGTCCCGTCTCATCGCTCTGGGAATCCTCCACGAGTGTTCCGTGGATGAATGGCACGTCGCCCCGGCGCGTCGAAGACGACCAGGCGAAAGCATCGGCGGAGGGAACAACGGTTATTTGGCCGGTCCGCGCGGTGATCGCTCTCTGAGTCACAGGCACGATGCTCGTCGACCCATCGGGTGCCTGCAACGGGTCGACCGGATTCACCGACGCCGGGAGCAGTTTAATCGACATGGGACATCAGTTTTCCAACTCTCAATCTATCGGCAGTTCCGGCCGATTTAAAGAACACGGCGGTACTTTAGCGCCTTGCCGCGAGGACTCATCCCACAGATCGATCATTCGCTGAATTGCTGGGCCTTGGCTTCGCTGTCTTGTCTGCCATTTTAGGGATGGTGGAGAAAAAGAGGCGGAACGCTCAGATGGAGCGGCAGAGTCCGGGGAACGTAGCTCGTGTAGCGCGGACGCCCTCGTCCGTGGCTTTTGATTTGAAGCGGGGCGGCGTGAGCTGCCCCGTTTTGTTCTTTGGAGCTTGTTACTTGCATTTACACCATGGAGTTCGTTTCGTCGCCTCTTGCAATTGCATGCCTTGATACCCGTCATACGACATGCACAGGTGCACGCTTCTATAAGTGGAGAACTTGAAACGGACTGATTCCACACGCTTTCCAGCTCCGTCCAGTACGACTAGAAGGTGCGTGTCACCGAGATCTAGGTCGTCAAGTTTCAGACTAGCTCGTTGCGGCCATGGTACGGCTGGTCGCTTGTCAATCGTCACTCGGAAGCCTCGGGTGTTGGTTGCGTCTGGGGGCGCGACCTTGAACCAGGGGTCGTCGGCGCGCGAAGCGACGCAGACACTGCCCGTATCCGGATTTGCTGCGAGAAGCGGCACAGCCAGGAGAAAGGCTGTCATTATTGCCGAGAGCGATCGTGCCTTCCTAGTCCTCATAATCGGGGCAATAATAATCGTACTTGTTCGAGCCTTTTGGATTTTGTTGTAGCTCCTTCAATCGATCCTTAACATCATCACGTGGGGCGGTGTGCTTACCCAAGTAACCCTGATAAAGCTCAATTGCCTTCTGCTTCGCTTCGCGGGCGCCCACGGCGTAGGCTTCGGGGACGGTGTAGGCGTCCGGCTCTAACTGCGAGACGTTCCACCAGGTTGCGTAGGCGTTAGCAAGTTCAAGCCGGACGCTATCGGACACTTCGGAATTTGGATACTGCCGCAGAAAAATCTCGCTGCGCTTGATAACTTCCCGAAACTGGTCGGGTCCCTCCTGGCAGCCCCCCTTGCTCCATCCCAGCTCAGTCATCATGAGAAAGGCTTGGCGTCCCCACTCTGAGTCCAGAAAATCCTTCGCCAGCAGATTGAGGTCGACTGGATCTTCTTGCAGTGTCCACACCCCATCCGGGCCGTAATAAAAGTACTCGATTCCGAGCTCGCCAAACTTCTTTACTACGCCCGTCGGCTGCCGCGCAGCGGATGTGACATTTGTCTCTCCGGGCAGAAGTTGGTTTGGCACGAGCTCGTGAACGCAAAAAGCCCTCGCCGCATACACAGCATTGAACTGGTCGGACGTTACGGAGGTTGCTTTCAATTCTTTCAGTGCGTCGGCGAGTACCAAGAGGATTTCGTCGGGCTTCCCGCTTTGAATCACTTTGACAATTTCTTTTCCCTCGTCGAAGTTCGCTTCCTGACAGGCACGGGCGGCAATCGAAACATCGGCGCGCGCCAGGGAAGGACCATATATGGCCCAACTGCAAATGGGGCAGGCAGCGAGAATGGCTGCCAATAGCCAAAAGTTCCTCACTTTTTCACCTCATGCAAATGTTGATCGTAGGCGATTTTAACGGGCTAGACCAAGTTACTTTCGCGCAAACGGGTATCGTACATTCTGGTCCTTCTGCGGGAAAGTCTGAGCGTCAAGTCTGAGCGTCAAGTCGCCCGATGCGCCGTTGGGAGGGCTTCGACTGCAGCAAATGATTTGAGCGCGTACCCCAGCGGCTGAAGCCGCGTTCCTGGTGGGCACTGATGTGGCACGAGTGAACTCGTGCCCTTCCCGATCTTTCTTCCTTACGCGGCCCATTCGGCTTCGCTCAGGGCAGGCTGCTGAAGCGCCGCTCTTCCACGGTATCGTCGTCGTTCGATGGTGGCACCGAGCAAAATCAAGAGCAAGATCAATAGCAGCGGACGAGGGCGTCCGCCCTACACGAGCTGGGATGTCTACTTAAGTAGACTTTACGTTTTGCTATGGGCATGGGAAAGTGGAGTATCTTCCGAGAATTGCGCGGCCTGGGCGGGCCGCTCTTTTGTTGGGGCTGAAGGCGAACAGCAGGTTCCTCGGGGGCGCCGTCGCTGGCGCTCCGGCTGGCTCGGAATGACAAGGGTGAACGAAGGAGCGTCGTGAAGAACAATCGTTGGGCAAAAAGATTTATCAAGAACCCCAAGAAGCGGGGCGAGTGGGCCGAGATGGTGTTTGCGGCGCGGGCCATGGAGCTGGCGCTGCTGCTGGCGCGGCCTTGGGGAGAGTCTTCGGGATATGACTTTACGGTGGATCAAGGGGCGCGGATCGTGCGGGTGCAGGTGAAGTGCACAATATTCGAGTTACGGACTGGGGGATATGTGTGCTCGTTGAAAAGCGACAACAAGCCCTACAAAAAGAATACATTCGATTTTGTGGCGGCCTACGTGATTCCAGAGAACGTGTGGTACGTCCTTCCGGAGAAAAAAGTGCGGGGGATGTACAGCGTCGCGCTCTATCCGAACCTGGAAAGCTCGAAATATAACGTGTACAAGGAAGCGTGGCATCTGCTGCGGGGAGGGACGTCGGGCGTGGTCGATTGCATTCAAGCCTGTGCGGAGGAATGTTCTAGGGTGGAATCCCCACTTCTCGCAACGAACTCGAGAAATGGAGCACCCTGTCATTTCATGAAATTGCTATTGTGGCGCGTTTGCGGGCGCGGCAGTCACGCCAGCAGCCGGCTCTAGGGCCCCGCCGCAGTAGGGACAGAATTTGTCGCCGAGGTCTACGCTGCGTTGGCAGTGTGGGCAGGCTGGGCGCAGGCGGTTGCGGCAGCGGGGGCAGAAGCTGAAACCGGGTTCTACTTCGGCATTGCATTGCGGACATGTGACCGCGCGGGGCTTGCGCAACACAAAATAGAGGACGATGCCCAGACCGTTGGGGACAAAGATGGCGATCAGCGTCCAGAGCAGGCGGCTCATGCCGCGGCGACCTGCGTCCTGGTTGACGTAGCCGATGAGCACGGCGTAGCAGCCGAGCACGGTCCCGGCGAGCATGCCCAGCAGACATCGGATCACAAAGGGAGGGGCTTTGGAATCCATGGCTACGATGGTCACGAATAGTACAAGAATCGTCAGAAACACGATGGTGAATAACGTGTAGGCCCAAGGGGCAAAGATGCGGATCTCGTCCTTGGAGCGGGTTGAAGTTTGATTTTCGAGTGTCATCTAAAATCTCCTGAGTGCGTGCTTCGTTAAGAATTCTGTCGCGATTCGATTAGCCTTCGTAGGAACCGGAGTGATTCGCAAGGTGCCGATCCTTGGCCAACAGCAGGATTGCCACGACCAGAGCTGGCATCATGCAGAAGACCAGGAAACCGACCTGCCAGACGGATGAGGCCAGGTGTGCTCGCGTGCCCAGCCATTCAAAGCCTCGCCACAAAATGACTGCGCTAAGTAGCGCGCACAGAGTCACGACCGCGCAACTGATTGAAACCAGCCACAGCCGTTCTCGATGGCGCTGCAATTCGAGGGCGCGGCGGCGTACCTTTAGTTGCGTGGTCGAGACCAGGCTTCGTTCGGCTGCGCTTGGGATTGCACGCAGACCGCGAACCATCTCCGCGGCGTTCTCGGCAAAGGCGCGGCAGGAAGCGCATGTTTCGAGATGCGCGGCCAACCATGCATTTGACGACTGAGTGGAAAGCCGATTGGTGGCGGAAAGCGTGTCCGGGCCAGCTAGGGCAATCAACTCCCGCGCGCGTTCATGGGCGTCGTTATTTCTGCTGCTGTTCACAACTGCGCTCCTCTAAGCCGCTGTTCGAGCGAACTCAAACCGCGGTAGATTCTGGATTTCACAGTTCCTAAAGGCACGCACGCTACGCTGGCGATCTCGTCGAGAGACATGCCCTCCTGAAAGCGGAGCACGAGCGCTTCGCGATATTCCGCCGGGAGATGTTGCATGCCGGCGGCGATGTGCTCACTTTGCTCGCGCTGCAAAGTCAGATCAAAAGCTGTGGCCTGTCCGGTGGCGGGCACGTCGAAGGATGCTTCCTCGCCATCTTCGTTCATCAAACCGTCGAGGCTGGCGGGCTGTTTGCGGCGCATGTGATCGATTGCCAGGTTGTGCGCGACGGCGAAGAGCCAGGTGCTGAATGCATACTTGTCGTTGAACTGGTGCCCGCGTTCGAGCACGCGGAGCCAGGTTTCCTGAAACAAGTCTTCCGCCAATTCGCGGCGTCCGGTCAAGTACATGAGATAGCGCAGAAGGCGATGCTGGTATTGCTCGATCAGACGGTCGAGCAACTCCGGGTCTCGACGTCGAAGTCCACGAGCGATCTCCGTGCTCTCTTGCGCCATCGAGCTCTCGAAATAGAATGCGGTCGCGTTCATACTATTTGATACATACGAGGGCGGAGGGAAAAAAGACGCAAGGGAATGCGAGGCAGGCGCGAAATCGATATAAGTTGTTGAAACTGAAATAGTTTAGAGTCGGCGCGTTGAGTCGACCTCAGCTTCGCGCCTTCTGCGGCAGTCGATCATCACGGGTGGATCACGTGAAGAGCATGGACTGGGCGGCGCGCAAGGCGGCGTTTCATTCCAAAGCCGATCCGGCTCTCTTGGCGAAAGTGCGAGGCTACCTGGGAGTTTTGTTAGGCATTCGCTGACGTTGGTAGGGCAGGCGGTGCGTCGGAATTTATTTTGCTGCGCTCAGCGTGGTAGGCAGGAAAATCATTCTGCACAGATTTTAATCTGAGACGGCGGCTACGTGCGCTGCGCCGTAGAGTCCGGCATCACTGCCGAGTTGGGCACGGGTGATGATGGTTTTGCGAGCGGCAGCGCCGGATTGTTCCCGGCCCTTTTCTTTTTGTGAGGAATGGTTCGCCGTCATCAGAGGATTGTCCGGCGCGGTTGCGGCGTAGACCAAAGATCGCGCACGGAGTTCTTCGAACATCTTGGGAGCATAGGCATCCCAGGCGCTGACTACGCCGCCGCCCAGGACGTACATGTCGAGATTCAAGATGTTGACGATGCCGGCGAGCATGATGCCCAGATAGCGTCCGAAGGTGTGGAAGATGCGACGGGAGGGTTCGTCGCCGCGCATCGCGAGGTTATAGATCGACTGCGAGCCGAACTCGGGATCGGATGACGCGGCTTTTGCGAGCGCTGGCGCCTCGCCTGTGGCGATTGCTTCTTTCGCCATGCGCAGGATGGCGCTGGCGGAGGCGTAACGCTCGGCGCATCCGCGGTTGCCGCAGCCGCAGGGAACGCCCTCCGGTTCGACAGTGACGTGGCCATACTCGCCGGCCATGCCGTTCATGCCGTGCCAGATTTTTCCGCCGAGCACGATGCCGCCGCCAATTCCTGTGCCCAGAGTGACTACCGCCATATTCGGCACGCCGCGCGCAGCGCCCAGCCACTGCTCGCCGAGCGCGGCGACGTTGGCGTCATTTTCGAGGACGACGCGGGCGGCGTTTTTCTGGAACCCCAGCCGGCGCTCGATTTCGTCGCGCACGGGATATTCTTCGAAGCCGGGAAGGTTGGCGGACTTGCGGAGCATTCCCGTTTGCAGGTCGATGATGCCGGGGATGCCGAGGCCAGCGCCGAGAAATTTTCCGGACTGGCGATAGTGGGCCGAGAGGCGATGGATGGCGTCGCACATTTCCGTGATGACGTGGTTGGGGCCGAGAGCGGTTTTGGTGGCGAGGGTGACTTTTTCGAGAAGCTGGCCGTCGCGGGTGACGGCGGCGACGCGGAGGTTGGTGCCGCCGAGATCGACTCCGATGGAGAAATCGGGCATGGCTGAGAAAGATTAGCAGATTTGGCTATGAATCACTGTTGATTGATGATTGATGATTGTTGATTCAAAGCCGTCTTCGCCGGCCTTTCAATCGGCAATCATCAATCAACAATCAGCAATTTCTTTTTACTTCTGGCATTCGGGGCAGTAGTGGCTGCTGCGGCCGCCGATGACAATGCGTTTGATGGGAGTTTTGCAGACCAGGCAGGGCTTGTCTTCGCGGCCGTAGACGCGGTGTTTGAACTGGAAAAATCCTTCTTCGCCATTGGAGTCGACGTAGTCTGAAATGGAGGAACCTCCGGCGGTGATGGCTTCACGGAGAACTTTCTGTATTGAGGAGAATAGCTTGGCGAGTTGATCGCGGGTAAGAGTGGAGGCGCGGCGGCGGGGGCGGATTTTGGCGCGGAACAAAGACTCATCGGCGTAGATGTTTCCGACTCCGCGCAGAAGTTTCTGGTTGAGCAGGGCGCTTTTGATGGGAGTCTTGCGGTTACGGAACAGGGGGATGAAATGCTCGAGATCGGCTTCCAGCGGCTCGATGCCGGCGGCTGCGAAATTTCCCGAGGCGGCGACACTCAAACGTCCGAAGCGTCGGGGATCGACAAAGCGAAGCTCGCGGCCTGAGGAGAGTTTTGCTATCGCGTGGGTGTGTTTGACGATTTCTGATTGCGGATCGCAGACTTGCAGGCGGCCGGACATGCCGAGGTGGACGATAAATTGGGATCGCGGCGAAAAATCTTTGCGATGTGATTCAGGACGCGGCGTTTTATATTTCCGGCGTTTCGCGGGCGAGGGCGCCCACTCTACACGATCCAGATCGAAGACGATGTGTTTGCCGACGCGGCGGACGGCAAGGATGCGCGTGTGTTCCACAGCAGCGGCGATTTCTGGGGCGGGAGATTTTAGGGGCTCAGGCTTCTCCCCGAGCCAGATGGATTCGATCACATCTCGGGAAATGCGCTGGTTGAGGCCGCGGGCGATGGTTTCAACTTCGGGGAGTTCGGGCATGCCTTGTTAGTTTACAAGGGCCACGACAGGGGCTGAAGCCCCACCCTCTGTTGAAAATCTAACGCGGCCCGTTCGGCTCCGCTCAGGGCAGGCTGCTAAAGCGCCGCTCTTCCACCGTTGCGCCCGCTTTTGTGGTTCCCACTTCTCGCAAAGGACGCGAGAAATGGGCATCCGCCGACATCGCTCGGACGGCGCCTCGGGGCCTAAAGGCTATTCGGGTGCTGGAGTTATCGCAGCGCTGAGGCGCTGCGCCACCCAAAGGCCCCTAATCTTTTAACGGGACTACGGCTTGGCCGTCGCGGCAGAAGGTGGCGACTTTTTGCAGGTCGCCGTTGGCCAGGGGCAGAGTCATGACGGGACCGTAGCAGTAGACGGCGTGTCCGGTGGCGGCGAAGTACCAGCGTCCACCTTTGGAGTGTTGCTCCGTGTGGCCGGTGGGACGGCGCGGCGGCGGCGTAGGGTTCGCCACCGTCATGCCGAACGTGGTGCTCGGCGTCATAAAAAACGCCGTAATGAACAACAAGGCTAGGGTCAGGGCCTTCATGGTGAATCTCCTGCTGATGTCCGCGAGTCTCGTTGCCGTCTGAAACTCGCGTGTTGCAAACAATTCTTAAAACCTGGGCTAAAGCGTAATCAATTCGCGGCGCTGATCTCCTAAATCTGAAGCGGGCATGGGTGGAACCTGGGTGTAGGGTTTTGCACTCTTGCCGGCCCGGCTTGGAGAATGGCGCCGTGGTACCTGGGTTGACGGGATCTGGGTTGACGGAGTTTTGGTTGATTGAGTCTGGGTCGACGGAGTTTGCGCGTGGCTCAACGGGGTCTGCTTGAAAGATTTCTTTGCCTGGCTTTGGGCTTGGGCCAACTCATCCGCAGCCAGTCTGTCAGATAATACTTTGCCCTTCAGCGCCCAGAGTTGCCGGCTGTCACCCAGCAATACCTGAATCAGATTGCGCTGCGATTGGATGGTCGAGCCTTGCTCCACGATAAGCAAGGTCATCAAACCGTAAGAAGCCATAAACAGCACTGTAAGCAGCGGCAGCAGAGTTCTTTTTTTCTTTGGAACGAGAACCGGCTTTGGAGCCACCACCAGCCTCATCGCTGTGTTACCGAACAAAGTAGTCAAGCGCCACCCCGGGCTTTGCCCCGCTATAGCAGGCATAAGGGGGAATGCAGCTTGTGAGCCAATAGGGAGGAGGTACGGATCGAATTGAAATGGTTTGGGTTAGCGTGAGTAGAAGCCATGCGGACAGCGGGTCCAAGTGCAATTCGATGCACATTATGAGCAAGCAGAATTGCCGCTCTTCCGCGGTTTGTGCCTGTTTTTGTGGTTCCCACTTCTCGCAAAGGACGCGAGAAATGGGGCAACCCAGCCTGAACGGGGCCGGCGTTGGTTACTTTCCGGCCAGCAGGAGTTTTGCGATGGTGGCGAGCTGCATGTTGGACGTGCCTTCGTAGATCTTGCCGATCTTGGCGTCGCGCCAATATTTTTCCACGGGATAATCTTTGGTGAAGCCGTAGCCGCCGTAGATCTCAATGGCCAAAGAAGTGACGCGCTCGGCTACTTGCGAGGCGAAAAGCTTGGTCATGGCGGCTTCTTTCACGAAGTTGACTCCGGCATCTTTCATGCGAGCAGCGTTGTAGACCATGAGCCGCGCGGCTTCGATCTCGGTGGCCATCTGCGCAATCTGGAACTGGATACCCTGGAAATCGGCGAGAGGCTTGCCGAATTGTTTGCGCTCCTGGGCGTATTTGGCGGCGAATTCCCAGGCGCCGCGGGCGACGCCGATCATCTGCGCGCCGATGCCGATGCGGCCTTCGTTCAGAGTTTCAATTGCGATCTTGTAGCCTTTGCCGGCTTCGCCGAGAACATTTTCTTTGGGCACGCGGCAATCTTCGAGGATCAGTTCGCAGGTGGATGAGGCGCGGATGCCGAGCTTGTCTTCCTTTTTGCCGACGCTGAATCCGGGAAAATCCTTTTCGATTAAGAATGCGGTGATGCCTTTGTATCCCGCCGAAGGATCGATGGTGGCGAAGAGAACGAAGAGTCCGGATTCCTTGGCGTTGGTGATCCAGAGCTTGCGGCCGTTGATGACGTAGTCGCTGCCCTTGAGTTCTGCGCGGGTCTGCAGGGCGAAGGCATCGGAGCCGGAACCGGCTTCGCTGAGCGCATAGGCGCCTACTGTATCGGCGGCCATCTTTGGCAGGTAGCGCTTCTTCTGATCAGCGCTCCCCCATCGCAGCAGCGCATTGTTGACCAGAGTGTTTTGCACGTCGACCACAACGCCTGCGGAGGCATCGACGCGCGAGAGTTCCTCGACGGCGAGAATTGCTTCGAAAAATTTGGCTCCTCCTCCGCCGTACTGTTCGGGGATCTCGATTCCCATTAAACCGAGCTGAAAGAATTCATGGATAAGATTTTTTTCGAAGACCCCTTTTTCGTCCATCTCTTTGACCAGTGGACGAATTTTGTCGTCGGCGAACTGGCGAATGTTATCGCGAAAAAGAATTTCGTCTTCGGTAAGAGTGGTCAGCGGCGCGGGAACGGCGGACTGGAGGGTCTCAGGCATTTGGATACCTTCAGGCGGAGGAAT
>JBAVQD010000234.1:0-37350 GCA_049693675.1 Candidatus Sulfotelmatobacter sp. | reverse complement strand
CGCTATGTAGTATGGTGTCGTTAGATGATGCGGATTGCAAGTCCGATGCAGCGGGAAATAAGTGATGCCTATTTTGTAGGCAGACTGCATCTAAAGAGGGGATCGGAAACGAGAAAATGCCGAAAGCAATAGAAGCTCGAACTTACGAGGATGCGCTGGCCTGGTTGCGCGACCACGGTTTCGATGTAACCGAAGCGCCGGGGACCAACGGGCGTGTGTTCCTCAGGAAGTACAACGTTTCGGCGGCGATTCAGAAGACGGATGATGACGCCGTGAAGATTTTCGCTTATCCCGGCTACCTGATTGGGAGCGAGATTTCGAAGCTGGTCAACCGCGGTTACCAGCAGTTTATGAAGACTTCGAAGACGGAAGTTCCGGCAACCGCGGAACATCTGAAGGCGCTGCAAAACTTCGCCGAGGAACTGAAAGTTGGACTGGGGCTGCCGAGCCTTTATAACGAGTCGCTGGGAACGGTGAGTGATTCCTACCATTACGACCGGCTCAAGGATGACGACAAGGCGCCCGTGGATCGTCCGAAGCGTCCTTGGGAAGTTGCTGGCAAGGGGGCGACGGCAAAAGCGGCTGCGGCCAAAAAGGGCCGGGCTTAATTCTTTCGGTTTCGTCGTCGGTTTTCATAAATCCTCCAATTAATTTGTCTCGGCGTGCGAAACTGTCTCTGTTCCTGATTCGTCAGGGGCGGAGACTTACATGCGATTTTGTCATCTCTTCCTTTTCTCTTTTCCGATCCTGCTGGTCGCATTCGGTGGTGAAATCCGCGCGCAGGTGACGTCTAGCGACAACGGTGGCGCCAAGGCTGATGTTGAGCGTGTGTTGCGCACGCAGCAGGCGGCGTGGAACCGGCACGACCTGGAAGGGTTCATGGCGGGCTATTGGAATTCTCCGGAGCTGACATTTTTCTCTGGCGCCAAAGAGAATCACGGATGGCAGGCGACCATCGACCGCTATCGTGCGACGTATGCGAGTCCGGGGCACGAGATGGGGAAGTTGGAATTTTCCAGCTTGCGCATTGAGACGCTGGGCGCCGCTGCGGCTTTCGTACGCGGCTCGTGGCAATTGACGATGTCCGATGGAAAGACGCCGCACGGGCTGTTCACTCTGGTATTCCGAAAGTTTCCGGATGGATGGAAGATCGTGCACGACCACACTTCGGCGGAATAAATTCCCGGTTTACTTTCTGACACGTACCTGGACTCGAGTACCTTCCGGAAGTTTGCCGTTGGTTAGTTCCACAGCGCCGTTGCGGATGATGCCTTCGAATTCCTGAACATGATTTACGGCGGCTGACGCACTCGTGGGCGAGGGCGCGCGCGCCACACTTCGTCCCATGCCTTTGTCCATGGCTTGGTTTGCGAGACGGTCAGCCTCAGTATTGTGTTCGCGCAGTGCGTGGCTGATGGAGAACCAGTCGAGTTTGGCGATTAATTCTTTGGCGCGGCCGTGAAGATCCTGCAGCGTTGCGTTTTTTACTTTGTAGATGCCCTTGATTTGACGAACCATCAACTCAGAATCGCTGATCACTTTGAGAGCTTTCGGGCCGTGTTCGAGGGCGTATTCGAGCGCAGCGATGAGTCCTTGATACTCGGCAAAGTTATTGGTCTGGTGACCGAGGTATTCGCTGAGCTGGGCGACTCTGCGTCCGGACTGATCCTGAATGACGACGCCGTAGCCCGCTGGTCCAGGATTGCCGCGAGCCCCACCGTCGATGTGGCCGATGAGGTGATGCTCGGGGGGATCTTCGCCGGAGTTATTTTCACGGGGCGAAAAGAGAGACTTTGTTCCGGCGGTGCGGGAATCGCGCATGAACACGAGTTTACAACGGGGAGCCTTTAGCGACGACTTTCCAGACAGGCGTCCAAAATATTAAACACAGGGGACACTGCGGAACACAGGGTAGAGCTGCGAACTCGTATCTGTGCGAGTCCGCTTGCTTAGCGGCCGGCGGCGAGGCGCGTGGCCAGGCGGGGGGGCAGGTTGGCGGCAAAGATGCGGTCTTGCGCGGCTTTGAGATTGTACGGGGTGCGATGGAAGTGGACGACTTGAGCGTCCGTATCGAACAGCGCGAACGCGGCGCGCCAGTCTCCGTCGCGAGGTTGGCCGACAGAGCCGGGATTGATCATGTAACGCGTGGACGGTTTCAGTTGCAGCGAAACTGACTCGGCTTGGCCAACGGTGCGGTATTCGGGACGGAAGCCATCGGCGCTGGAACCGTTGGCGAAGAATCCACCTTGCAAGTGGGTGTGTCCGAAGAAAGTAATCGGCGTCGCCAGCGTGATCAGCGGGACTAAAGCATCGCCGATCGAAACTACGTAAGCGTCTTCATCGCCGGGCGAACCGTGAACCAGTTGAACGTCGGGGAAATCCTTCAGTGGAAGCGGACCGTGCGGCAGAGAGTGCAACCAGTCGTGGTGTTCTGGAGTAAGTTGGTCGCGCGTCCAAAGAGCAGCAGCGGCGGCCAAGGGATTGAAGTCATCCAGTTCAAGCAGACCAGTGGCAGCCTTGTCGTGATTGCCCCGGACGAAAATTTTCCCCAGATCGCGAGAGCGATCGATGACCTCGTTGGGAGAAGCTCCATAACCCACGACGTCGCCCAGATTTGCCACGAAGTCGTAGGCGGGAGCTGCGGCCATGCAGGCTTCCAGGGCTTCGAGGTTGGCATGAATGTCGCTCAGCAGCAGTATGCGCAATAGACACCAGACGGATGGCGATTATAGAACGAGTGCGACGGAAGAGGATACAGGGGCGGATTCAGTTCCGCCATCGCTATTTTGCGTTGACCACCGGGCAGCGTGCCCAATGCTGCGGCACAACCTGAACCAGGGCTGGAAAAGTGCGGGTGCATTCGGGGATACGATATCCGCAACGCGGCTCAAAGGCGCAGCCGGGCGGCATGGCATGCAGCGGCGGCACCGTGCCTTCGATGGTTCCCAGGGGATGTCCGCGCTCCGTCTTCAAATCTGGCACAGCTTTCAGAAGGCCGCGCGTATAAGGATGCGCAGGGGCATTAAAGATTTCATGCTTGGGTCCGAGTTCGACCACGCTTCCGGCATACATTACCGAGACTCGGTCAGCCACTTGCGAGACGACGGCGAGATCGTGCGAAATGAACAGCATCGCCAGCCCGAACCGGGAGCGCAGGTCAGCCAGCAAATCGAGAATCTGCGCCTGAATGGTGACGTCGAGGGCGGTGGTGGGTTCGTCGGCGATCAGCAATTGCGGGCGGTTCACGATGGCCATGGCGATCATGACGCGCTGGCGCATTCCGCCGGAAAGTTGGTGAGGATAATCGCGGGCGCGGCGCTCAGGCTCGGGGATGGCGACGTCGTTCATGGCCTGGAGGGCGAGTTGGTGTGCCTCACTTTTTGAGCGCTTGCCGTGGGCCAGCACCGCCTCGGCTATCTGGTCGCCGACGCGCATAACGGGATTGAGAGCGGTCATGGGTTCCTGAAAAATCATGGCGATACGCGAGCCGCGGAGCTGGCGCATCGAGTCGTCGGAAAGAGTTGCGAGATTGCGGGATGAGCCGTTCTCACCGAAAAATATCTCACCGGTGACGAGAGCCTGGGGCGGAAGAAGGCGCATGATCGCGAGCGATGTGATGGACTTTCCGGAGCCAGATTCGCCAACCAAGCCGAGCACTTCACCCGGAGAGATGGAAAAGTTGAGGTCGCGGACGGCGCGGATGGTTTGTGTGGGGAGAGCTGCTCCCGTCTGGCCAGCCGTCCGCATAGCGGCAGGAAACTCAATATTGAGGCGGCGGACATCGAGAAGCGGCGGCACGGATCCATGTTAGCAGCGAAGTGTGAGCAGGGAAAAAGTCGCCCTGCGGGCGACGGACAGCCGGGAGCCTGCCCTGAGCCTGCCGAAGGGGCGGCTGTCCCCACATTAAGGCAAGTGTCCCCACACAAGTATGCATTGCTCGAACAATCGGTGGCGGGGGTTGAATCTTGGCGCTTTGCCGCCGCATCTTCTATGCTAGACACTATGAGCAAGATTCATATTCCTACTCCTTTACGGCAATATGTTGGAAAACAATCTACGGTGGAAGTACAGGCAGCGACTGTGGGCGAAGCTCTGAACTCGCTGCTGGCGCAGCATCCGGAGTTGCGGCGTCATCTCTATACGGAGGACGGAAAGCTTCGAGCCTTCGTAAATCTGTACGTCAACGACGAAGACATCCGCTACCTGCAGAAAGAGGCGACCGCGGTAAAGGAAGGTGATAACATTTCGATTGTGCCTTCCATCGCTGGAGGCGTTGCGTGACAGCGAGATTCAGCGATTGCGGAGTCGGGAGTAGTTTTTTGAGCCCTGCCGCGACAAACGGCTCTTGTATGTGTCCTGCCTGTTGTTAGCGCCCTAATTCTGACGGAGCGCGGTTCCAAATTTCAATCGAGGATTTTATGGCCACACTTACTACCGAAATTCCAGTGACACTCAGCAAAGACGAAATCCTGCGCTACTCGCGGCATTTGATCATGCCTGAGGTCGGCATGGAAGGGCAGCAGAAGCTGAAGGCGGCACGCGTGCTGTGCATTGGCACGGGCGGACTGGGATCGCCGCTGGCACTGTATTTGGCGGCTGCGGGGGTGGGCACGCTGGGTCTGGTCGATTTTGATGTTGTGGATTACACCAACCTGCAGCGGCAGATTATTCACTCGACGGCTGACGTAGGCCGGAAGAAACTGGATTCCGCGGCGGATAAATTGACGGGGATCAATCCATTTTTGAATCTGCGCAAATTCGACACGCGTCTGAGCAGTGAGAATGCGCTGGAGATTTTTCGCGACTTCGACATTATCGCCGACGGCACGGATAACTTTCCTACGCGCTATCTGGTGAACGATGCTTGCGTGCTCACCGGCAAGCCGAATGTTTACGGATCGATTTTCAGGTTTGAGGGGCAGGCCAGCGTGTTTGCTACCGAAGATGGACCGTGCTACCGCTGCCTCTATCCCGAGCCGCCACCGCCGGGACTTGTGCCTTCTTGCGCCGAAGGTGGGGTGCTAGGCATTCTGCCGGGATTAGTTGGCGTGATGCAGGCTACCGAAGTGATCAAACTAATTTTGGGAGTGGGCGAGCCGCTTATCGGTCGATTGCTGCTGATTGACGCGCTGGGCATGAAGTTTCGCGAACTGAAGTTGCGCAAAAATCCGGATTGCCCGGTGTGCGGCACGCATCCTACGGTGACGAAGCTGATAGACTACAACGAGTTTTGCGGAATTCGCGGGGAGGAAAAACCGGTGGCGAATGGAGTTCGGGAAATTCAAGTGGAAGAGTTGAAGCGTCGGCTGGATGCGAAAGAAGATTTGTTTGTGCTCGATGTGCGCGAGCCGCACGAATATCAGATCTGCAATATCGGCGGACATCTGATTCCGCTGAACGATTTGCCGAAGCGCGTGAACGAACTAGACTCCAGCCGCGAAATCGTGGTGCATTGCAAGATGGGTGGGAGGAGTGCCAAGGCAGTTGCATTCTTGCAGCAATCGGGATTCACCAAGGTGCACAATCTCGCGGGTGGGATCAATGCCTGGGCGGAGAGAGTGGATCCGAAGGTGCCGAAGTATTGAAGGAACTCTCTGTTTTGATTCCCAAAAAGGGAGCGCGAACCGCGCTTCCTTTTGCTTTTGGTTCAGCCTATCCACATTTGAATTGACATCGGTTTCGACGAGAGGATAATTACGTGTTCCCAGGCCCCAGAATTTCTGAAGATTGTGTGACCGGAGGGTCTCCTTGAAAATTCTTCTGCCAGTTGTCGCTCTGGTGATACTTTGTTTCTGCATTTCGGTGGCTCAAACTGCGTGGCCACAAACTTCTGCTTCTTCTCCGCCGCAACAACCGGACAAGCCAGCGAGCCCGGAGCCGCCTCCTCAAACAAGCTTTACATCAGCAAAAGGGTTTGTGCTCGAAGAGGGCACGCCTGTGAGGCTCCGAATCAATCGGACTATTTCTTCAGCAGATGCACATGTGGGCGACAACGTGGATTTTGAAATATTGGATGACATTGCGGTAAATGGCACACTCGTCATCGCAAAAGGAGGACTAGCTTTTGCTACGGTTACAGAAGCGCAGCCGAAGAGAAGGATGGCTCGTGGCGGAAAGTTGGATATGAACATTGATTACGTCAAACTCGTTAACGGCGAGAAGGCCGCTCTGCGCGCAGTTAAAGATGTTAAAGGTGGCGGACACACTGGCGGCATGGTTGGCGGCATGGTGGCGACCAGCATTGTGTTCTTTCCAGCAGCGCCGCTTTTCTTGTTAATGCACGGAAAAGACATCAGCATTCCGAAGGGGACCGAAATTACGGCATATGTGAATGGAGACATGAAGCTGGACATCGCGAAATTTCAACCGGCCGTGCCTCCGGATGCTGTAGCACAAGGTGCGTCGACCAGCGGGCCCGGCGGAAATGGAGTCTCCAGTTCGGCAAAACTGCAATTAGGTTCCGAGCCGACTGGCGCCGACATTGAGGTCGACGGCAGTTTCGTGGGCAATACGCCTTCCGAGGTGCAGGTCACCGAGGGCGAACATATGGTTGTGGTGAAGAAAGCGGGATTCAAAGATTGGGAACGGAAGCTAAAAGTTACCGCTGGAAGCAGCGTGCATCTGAATGCGGACTTGGAAAGAATTTCGAGTCCGAACTGAAGCGCCTCTCTGCGCTCGACGGGACAGCCGAGGCGGCCGTCCCCACATGAGGTTCTTTGCAGAATAAAAAACGGGAGCACGATCTGCTCCCGTTACCTTTGTCCTGAACCGAAGTTATTGACTGGAGCCACTGCTTTGCATGCTGGTGGTCGCTTCACTGATATCCAGCGCAGTCTTCTTGCCCGCGAAACGGACGCCAGCGAGGGTCTTTTGTCCGCCATCGACGCGCGTTACCGCCGCGTCGTTGGGAGCCGGTGTTTGCAGTTCAACCACGTGAGCAGGAACTTTTGCCATTACATTCTTGCCCCGCATGATGCTGAGTTCGACGTTGGGGCCGGTCCCTTCCCACTGGACTTTATAGTCTCCCGGCTTCAAAGTTGTTCCGTTCACTGTGACGGGGTCGAGGAGCTCCAAACTGCCTTTTGTTGCGGCGAACGCGCCCGAGGCCAACAGTAATGCCAATCCGAGAATCACACTTTTTGAAACTGTCGCGAACTTCATGACTGCTCCTTTTTCTTCTCCGAGTTTCGTCGGAGAACGGTTGGGGCGGCCCGGTTCACGACTTGCGCGAGAAAACATTGGTGTTTTGTCGCAAATCGCCTACAATGCATCCGTTGGGGTTCAGCAGACAAGCCGCAAGGCTGGCCGCGCTGTGCATGGGGGTTCTGTCACCTGGGCCGCCAAACCGAAAGTGAAAGAATCCCTAACCCCGCAAAATCCCAGGTCAGAAAAATCTTTGCCAGCTTCTCCCCGCTGGCTGATTACTTCACTACTACGCAGATGCTTTGCCGAAAGTTCCCTGCGGTTCGATGTTTTTAGAAACTTCCGATCACGCATGTATGGACGAAGTGAGCGCGCTTCCGGTAGCAAGGAAAGCGAAGTGAAGTTCATTCCTGGGATCGAACAGTGATGGAGTGTTCTGTCTTGGAGAGAGATAGATCTCGCACAGTTGAAAGCGCTGCACTGCCTCAGACATCAACTTGGCAGTGTATTCTGCATCGTTGAGTTAGTCCGCGTCACCGTGCTGACGGTCGACTGACCAGATGTTGGCTTGGTCCTTTTCGAAGGGGTAGACGTGAACCATCCGGTCGAAAACCACTGGATGAAATGTGCCGCCAGCGGCATCACAGGCCTCCTGAGTGGTGATGGATCCTCGTAAACCAAATTGAGGGTGCGGCATGAGAGATTCCATCTTTCGTCCCGCGGGAGCGGCGCAGAAATTCACGTGCTCGTGCCCATTGCGCGACACTTAGTGGAACGCGCTGGTCGAGTTGATCTTCGCCAAAACGCTTGGGCGCGGTGTACATCACACCGATCAGTTTGTAGTCGTCGCCATGCTTTTCGTAGAGCAGCGACGTGGGATGCCTGGGGTTACGGATGTAATTATCGCCGTTCGGGAGTGGGAGCACCTGTGGAATTTTAGATTCTTGAAGTGCTCGTGGTCCTCGGGAGCGGCGTCCATTTCCACTTAAGATCCGGAAATAAAGCTGCCAAAACAATCCGAACGCCGGGTTAGGGAATCTAATGCAGCATGCGCATAGGCAGGCGCTTCGTCGGTTTCATCGTAGTTCTCCAGGCTGTGCTTTTCTTGATACATCTGTTTCTCTATGAAACGTGGGAATTTTTGTCCCTGGGAAGTGTCGCTCACAGAGCGTCGATCGCAATGATTCTCGGCGTTTTGTCGGTGAGCTTCGTGGCCGCTTCGCTGCTGGCGTTTCGCTATACTAATGTTTTTGTGCGTGCATTTTACAGGGCGGCCGCAGTGTGGATGGGGCTGCTCACTTTTCTATTTTTCGCAGCGATTTCTTCCTGGATTATTTTCGGGGTTGCCCGGCTGACAGGGCTGAACGTGAACTTCCATCGAATGACGGAATTGCTGTTTGGAGTTGCCGTAATGGCCGGGGTCTACGGAGTTTTCAACGCCGGCTGGACGCGAATTACACGCGCCACGATACGGCTGGCGAACTTACCCGCCGCCTGGCGAGGGAGAAAGGCGGCGCTCATTAGCGATGTGCACCTGGGACATGTTCGCAACGGGAATTTTTTGCGGCGTATGGTGGCGAAGATTTTGCGGGAAGAACCCGACGCAATTTTTATTGCCGGCGATCTGTACGACGGCACAGCCATCGATGCGGGCCGTGCGGCCGAGCCTTTAAACAAGCTAACGGCTCCGCAGGGGGTTTATTTTGTCGCGGGAAATCATGAGCAATTCGGCGACGACAGCAAATATCTGCGGGCGATTGCGGCGGCGGGAGTGCGCGTGCTCAGCAACGAGAAAGTGGAAGTGGACGGCTTGCAGATTATCGGTGTGCCGTACCGGAACGCGGTGCAGGACGGGCAGTTTGCGTCAGTGCTGCGCGCCGTCTCGTTGGACCGCGATCGCGCCAGCATTCTGTTGACGCATGCTCCCGACCGTCCGGAGATCGCGGAGGCTGCGGGCGTTTCTTTGCAACTATCCGGGCATACACATCTCGGCCAGTTTATCCCCTGGAGTTGGATGGCGCGGCGAATGTACCGGCAATTTGTGTATGGATTAAGCCGCATTGGGCAGATGCAGGTTTTCACTTCTAGTGGCGCCGGGACTTGGGGACCACCGCTGCGGCTGGGATCGAATCCAGAGATTGTAGTACTTGAGTTCGAATAACCTTTGCTTCTTCCGGCAACCTGGTTTCGCTAGTGGCATCTCACCTGAGGGCTATCGAGAATACTGACAGCCGAATCAGCGATGCCTCGTCACTTAATGGGTATTGAATTCACTTTGTTCGCATTTCGTAACAAGCGGAAAAAACGGTGATTATTTACTTGACACCGGGTTAAGATTCAGGCATACTTCTACCTATGAAGAACTTGGGCGCAAATCAGCTTTGTTTACGCGGTTTTCGCTTGGGTTTGTTCTCTAGCTCTTGCTTGATCTGGGCAAGTGCTTTTTTCGGAAAGAGATGCTCCGCGAGTGCCTTATCGCTGAGTTTCTGAGCATCCTTCGGGAGATACTTCATGGACATGAATCTAATCCAACTCTTTGAGAACTTCAACAGCGAAGATCGTTGCCGCGAACTTCTGGAATTACTGCGCTGGCCTTCCGGGGTTTGCTGCTTGCGTTGCGGAAACGTCTCAGTGTCGAAATTGGAAAAGCGTCACCAGTACGAGTGCAATGGATGCCGCTATCAGTTCTCAGCGACCGCCGGGTCTGTGTTCCATGACTCGCATCTCCCGCTCTGGAAGTGGTTCCTGGCAACTTACCTCATGTGCGAGGGGAAAAAGGGCATCTCCGCAAATCAACTTTCGCGCACGATTGGAATATCCTATAAAACCGGGTGGTACTTGTGTCACCGCATCCGCCAAGCCATGAAGTCAGATGCGTCCGAAAAGTTGCAGGGCATCGTCGAAGCGGATGAAACTTTCGTTGGCGGAGTCTATGACAAACGGCGCAAGCGTGCGGCCTATGACAAGACTTGCGTGCTAGGAGTGATTCAGCGCGGCGGAGACGTGAGAGCACAGAAGTCTATCTCGCGGGGCGCGAGAGCGATTTCGGCTTTCATCCGTGAAAGCGTAGAACCCGGCTCACAGCTAATGACGGATGAGTATGCCGGATATGACAAGGTGGGCCGTGAGTACGAGCACAAGAAAGTGAATCACTCCGCGCTGCAATATGTCGAAGGCTTGACGCACACAAACTCGATTGAGAATTTCTGGTCGCTATTTAAGCGCGGCCTAGTGGGATCGTTTCACAAGGTGTCGGACAAGCACATAGACAGATACCTCGATGAGTTCTGCTACCGATTCAATGGGAGAAAAGAAGGCCGGTTATTCCAGAACACGTTGCGGAATTTGGTAAATGGAAAAACTCTGACGTTTGAAGAATTGACAAAAGCCGCATAAATGCAAAAGGCCCGATGCCAGTCGGGTCTCTGCAACTTTCAGAACTTTGGGCGCGTGCGCGTAATCCAAGGATACGCGGAGTTGCGCTCAAATGCCACCGGCCAACAATCCTCACCTAGTTGTAAAGTCTAACCTTGCCGCTCCATCTGTAGATGAATTGTTGGAGCAAGTTGCTGCTGACATGGATCGGCGGCGGCCACGTAATTGGAAAGCCATTATCGTTGGGCCAGAATTCGGTTGTGGCTCTTGCATCCCAATGGGTTTCGAGTTCGATGCGCGGAAAAGCACAGCCCTGCTTGTGAAGTGCTGTCCATCTTGTCGAATGTACCTGGAACGCAAGATGGCCAGCGATGAAGGTAAACACATTGAATTGAAGATCACGAAACATGTCGTCATTCGGAGTGGTGCAATAGCCCGTAAAAACCCCACGGCGACCACGGGGATCGTGAAAGGCGCTAATCCACATTCGGATTCCCGAAGGAATCTGAAGCGACTCTCGGAATCGGTAGCGCTGGAAGGACGAAAAGAACGGGCCTCCGCGAGGGTCCGAATGGTCCGCAATGACCGCGCACTTAAACGCAAAGGCAGCAAGTAACGCGACGCCTCTCGACAAAAGGCAGACTTCCGCCCCGTCGCGTATCATCTCGGAAAACGCTGCCTTTGATCTTCCCTCAAGGTCGCTCATCCAACCGTTATTACAGTCAGTGCAGACAACCTTACTCTTCTCGTCCAGTGTCGGCGTCCGCCACTGCCTGAGGTGGCCGCTCTTAATGTCGAAGCGGTGAAAGTTGTAGCCGGGTGAGTCAAAGAGGGCACCAATCCATGCACTCCAATTGTGTTCTCTGCTGTCGGCTTCCCTCGGGCAAAAAGCACACACTCTCACGATCCCAGCGTATCAAAGTCGCTGTATGAAGTAAATAATCACCGAAAAAACAGCTTGCCTTGCCGCGAGTAGGCTGCTACTTTCCAGCCATTGGACGGGCCAGCCTCGGCTCAGAGGCGGCAGAACTTGGCTCTTTCCCTGGATGGAGTTCCGCAAAGAATTCCCGTGGTAACGCCGCTTGCTTCTCGTGGCGCTCGAGTCTGCCCCAGCAAAGGAGACATATGTCTACTCCCATTAAGCGCCTGCCAGTTGCCGGTAGTGAACGCACTCCGCTAGAAGGAGCGCGCGAGATAGGTCCAGCCAGTCCCAGCGAGACTGTTGACGTGACGATTCGCTTGCGACCTCGTTTGCCGATAAAGCCAACGGAGCAGCGCTCCATTGTGAGTCGCAAGGAATTTGAACAACTCCACGGCGCGGATCCGAAGAGCATCGCTCTGGTGGAATCATTCGCCCGCGCCCACAAGCTGCTGGTGAAGGAGAAGAGCGTGGCTCGCCGCACGGTGATTCTCTCCGGACCTGTAGCGGCAATGAACCAAGCGTTCGGGGTTGAGCTGAAGGAGTATGAACATCCCAGTGGCACATATCGGGGGCGCACCGGCGCAATCCATCTGCCTGCGGAACTGCATGACGTGGTCGAAGGCGTTTTTGGATTGGACAATCGTCCTCAGGCCAAGCCGCATTTTCGTAGGCGGCATGGGCGTGCGGGAGCCCGTGCCGCGGCCGTGAGCCTTTCCTACACGCCGCCCCAAGTTGCGGCATTTTACGAGTTTCCTACTGGAGTGGACGGATCGGGGGAGTGTATCGCGCTGATTGAATTGGGCGGCGGATTCAATCCCACGGATCTCAGCAATTACTGGAATCAGCTCAAACTGTCGAAGACGCCCAGCGTGTCGGCAGTTTCGGTAGGCAACGGCAGCAACAATCCTACGGGTGACCCGAATGGTCCGGATGGCGAGGTGATGCTGGATATTGAAGTATCGGGTTCGATCGCACCGGGCACAAACATTGTCGCGTATTTCGCGGAGAACACGGATGCCGGATTTTTGAATGCGATCACCACCGCGGCGCACGACAGCACGAATAATCCCTCTGTGATTTCCATCAGCTGGGGCGGCCCCGAATCTTCCTGGACGCAGCAGGCTATGACATCTATGGATTCAGCCTTTCAGGCAGCGGCCGCGATGGGAGTAACTGTCTGCGTGGCGGCGGGAGACGATGGCTCGACCGACGGGGTAACCGACGGCCTGAACCATGTGGACTTCCCTGCATCGAGTCCAAATGTGCTGGCTTGTGGCGGAACGGATTTGATGGCATCGGGAAATACGATTACCAGCGAAACGGTTTGGAACGAACTGGCAAACAATGAAGACGCAACTGGAGGCGGCATCAGCGATGTGTTTGCGCTTCCCAGCTATCAAACTTCAGCTGGCGTTCCGGCATCTGCTAATCCCGGTGGTCACGTTGGCCGTGGAGTTCCAGACGTTGCGGGAGATGCGGATCCGAGCACCGGGTACGTTACGCTGGTGGATGGGCAATCCGGTGTGATCGGTGGCACCAGTGCCGTCGCGCCGCTCTGGGCTGCGTTAATTGCGCTCATCAACCAGAGTGTGGGAAAGCCCGCAGGGTTTATCAATCCGACGCTGTATCGAAATTCTGGCTCCGCGCAGGATTTCAATGACATCACTTCCGGCAATAATGGCGCTTATTCAGCGCGCACCGGATGGGATGCGTGTAGCGGGCTGGGATCGCCGAGAGGAGCTCAGGTTGCGGCCGTGTTGGGCGCCGGAGTGGCATCTCAAGTTAAAACCGGAATGTAGCTGGCGCGGGATATCTTCGTCGGAAATAGTCAGATCCAGTGTTTGCTTCTACAACGCTATTCGAGCAAAAGCTGCAGCGGCGATAGTTCTGACTAGCGAAGCTGGCGTACCAAAGTGTGGAACAATCCACTTCCTGAATCGTCGGCTTTCCATATACAATCTAACTAACTGGTTAATTAGACGAATGACTCCAGCTTTATCTCGCCGGCGTGCCTCTCCCCGCATGGGTTCCCGCGGCCAACCCGAGGAAAGCCGTGCCAGTATTCTGCGGGCCGCGGCAAAGGAGTTTGCTGAATATGGCATAGCCGGCGCCCGCACTGACGCCATTGCCCGTCAGGCGCAAGTTAATAAGGCACTGCTTTACTACTACTTCAAAGACAAGGAAACGCTTTATGGCGCGGTGCTCGACGATGCATTTTCCAGGATGAAGGTTAGCGTTTTCAGGGTTCTCGACAGCGATTTGCCGTCGCGCGAAAAGATTATGGCGTATGTGGGAGCATATTTCGATTTTATCGCCTCCAGCCAGATTTATCCCAGGCTGATGCAACGCGAGATGATGCGAGTACGCGAAGGCAGTTCGCTGCATATCGATCGATTAGTGAAGACTTATTTTCAGCCGATCTACAGGCGCGTCGGGCAACTACTGCAAAAAGGTATTGCGGAAGGCGAATTCCGAAAAGTGGATCCGGCACACTTTGTGCCATCGATGGTTGCCATGATCGTTTTCTATTTCAGCAGCGCGCCGGTGATGCAGCGTATTGTGCACTTCAATCCGCTGGCTCCGCAACGAATTGCCCAGCGGCGAGCCGCAGTGTTGGATTTCATTTCTTCGGCGCTTTTTTTGCCGCGTCCCGGCCAGCCGACAGGAGGAGTACGCAAGTGAGTGCTCGCAACAAGTTCTTTATGCTTCTTGGCATCATCTTCGTGATCGCCGCCACATATTATTTTTTCTCTACCGACCACTCCAAAGATTTGGTACTGATCGGCACGGTCGACTCGAACCAAGTGATCGTCAGCGCACAGGTGGAGGGTCGTATCCAGAAACTGCTGGTCGACGAAGGCACGCCGGTGAAGGCGGGAGATTTAATTGCCGTGCTGGATCCTTCTGAATTGCAGACGCAGGAAGCGGCGGCGGCGGCAAACATTACGAGCCTTCAGCACAAAGTAGCGGAGATGCAGCACACGGAGCGATCGACTTCAGGCTCAACCTCCAGCGATGTAGCGAATGCGCAAGCCAAACTCGATTCGGCCAAAGCTCAACTCCTGGAGGCAAAGGCCGCGCTTGATCGAACCGAAAGCGACAGCCAGCGAATGATCGAACTTGCCAAGGCCGGAGTGCAGTCTGAGCAGGATCGCGTGCAGGCAGAGACCAATTTGCAGGCGGCGCAGGCAACCGTGCAGGCGCAGCAGGAGTTGGTGAAGGCGGCGCAAGCGGACCTGACATCCGCTATCGCGCGAACGCAGCAGGCCAATGCTGCGCAGAGTACGGTGCAATCGACGGAGGCCGATCTGAAGAATGCCATCGCACAGAAAAATCAAGCGGCGGTGCGGCTGGGATACACCAACGTTTACGCGCCGGTGACCGGCACAGTTTCAGTGCGGGCGGCACGGCAGGGAGAAGTGGTCAACATTGGCGCGCCCATCGTTACCATCGTCGATCTCAACGATACCTGGGTGCGGGCCGCGGTTCCGGAAACTTATGCCGATCACATCGGTTACGGCGACGTGATGCGCGTGCGTTTGCCCGGAGGCACGATCACCAGTGGGAAAGTTTTTTTCAAGGGAGTGGAAGGCGATTTTGCAACTCAGCGCGATGTGAGCCGGCGTAAGCGGGACATTAAGACCATTGTGTTGAAGGTTCGGTTGGATAATCCGAAGGGCGCGTTCGTGCCGGGAATGACTGCCGAGGTGCTGGTTTCCCCGGCACAGATGAAGGGCGAAAACACTTCTCAGAGCGCTGCAGCAACAGGACAGCAATGATGGTGGACGTGAATTCCAAAGTGGATGCAGGCGACTTGTCTGCAAGTCCTATCGAGGTTCCGTATGCCATCGAGGTGCAGCACATCGTCAAGAAATACGGCGACTTCACCGCGGTGGACGATGTCTCTTTCAATGTGAAAGAGGGCGAGATTTTCGGTCTGCTGGGGCCGAATGGCGCTGGAAAATCAACGCTGATCCGCATGATGACAACGCTCATCCCGATCACCTCTGGAAAAGCCTTGATTGCGGGCCACGATGTGGCAAAGGAACCGGACGCGGCGCGCAGGACGATCGGAGTGATTCCGCAAGCTCTAACCAGCGATCTCGATCTTACGGTCGAAGAGAATCTGAACATTTATGCCAAGCTCTACGATGTGCCGGCGAAAGAGCGCAAGCGCTCGATCGAGGAACTGCTCGGCCTCGTGGACCTGACTAAGTGGCGCGACGCGCAAACGAAGACGCTCTCGGGTGGAATGCGGCGGCGGCTGGAGATTGCGCGCGGGCTGGTGCATCATCCCAAAATATTTTTTCTCGACGAGCCGACTACGGGGCTCGACCCGGTTTCGCGCGTTGCAGTGTGGGAGATGCTGGGCAATATTAAAACCCAGCGCCGCCTTACCATCCTGATCACAACCCATTACATGGATGAAGCTGACCGGCTTTGCGACCGGATCGCGATCGTGGATCACGGCAAACTTGTCGCACTCGATGCGCCCATGGCTTTGAAAGCCAGCGTGCCGGGATCGAATGTGATTGAAGCGCAGTTTGATAATCCTCCTGACGACTGGGAGCAACGCCTGCACACGCTGGACGAAGTCACTTCAGTTCAGCATGAGGGCGCGGGCATGTATCGAGTCCTGACGGGCAACGGCTCCCGGACCACGACTGAGCTAGTTGAGATGGCCGTCGAAGCGGGAGTTGCCGTGAAGTCGCTTTCTGTACAGAACACCACCCTGGACGATGTCTTCGTGCACTATACCGGCCGGCAGTTACGAGATGAATTGCAGAAGGCCTACGCCTTCGTGATGCCGCAGCGGCCAGGACTGCAGCCATGAGACGGGCAGAGTCGAACGTATGAATCGAATGATGGCCATTGTCGAGCGCGAGATGCGCAAGTTCTTCCGCTCGCCGGCGCTCATGCTAGCGTCGATGATCTTTCCGCTGGTGCAGCTGGTGATTCTCGGCAACGCTTTCGGCGGAAAAATTCGCGATGCCCGGCTAGCGATCGTTGACCAGGACGGAGGCACACAGGCGCTCAAGATTCGCGAGGCATTTGATTCCGTTCGGGCGAATATCCGCACCTTCGTGCCGGTCTATTATGACAACGAAAAAAAAGCGATGGAAGATGTCCGCAACGGAAAGCTCGACGGTGCAGTCATCATTCCTCCTCAGTATTCTCGGCGCGTTTATGAGGAGAATCATCCGCAGATCGGGTTAGTCGTCGATAATAGCGACAACTTCATGAGCTCTGCACTGGAATCGGAACTTACCGATCTGGTCACGTCGCTGAATCAGCCCACGGTTGAGCCCCGCATCCTGCAGCAGACTGCACTTTCCATTGTCGAGCTTTATCCCTACATTGAGTACATGAAATATCTTCTGCCCGGCTCGCTGGCATTGGCCATGTTCGTCTCGGTGATGATTGGCGGGGGCATGCTCTACATCGATGACAAGGCGCGAGGTGTGCACGAGGGCTACCTGGTCACGCCGATCACCAAGCTCGAACTGGTGTTGGGGCTCAATCTCGCGGGGGCCATCAAGGCGGTGATGACCGGCGTGATCATTTGTGTGATCGGTTCGTTGATCGCAGGGGTGAGCACAATTTTCAATCCCGCCACGATTTTCGGGCTTCTGATCATGATCGTGCTTACGTCGCTCGCCTTCAACACCATGATGTTTTTGCTGATGGTGAGGATTGAAGATCCGCTGGTGCCGCGGGCCATGTTCGGCATTCTGAATACCCTGCTGTTTTTCCCGAGCGGAGCGATTTACCCCATCCAGGCGTTTCCGCCGTGGTTGCGCGCTATCGCGAAGGTCGACCCTTTTACTTACGCGGTGGATGGTTTCAAATGTCTGCTGCTGAAGGAAACGACTCTGGCGGCGGTGTGGGGTGACATGCTCTTCTTGAGCATCTTCGCCGCGGTTACTCTTGGGATTGCGATTCCTTTGTTTAAGCGAACGCTATAAAAGAGTTAACGCGTTTTCTGCAACCTTTCACTTACGTCCCGCGTCCGTTATTCTAGAGTCGTATGACTTTACTGGACGCCAAAGAGTACCATCCCGAAAAAGAGCGGAAGAAAAGAACGCGAATTATTTCGATCATCGTTCTTATCTTGATTCTGGCGGGCGTGGCGTGGTGGAACCGGTTCTGGCCGGAAAAACGGATCGCCGACAAGTTCTTTTCCGCTCTGCAACAGCAGAACTTCGAGGCGGCCTACGGAATTTATTATCGCGATCCCGACTGGCAGCAGCATCCGCAGAATCACTCACAGTATCCCTTCAACGAATTCAAGCAAGATTGGGGGCCGGGCGGTCCGTGGGGGGTCGTCAAGAGCTATGACATTTATGGCGAAAGCAATTGCCCCGGCGGAGGAAGCGGAGTGGTAATCGATGTGATCGTCAACGCCCGCGCGCAGCACGCTCAGCTGTATGTGGATAAAACCGATAAGACGATCAGTTCGCCGCCTTGCGACTTGGAATTCCACTAGCAAGGGGTCTTAGAATGATCGCCCTTGAGACGCGAATTCTAAACGCCAAGATGTGACAGCGTCTTGCTCAGTGAAGCTTCATCGCCTACGTTCAGGCAGGTCACAGAGCGGTCAATCTGGCGCATCAGCCCACACAGAACTTTTCCGGGACCGATTTCAATCATCGTCTGGACGCCATTCCCGATGAGCAGACGCATGCTCTGTCCCCATTTCACTGCGCCGGTTACTTGTGCGACCAAGGTTTCGCGCGAGCGCAGTTCATCGGTGACGAAAGAGGCTTCCACATTACAGACCACAGGGTAGACGGGCTTTTGCATCTTCAAAGCGTTCAAGTCTGGTTGCAGACGATCCTGTGCGGGCTTCATCAGAGAGCAATGGAATGGGGCGCTGACCGGAAGAATTTTCGAGCGTTTCGCACCACGTTCATCGGCGAGCTTTGTTCCTCGTTCTACTGCCGCTGTGTTTCCGGAGATGACAATCTGTTCGGGCGAGTTAATGTTGGCCGGCGAGCAGACTTCACCGTGCGCCGCATCCTGGCAAACGGCTGTAACCTTCTCAAATTCCATTCCGAGGATCGCCGCCATGGAACCGACGCCAACCGGCACGGCCTCCTGCATATATTTTCCGCGGTTGCGGACGGTGCGCACGGCGTCGGCGAAGGTCATGGTGCCAGAGGCCACGTGCGCGGAATACTCACCCAGGCTGTGGCCCGCGACAAAGCTTGGTTTGGGCACGCGGCCCTCGAGCGATCGCAGCGCCGCGATCGACACGGTAAGAATGGCAGGCTGGGTGACTTCGGTGAGACGCAACTGATCTTCTGGTCCATTGAAGCAGACTTCCGACAGTTTGTAGCCGAGCGCTTCGTCGGCTTCTTCGAAGGTCTGCCTCGCTATCGGATATTTTTCGGCGAGCTCTTTGCCCATGCCTACAGCTTGTGAGCCCTGACCGGGGAAAATGAACGCGAGTTTTGATTGCGAGGAGTGTGAAACTTCAGTAGGTTCGGTCATGATTGTTTTGCGGGAAATTAAGTGGCCGGAATGACTTCCACTTCCGCCAGCACGGGACGAAGCGCGGCCAGCCCCTGCTCAATCGACTGGTTAATGTCGCGCTGAGAAAACTCCGCGGCCACTCGCACCGCATTCTTGATGGCATTTGCGTTGGAAGAGCCGTGAGTGATAATGCATACGCCCTTCACTCCCAACAGCGGAGCTCCACCGTATTCAGTATGGTCGATGCGCTTCTTGAAGTCGGCGAACGCGCTGCGGGAAAGCATGTAACCAACTTGACTGGTGATAGTCGCCTTCAACGACTCCTTCAGGACGGTGCGCACCAGGTTGGCGACGCCTTCGGAAATTTTCAAGGCTACATTTCCTACGAAACCATCGGCCACGATTACATCGACGTGACCGTTGAACAGGTCGCGGCCCTCGACGTTGCCGACGAAATTCAGAGGCAGGCGCTTGAGCAGTTGAAAAGACTCCCGCGTCAAATCATTGCCTTTGGTTTCTTCTTCGCCAATGGAAAGCAATCCGACTCTCGGCGACTTCGCACTGCCGAATGCTGGACGGGTTCCAAACTTTACACCGCCGAACATGGAGCGGAAATAAATTTCGCCCATCACTGCGAACTGTTCCAGATTATGCGGTTTGCAGTCGACATTCGCACCAACATCCAGCAAAATCGCCGCCGTTCCCGGGGCTGTGGGGAAAACCGCCGCGAGCGCAGGGCGATCGACTCCGGGCAACGCACCCAGCACCATTTTTGCCGATGCCATGGCGGCGCCTGTGTTGCCGGCGGTAACAAAGCCATCGGCTTGCCCTTCGCGCACCAGCCGCAAACCGACACGTATCGAAGAGTCGCGTTTGGCGCGAACGGCTTGCACTGCCTTATCTTCCATGGTGATCACTTCGCTGGCATGGACGATCTCGAGCGGCAGTCGCGCCGCCGACGGGTGACGATCGAGTTCGGCTTTGATGATTTCTTCCGGACCAACGAGTAGCACCCGCACCCCATAATTGCGCGCAGCGTGAATTGCCCCTTCGATTTCAGGCTTGGGCGCCCGGTCAGAACCCATCGCATCCAGCGCGATCACGCTAGGCATGTTGGCAGGCAGTTAGCTGGCTTCTTCGACTTGCAACACATCGCGGCCTTTGTAGTAACCGCACTTGGTGCAAGCGCGATGCGGCATCTTTTTCTCGTGGCAGTTGGGGCATTCGGAAAGTGAGTGGCTCTTCAGAGCATCATGCGCCCGCCGCGTGGATGTGCGCTTTTGAGAATGTCTTCGTTTTGGATTAGGCATGGTCTAACAATTCCTCTCGGGGAGGCGCTTCAGCCTCGTCGATCATCAATTTTTCGCTCGTTCACTTTTAGTGCGCCAGCTTGCCGCGGATTTCCTTAAGCGGCGCCCAGCGTGGCTCTTCTCGCGTCACCGTGCACGAACACTTTTCCTGGTTCAGATTCTGGCCGCAATGCGGACAAAGTCCCTTGCAATCTTCGCGGCAGGTAACTTTCAGAGGGACCGCCAGCAGGATCTGCTCGCGAACTACATCGTCCAGCAGAATTCCCTCACCTTCATAATAGCTGATCTCAGCCTCGGCGTCGGTTACCGACATTTCGTCCCGCCCAGCATCGGCGCCTTGGGGACGATAGAGCAAATCAAACTCGCGCTTTACATCCTGCGTAAGAGGCTCAAGACAACGCGCGCAGTTCGTTTCCAGGGTGGTCGCAAGCCGGCCCTGAATGCGTATATCTTGAATAATCTTGTGCTTACCATGATGCTCTTCGACCAGATCCGCCCGACCGCTGCTCCCGATTGGCGCGATCGGCCGGTAATCCGCACCCAAATCAATGGTGCCGGGCTCAAACTTCTCCGCAAATTCTATCGGACGAAGTTCCAAGTCTTTGATTTCGAAGAACATCGGAAACCTCCGCGCACGTCCCAAGCACCCAGCCCGCGGAAGCACGCCTAGACGGCGCAAGTACCGCAAGGATCAAGCTTAAGAATAATGCGTTCGAGAAAGGGGTGTCAAGGACGGTGCCGCTTCCGCCCTCATCGAGGCCCATGCTATGCTTTATCTAGGAAAATCCTATGCCAACCCTTTACGTCGAAAACATTCCTGACGACTTGTACAGGGCTCTTCGCAAGCGCGCCCGTGAGAACCGCAAGTCGATTGCCGCGGAAGTGATTTCATTGTTGGAACGAAACGTACCCACCGCTAAAGAACTTCAAGCACGCCGTGAATTTTACGACCGAATGACGGAATTGCGCGCGGTTCGATCCCAGAACTCTGCTTCCTTTGCAACCGCCGAGGAAATGATTCGCGAGGACCGGAATCGTTGACGGCATTCGTCCTTGATGCAAGCGTAGCCGCGAAATGGGTAATTCCCTCGGCGAACGAAACGCTCAGTGCCGAGTCCCTCCGACTTTTGGACCGCTATGTAGCCGGCGAAATCGACTTCATGGTGCCAGATATTTTCTGGGCCGAAATCGGCAATGTGTTGTGGGAGGGCGTTCGCCAGCGAAGATGGTCGCGGACGCTTGGAGAAGGCGCCGTATCTGGCATGAAGGATCGAACTTTCTTAACTGTTTCCAGTCAAATCTTATTGCCAGAGGCACTTAAGATTGCTCTACTTTACGACCGCAGCGTCTACGACTCTCTGTATGTTGCCACGGCGATTCGATTCAAGATCGAGATGATCACCGCAGATGAGCGCCTCGCAAACGCCCTGGCAGCGAGCCTGCCGGTAAAATGGCTGGGGGCATTTGCGATCTAGCCACCAGGATGCCAAGTCCACGTCAGCAAACCATCAGCCGCGCGAGCAGTACGGAATCGTGGCCTCGAGGTCGCATCGATCTGGCCGTGGCCTTCATCCTTCTGTTCGGTCTGCTCGCCCGCATGTGGACCGCCTCCGGAACATTCCTCAATCCCGATGAGGCGCTGCATTTTCGTTTGGCTAACCAGGCTTCGTGGCTGCTCGCCTATCGACAGAGCCTCACCGCTTCGCATCCTCCGCTTCTGACTTTTATTCTGTATTTCTGGCGCGCGCTCGGAACCTCAGAACTCTGGCTGCGCATGCCTTCCGTCCTGGCGGGAGTAGTTTTCTGCTGGATATTTTACAAGTGGCTCAGGAATGCCGCCGACGATCTCGCCGGCTTGATCGGTCTCATTTTTGTTTCGTTCCTTCCGCCCATCATTTTGCTTTCCGCGGAAATTCGGCAATACGCTTTGCTTCTCGCGTTTCTCGCCGCTGCACTGTACTTTCTGGACGACGCTTTCGCGAAAAACTCATCGGGCGGGATGGTGGCTTTTTCCCTGTGTCTTTACCTGGCGATGTTGTCGCATTACTCGGCTTTTTGGTTCGCTGCGGCCCTTGGCATCTATGCGTTATTCCGATTCTTCACCGAACGATTTTCGGTGACCCTGAAGATGGCTTGGGCGATCGGACAGATCTGCGCACTGGCTCTCGCGATTTTTCTATACAAGAGCCACATTTCCAAACTCGGCGTGGGGGAATCGAGAACCGCGCTGCAAGGCTGGATGAGCGACTTTTTTCTGCGCCGCTCCTATTTTGATGCGGCACACGACAATCCCCTGCTCTTCCTCGTGGGGCACAGCTTTGGAGTCTTTCAGTATTTTTTTGGTCAGCTTGCCGTGGGCGACGTGATGGGCTTGCTATTCGTGTTGGGAGTTGTGCTGCTCTTGCGCGGCAAGGATCTTCCGCAGCAGAAAGTGGGTTCGCGCCGATTAGCAATATTGTTGCTTCTGCCGTTTGCCGTCGCAGCGGTCGCCGCCCTGGCGCATGTTTATCCCTACGGCGGTACGCGTCATATCGCATTCCTGATTATTCCGGGAGTGGCGGGCGTCAGCGTGGCACTGACGCGTTTGGCAGCGGAGAGATGGGAACGTGGGCTTGCTGCCGCGGCTCTCATGGTTGTGGGCTGTATTGCGTTCGGCAAGACTCGGCCGCCCACGATGGACCGCGCCGACCAAAGCCGGGCCCACATGACGGCGGCGATCGATTTCATAAAGCAAAATGTAAAGCCGAACGAGCTCATCTTCACCGATTACCAGACTGATCTGATTCTTGGCCACTATTTGTGTCAGCAGAGGCCGATTTCTTTCGAGGCTGCGCCTGCGACGTTCGAACAATTTTCCTGCGACGGTCACAATATCGTTTCCCAAGACTACAAAGGATGGCAGTTTTGGGCGAGCAATTTTCCCCAAGAATGGCAGCGGCTTGTGCACGACTATAAACTCAGTCCGGGTGAAACGGTCTGGGTCGTTCAGGCAGGATGGGGAGTGGATCTCCCGCAGGATTTGCAGCGCCACTTCGCCGAACTCCGTGACTTGCACTTCGAGTCGTTCGGCAAGAACATGCTTATTTTCAAACTAACAGTGGGGCAACCGATGCCCGCAATGGCGCAGCAAGTAGATTTCATTTTCCCGCCCGCTGGTTCAATCCCAGCGCCCGCAGAGTAAGCTCGTCAGGCACGCTTCGCCCATCCTTCTTGACGACAACTCCGAAGCTGCCGGAATAGTCCCACATCGTCCACCCGATGCCGTGGCGCTCCAGCGCGGTGCGAACGTCATGAATCCATGCGGCACGATCCTGCGGATCGGCATAGGCGCGATACACGCCAAACTCGTTGCACACCACCGGTACGCCGTTATGCTGCGCCCAATCCGCTACCTGCGTAATCTCGGTGTCAATGCGCGCCGCGTCCCAGTGGTCCTGTCCATAGCGGATCACTGCCAGCCGGTCCACAGCATCCAGCACTCCCGCCGCCGCCTTTGCAGCCGATTCCGGCGATGAGGGATAGCGCAGTCCCTTCACCCAATGCCAGAAATAAACTCCCCAGGTTGCGCCTTGATGGGTAAACAGGTGTGGCTCGTAAAAGTGAAAGTTGTAGATGACGTTGGGATCGCGCAGCGGCTCAAGAAAAACCAGCTCGTCATCATTTGACCACCGTGCCCCCGCTGCGATCAGCGTGTTCTGCGGAGCGCCTTCACGAATCGCGGCCGCCAACTTGGCCTGCACTCCGTACCAGCGATAGCGATCGGGGAACTCGGGCTCGTTCAGGATTTCGAAGAAGACTCGCTCCGAATCCCACGTGGAGTAATGTTTTGCGAGCGCCCGCCAGAAATCGGCGAACTCCTGCACAAAGCTGTCGTCTTTCGCCAGACGCGCTTTGAAGTCGCTCTCCGGATGCAGATCGATTACGACGGCCATCTGCTGGTCCAGAATCATCTTCACCGCCGCATCCAGATACCCGAGATAATCCGCAGGGATTTCGTTGGGCGGATGGTTCGCCATCATCGGTTGTGGATTTACGCTAAGCCGCACGTGATCAAATCCCATGGATTTCATCAGCGCGATATCTTGCGCCGTGGTCCAACTCTGAAAATGTTCTTTGGTGTATCCGCGCGTGTCATAAACCTGTGCGAACCATTCGCTGGCATTGATGCCATGTTTGAGACGCGCTGCCCGCGATGCGAGCACGGAAGAAGGTGGTTGTAGAGAGGAGTTTGATGGCGTTTGTGCCGGCAGAAATGGCGAGGCAAGGCAGGCGAGAAGAATCAATACCGGGGCGTTTCGTAAGATCCGCGAACATTTCATATCGTCTTTAGCTCACAATGGGCAACTCTAGATTCTTGGTTCGCCAGCTTATTGGCTTGTGATTGCAGCTAACCATCATCGTACGCAGCCCAGGACAAAACTGAAAACAAGAACTATGCAGCCTTTAGCCTAAAGGTTCACCGCTCTAGTGCCGATAAGGCATACAGATTGGTTTGCTTTAGAATCAATACACATTTCTGTTGGGCAGGTTGAGAGGTAGGCATCGATGGAAGCGCAAAATCAGGCTGCAGCCACGCCGGTCCGAGATCTCCCTGATGCGCGTCGACAGCCTCGCTTCAAGCTTGATGCTCATATCAGAATTACTACGAAGACATGCGGCGTTCTCGTGGGCCGCACCGTCGATATCAGCGAATCTGGAATCTCAGCTTTGCTGAAGCTGGAAGTTCCGGTGGGTGAATTTGTGGAATTGCAATTCACGGTGCCCTTCGGGCCAGTGAGGGTTTACGCGGTGGTTCGGCAACGGAACGCTTTTCGCTATGGCTTCCAATTCGTCGAGTCAAACGCAGTGCACGAAATAATCCAGAATACCTGCCGTAGCCTCGAACTGGAACAATCGCTGTTCGGCGGGAATAAGTGACCCGACTTTCCGCCGAATGCGGCGGTGGGCGCCGGACCTAATGACTCATCTCTTTCGCGATCTGATCTCCAAGCTGCTCGGCAAAAGTCTGGAACGCTGGAATCTCAAACAGGCGCAATCCGATCTCTTCCTGCGGCAGAAATTCTGCATGAACGGCGCTGCTGTTTTCGCGCAGCGCCACGCGCAACCTGGCCGCGGTCTCGGGATCGAAGCTTTCCGATACGACTACGCTGTTGTCTTTCCAATGTTCCACGATCACAGCGCCTTCTTCGGTCGAAATCTGCGCGATCGAGACCGGACAATCGTCGCCTGAACAAGCAGGCACCGGCCGCACGGTCGCGGTGTGATAGCGTTGCGAAACCGTGCGAGCGTAGAAAGTGGCGAACCATTCGGCGGCCTGTGGCGTTTTCCATCGCGAAACATATAGCAGCGCCACATCGGTGCCAGGCGATATATCCGCAACTGCTTTGTCCTTCCTGCGGAAGGTCACGTAAGACCCGCCCTGCCAAGCAGCAGAAAGTTCATCTGCAATTTTTCGTTCTCCATACTGCTTCAACAATGCGCGCACATCCAATTCTCCGATCCCGCCCGAGTCGCACACGTCGTACTCATGGTTGAGCGCTGCCTGCATGTCCGGGATACGCACGGCGGGCAATTTGTCGCCGTTAATGTATGCCTCAGGCTGAAGCACTTCATGCGAGTTGCGAGGAGGGCGCACAAATGCCCCCGCAAATGCCAACTTCTTTCCGCCCTTGTGCAGAAGTTCCCCTTCGAAGATCAGACCCTCCTGATAGGGAAAGCCTCCCATCTCGCGCAGAATCATCGGAGCATCGTGCATCATCTGGGAATCGATCACTGCCTTCACCGCGGGCTCTTCCATCTGGTAGATCAAGCCGGGCGTATCCTCGAGGGTGCGTCCGACGGGCTTGAGCATATAGTCGACATAAACCACCATGGCTTGGCCTTCGACTACGGCCTTCCGCGCGATCTGACTGTCGCCGTCGACAGGCGCGTTACTATTCTCTTGCTTGCCCGCAGGCTTCGCCGCAGGTTTCATCCACTTCGCCAGATCGTAGTTCTGGTCCTGCAGAGCATGGGTAAGCTCGTGCGCCAGGATGGGCTCCTGGCGATCGGGAGGAACCCAGTTCAGCATGGAAATTGTTTTGGTCTCGTCGTCATAGTAGGCGGCAATTTGCTGGCCTGTGGATTTCACCAGGAATTCCTGCAGGTTGAAATCCCGCGGCAGAAACCCGAATTTCTTCAGGCTGAGTTCTTCCTGGGAGAAATTCTTTTTGAAATCTTCTTTCGCCATCTGCGCAGCGGCGTACTTTTCTACATCGTCTTTACTGACCAAACGACGCTTTACTGCGGCGTGCTTCGGCATGCCCGTATCGTCGGCCGCAAACGCGAAGATTCTGTCCACCGATTCAAAGAGCTTCTTTGTATCCGCGTCCGTCATTTTGACTTCATTGGTCGTGTCTTTGCGCAGCTTACGCGCCACATCACCCAGACTCTGCCCCGAATCTGGTTGCTGAGCGAACGCGGAAACAGAGACACAAACAGGAATGTAGATCGCAAGGATTGTGCACCGTCGCCAAAATGCCAGCATGGTCCCTCACTCAGACAGAAGAATGCACTCTGGTTGATTCTGCTTGAGCGAGGACCGTAACTCACCGCTTAAGTTTGGATTGCAATTACGAAGGTAAGCTTGGTTAACGAAGGATTCGTACTTTTTGAAGGGGCGGCGGAAAACTACGCTGTTGAAAGTTACTTCAGCTCCGTCAACTTCTGGGTCGCCATCTGTCCCGCTTCCGTGGAGGGGTTGTCTTTCTTGATCTGCTCGTAAAGGCGCTTGGCGTCGAGCGGCTGATTGCTGGTTTGATACAGCTCGGCCAACTGCAATTGCGCCGTGACTTTACTGACGGAAATTGTCGGCTTGTTGATCAACTCCTGATAAAGGGTCACCGCATCTTTGTTCCGGTTGGTATTGCCATAAAGCGCGGCCAGTGCAAGTTTGGCAGTCGAAGCCAGCTCTTTGTTGCCGCTGGAAGCGACAGCCTTGAAGTCATTCTCAGCGGCTGCATTCTCGCCCTCGGTGGCGGAAGTCACTCCCAGAAAATATCGGGACACATCCGCCGAGTGCGTGTGCGGATATTTGTCGATAATCGATTGGAACTGCTTCTTGGCAGCTTCGGCGCGTTCTTTGGCGGAAGTAAAGCTGGGAATGCCAGGCTGGGCGGGGCTTCCGGCGGGACGGATCTGGGCCTCGAGGGTTCTGATGGCCTGCGTCATGTCGAGACTTGCCTTCTCGTTTTGCGCGCTCAGGTAGTACCAACCACCCACGCCCGCCGCGGCGATCACCAGCAGGACGACCACGGCGATCACCAGAGTGTTTCTGTGTTCCACGCTCCAATGCGCGGTCTTCTCCGCGGCCTCAATGGTGACCCTGCTGAATGCGTCCTGCTTAAGTTGATGGCGTGTCTGTGCGCGCACGACTACCTTCCGATCTCAGTCTCGACGAGCCTTTTGTTTTGGAGACGAACCACCAGTTTAGCAGCCAGAAAACAGGAGCGTCAAAGCAGCGGACTAGTGTTGAGCTTCTTCCAGCAGTCCCTGCTCCAGTTTCTCCTGGCACTCGATGCAATGGCGCGTCCAAGGCACAGCTTCCAGACGCTTGGCGTTAATTTCTTTGCCGCAGTGGATACACTCTCCGAAACTGCCTTCGCGGATGCGCGCCAGAGCTTTATCCACCATTTGCAGGAGTTGCCGCTCGTTGTTGCTCTGGCTGAACAGGAACTCCTTGGTATAGGAACTGGCGGCGCGGTCGGCGATGTCCTGGGCAGTATCTTCATCGGCGGAGCGGCCGTCGGCCTGCGTGCGGGAGACCGTTCGGCGCAGCTCCTGCTGCCGCGTCTCAAGCCGCTTCTTGAATCCTTCTAACTTCTTCTTATCCATAGTGTCACTTCTAAAATCCTGCGACGGCTTCCCTGCGCCGTCCGTTAGGAAAAGTCCAAACGACGATGATAAGCGCCAAAATTGAGATGCGTCAACCGGGGCTCCGGGTGGGCGAGGGTGCATTTGGATTAAGACAGAGTGTGCGCGAAATAAATCCCTCGTCCCGCTGGGGAAGACGCGGGACCAGGGATGACGAAACACGCCGCACCCACGCTCTCAGCGTTCAGGGCCTTCGGGTAGAGATTGTTTCTTAGGACCATTGGCGGTGACGCGGTCCTGAATTTTCTCTCAGGTCGATTAAGGATTACTTTCTTTTTGAGCAAGTCCTCTTTGGAGCCGAAGGGGCGCGCATCGATGATGCTTTGCGCGCGATCGGGGGCCGACGCCGGGAAGAGCGGCCAGGTCTTTGTTGCTTGCGCTGTTTAAGTCTACTGGCTGCCCATGAGCGGATGGCGTGTTGCTCTTTTCTGCCGTGGTCATCTTGTGAGTTTCCGAGGGATATGACTCTGGTCGTCCGGCGGGGGGAACGGATTGTTGATTCTGCTGGGCGAATGAGAGCGTGGTAAGCAGGAGCACCGGCAAAATCACTGCGTTGCGCGATATCATTTTGATTCTCTTGACTAGCGGGAAATTGGATGCTCGTCGAGGGCCAGGAGCTTGCGAAGAACGATAGAACGCAAAATGCCGCCCCGCTGATGAGCAAGGCGGCTTCTTACTCTTAGCCTCTGTTTGTCACTCCGCTCGGTCAGTGATGATCGTTATCCCAATTCTGTTCGGCCTCCCAGCGGTGCTCTTTTCCATTCCACCACTGGTGGTACTGTTCCCAGCAACGCTGGCGTTCAGCGTTCAGATCGCGACGCCGGTCTCGGGCTTCGCGGCTGTGTTCACCGTTATCGCGGATCGCTTTGTCCAGTCGTGCCTCAGCCTTTTCGACCGCGTGCTGACAATGTGAGCGATCATCGGCATGAGCCCGCGGGGCCGATGCTACAAACATGAACAGCGCCCCCGTTATTACTGCCAAGACTGCACTTTTTCCAATTCGTTGCATCAAGACTCTCCTCTCTGTTCTGTTTTGGACGGCGGTGCTTGGCCGACGTCTGGCGAATCCATCATGCGCCGGATTGCGCGGTTGTGGGCGTCTAGTCCCATAACTTGGCAGATTTTATGGGGCCTCGTGAACGCGGTTCGATACCGTTCATCCTGTATTAAAGAGTTAGTAACCCGTGCCTAGTTAACAAGCTAGCCACAATCAGGCCCCGGTTATCGCGTCGAATGGTTGGCAGTGGTTTGGCATCAGGTTAGGGTTGAGGTGAGGTGGTTACCACCTTCTCCTCATTCAAGGTTCCCTGAACTAAGCCAGCCCATCTGAAGTTGTCTCCCTTAGCACCCCAACCTTAAGGAGGTTGCCCCTATGTTTGCACGCAATGTCTCAATTCATCTGAAATCCAATATGTTGTCCGATTACCCGCGAACTTTTGAGAAGGACGTCCTTCCTTACTTCGTAAACAGAACGGTTTTAAAGACGAGATCACATTTGCAGGTCCTGGCGGAGTAGATGTTACCGCAATCAGTCTGTGGGACAACAAGAACAATGCCGACGCTTACAACACCAGCGCCTACCCTCAAGTGTTGAAGACGCTGGCAAAATTTATCGAGGGAACACCCCAGGTTCACACCTTTGACGTTGTCACCTCGACCCTCCAAAATCACGACGTTCTCGTAGCAGCGTAAAAGCGCTCAGAGTTGTTTGGCGCGAAGAGGCGGTTGTTTTATTCCTTCTCGGGCCAATGTGCTCACCTGAATTATTCACGCTTCTGCTTTCGGCGCTTGGGTGAATCGGCGCAAACATGCGACGCAAACTCTTTGTCGCGCTGCAACTCGAAGTTGCGCATTCTTTCATCGAAAGATTTGCCGGTGGGGGCACCAGAAGGCTTGAACCGCCAGCCACATTCGGAGCAGCCAAAACCTCCAAAATGCTTCTCCTCAATCCATACCAGTTTCGGGCCCATGCCCACCTCTTAGGTGCAGACAACGTGTACCCGTACTGTCGGGGATGAAACGTTCCCGGCTTAAACGCGGGAAGATGCATAGAAGCGACAGGAGTCTACACGCGCGTTTTTGATTGGTCTGTCGGGCGTCCTACGTACTTATAAGATTTCTTTCGAGCGCTCCGGCAGCATTTGCGCTGCATCTTGTTTGCTTGAATGTGCGTTATTGCTCAGACTCGGCATTGAATCCAACGTAACTTTGGAATTGTGAGACAGGAGTTTCGTTTATGGCCCCGCAGCTTGGCAATAGGGACTGGCGGTCCATCGCACAACAGGTCAGCAAGGAAATGGAACCGGCGAAACTGATGATCCTGGTAGGAAAGCTTTGCTGTGCATTAGAGGGTGAGCGAAGAGAGAAGTCAGGTGGCAGCGACATGCAGAGGGAATGAGCCAACTTTTTCCCCGGCGCTTAGGCGCAACACGCTACTACCGAAAGATGGTTTGTGGAAGGCAGAGGGCCCCAAGTCGTGCAGTCTGGTGAGCGGACCAATACCGAAGGGAAATCAGTCGGCAGCCTCATTTTGCTATCGATCCCTGATCGTGACTATGCCTCACTGCGTCCTCATCTCGAATATGTCAGTTTGCCGAACCATCTAGTCATTCACGAGGCGGGTAGAAAGCTGGAGTTTGCGTATTTCCCGAATCGCGGTTTGATTTCTCTTGTAGTCATAATGAAAGATGGAAGAACAGCCGAAGCTGGCATAGTTGGAAATGAGGGCTTTACAGGAACTCTGGCAGCTGTTGGCCTCCGCAGGAGTCCGCTTCAGGCGGTAGTGCAAATCACGGGCGATGGGTTTAGAGTCGAGGTCGGAGCTTTACGGAACACGTTGGAGTCCGCTCCGGATCTGCGACTGACATTGAGCCGCTATGCCGCGATTCGAAGTATGCAGGTTGCACAAACGGCGGCGTGTAATCGGCTGCACGATATTGGGCAACGCCTCGCACGGTGGTTGCTGATGACTCAGGACAGAGTAGACTCAGGATCGCTGGCCATCACTCATGATTTTCTCGCAACGATGCTAGGGACAGATCGACCTACAGTGAGTTCAGCAGCCGGGGTTTTGCAGAAGAAGAAGCTCATCGAGTATACCCGTGGCGCGGTGGAGATAGTGAATCGCAAGAAGCTTGAAAACTCCGCCTGCGAATGCTATGGGGTCATCCGACAGTACGATAGCGAGCTTGGTATGAAGTAGGCAAGCGTGGCCCCTCAGCTCGCGATCCCAATACCGTCAGCCGGAATCCCAACCTCGATCGGTTCCAGCCTCGGGCTGAACTGATTCGCTCACATCAACTTCTCCAGTCTCAGCGCGGCAGAGGATCTCTCGTGTCGGCCAATGCGTAGGCCAGCACCGCCATAGCGGCCGCGTTTTCTCGCAGTTCGGCGGGAACAACTTTGTCCAGAGTGTCGGCGGAGGAATGGTGGTAGTTGAAATAAGTTCGGTCGTCTTGCATCACGCCAAAAGCAGGAACTCCGGCATTGGCCATGGCCTCGATATCGGCCTCCGGGGAATAGTTCGTTGGCTGGAAGATGGTTGCGCCGATGCTGAGAAGAACGGATTGAACAGGGCGTAGGAAGTCGATGGCAGCGGGAGCCGCTTTCGCTTCGAACCCTAAAGGATGGCCCGCGCCGGAATCACTCTCGATAGCCGCAATGTAGTGGGGGAAGTCCGTGGAATATTCGGCGGCATAGGCTTTACTGCCTGAGCCTCCGGTTTCTTCGTCCATCCAGGCGATCACGCGCAGGGTGCGAGCGGGGCGCAGGTGCAGGCGCTGGAGAATTTCGGCGGTTTCCATGGCCATGACAACTCCGGCGCCGTCGTCGATCGCGCCCGTGCCAAGGTCCCAGGAATCGAGATGCCCGGAAACGATGACGATCTGTTCGGGATGTTCGGAACCTTTGAGGTCGCCGATCACGTTGTAGCTGGTTTCGTCTGGCAGTTTCTGCGGGGTGAGGGTGAGATGCATGCGGACCTTGCCCTGTGCAGCGAGGTGAACGATGAGGTCAGCATCTTCAGCGGTCACGGCTCCGGCGGGAATCCCGGCGGGAAAACTGAATCCGGTATGCGGAAGACGGTAGTCGGCACTTCCCACCGACCGCACCAGTGCGGCGACTGCGCCTAGATCGGCAGCGGCTTTTGGTCCGGCGGCGCGGTAGCGGACGGCTTCGCTGTAGGCAGCAAAGGCTTGACCGGCAGCGGCTTTTTGCTTGTCGAAGATCTCGTTGAACAGGACGATCTTGCCCGTAACCTTATCGCGGCTGAGCGCGGCGAGTTCGTCGAAGCTGTTGACTGTAACGACGTCCGCAGTGAGGCCGTCGGCCGGAGTCGAGGAACTGCCACCGAGGGCCGTGAGCACGACCTTTTGCGTGGTGCCGGGAACCATGCCGGGATATTCAACCAGGGCGGCGGTTTCGGCTCCCCGGACCCAGTGCGGTACAACGATCGGCTGCAGGCGAACGTCGAGGCCCAGTTGGCGGAGTTCGGCGGCAACGTATTGGGCGGCGGCGAGGGCTTGCGGCGAGCCGGTGGGACGCGGTCCGATGTTCTCCGTCAGATGAGCGAGCTGGCGGTAGGCGTAGTCATCATTCAGCGCCGCGGCCTTGATGGCAGAAAGCTGCTGCAAAAGCAGCGGAGGGAAATTTTGTGGGTCGATCGGCGAGCCTTGCGTGCCAGCCATTCGCGACAACGCGGACTGCTGGTTTTGTGCTGGGGTTTGGGCTGTCACGAAAACTGAGAGCAATAAGGCTGTGATCAGGCAAGCAGTGAAGCAGCGGAGCGTGGTCATAGTTGGAGCCAAGTGTATCGGAGACAGGAAGCAGAGGAAAGACAGGGACCTACCACGTCAACCCGATGTCTTCCGACCCTGAACGTGCTAGCTTGAGGCATGGATAAGAAACAGATTAACGATCCCAAGATGACGTGGAACTTCCTGATCTGGGTAGGCGGAGTGTTCACGCTCTCCCTTTTCGCTTTGCTGGCACATTTCGTATGGAGGCTCTTTTGATTTTTTGAGGACAACGCTGCGCTGCAAGAAAAATGGCCCTATTTCTAGGGCCAGATTTCGAAGAGGCAAAGAGGTAGGTAGTTTAGGAAAGGCTATGGAAGTCGCCGCTCCGCCAGTTGGAACGGCACTTCGGGAAATGTTTCGAGGCGAAGAGAGTGAGGGTCATTGCTTGTGTACGGCCTCTTGGTTACAGGAGAAGAAGCATTTGCCGAACCAAAACCCAATTGCGGCTGCCGAGCCTTACGCAAGCCAGTAATGCGCTGACAGAGCAAGGCTTAACGCCTCGGTCTCTTGCCGAAAGTCACATCCGCAAGCTGGAGTGACGTGGGCTGACAGTGCACAAGCCTGCACATTCGATGCAGGTGGATGCTTCGGAAAAGATAAATTCGAGCCGCTGGCACGCACCAGCGGCTCGAAAAGGAAACTAACTATTTCCTGCCACAGTACGCAGCTTCCCGGGAAGGAAGTGGTAGGGAGGCCAGGGTCCGCTGATGGCGACCTGACAGTTTTTCAACTGCTTGGCGGCCGTGCTGTAGCGGTTCTGGTATTTCTCGACCGATTTGGAATCGATGAGATGGGCGATGTCGATGAGCATGCCTTGCGGGGCGACCTTCTTGCAGCTCACTTCTTCTTCCAGCGGATTAAAAAGTTTGTGGACCTGTACCGAAAGGGCGCGAGCCTTGGTCTGCCGCTCACGTTCGCGGGAAGCCTTGACGCGCAGCTTGGAAAGATAGTCGCCGCCGACGGTGTCGGGCAGGACTACGTCAATCATGGCCTCGCGCAGCGAGCCGTCGGTGACGGTCAACTTGATGTGCATTTCGGATTTGCCCCGGAGTTTGGCGACGCTTAAGCCGAAGGCTCGCCGGTTTACCCGGACAGACTGGCGGAGGGCGTCATCGCTCTCAAAGATGGTTCCGAAACGAAAGGGCAACACGGTGGAATTACGGAAGCAGCCGCTGACCACACGAGCATGGTCGATGGCCGCCTTCTGATCAAGTGGGGTGCTGTTTGAGTCGTATTCGCTCACAATCACAGCGAACTCGCCGCTGGGATAGCTGAGGACAGGGGCTCCGTTCACGCCTTGAACATTCTCAATTACGAAAGGGCGTCGGGAACGGGTGCCGTTAGGAAGGGTCTGGTGCTCGGTAAGGCAGTATGCGTACCACGACATATTGAACTCTCCGAACCGGGACGGAGGCTGACGAACCGCCTCTTTATGTTGTTTTGCACAACCTGAGCTACGAGTCTGGAAGTTTACTTAGCGGTACAGGGTCAAATCGGGAAACCTACTATTTGCCCCGTAGGCCATATTACTTCGGATGGAGTGGAAAATGCAACTTTTTCGTTACAAGAGGCATCGCTGAGGAAATCTTGAGGTTTCACCAGGCTTTTGCAAGCCCAGATTCGGAAAACTTGGGCGAAAACGCTCACTTCTTTTTTGCGGCAGCCGCGGCTGCCGCTCGAGCGGTCCGCTCCTGGAGGGACAACATTACGACCTGGAGCATGTCGTCCTGCGGAGCCGGCTTTCCCGTCCAAATCTCGAATTGCCGCGCAGCCTGGTGGACAAACATTTCGATGCCGGGGATGATCTGCGCGCCTCGCTCCTTCGCCAGCTGCAGCAGGCGGGTTTCGGGTGGATCGTAGATCATGTCGAAAACGTAGCGCGCGTTGATTTCCTTTTCCTGCAGCGGAGTTTCGCGGCTATTGCCCATGCCAACGGGCGTGGCATTGATGATCACATCAAAGGAGTATTTCTTCAGGTCGGCGCGCTTCACGGAGCGCGCGTGGGCGCGCCGGGCGAGCTTTTGGGCGGCAGCGGCGCTGCGGTTCAGGATGAATACTTCTGCGCCCCGTTCTTTCAATCCAAAGACGGCGGCGCGGGCAGCGCCCCCTGCCCCCAGCACAAGAATTTTCGCGTCCTGCAGCGTGCTGAGGCGACGCTCCAGCGGGCGTACCACTCCGGACGTGTCGGTGTTGAAGCCGTAGAGCTTACCATCCTGGGCGCGGACCACCGTATTGCAGGCTCCGATCTTCGTGGTATGCGAGTCGGTATTGTCGAGATAAGGAAGAATCGCTTCCTTATATGGCATGGTGATGCTGAGGCCATGTATAGGAATTTCGCGCACGCAGGTAAGCAAGTCCTTCAGAGTCTTGGCATGCAGGGCGAGATAGACGGCATTCACATTCTCTCGCCGGAAGGCGGCATTCATGATGGGAGGAGAAAGGGAGTGGGCAACCGGATCCCCGGCAACACCGTAGACGCGGGTAGCTGCGTCCACCTGCTCGATGCGGTAGACGCTGCGCAACTCCTGCGCGGTGACTTGTCCGGGAGCGGTTTCTTCTCCCGGACTCACGGCGGCAAAGGTAAACACGCTGCCGGCGCGTACTCCGAGCACGCGGCTGATGATGCCTTGCTCGCCCATGCAAACGCCCACGATGGAATGGTTGTCGCTCTCGCGCCCCAGGAACTGAATCATGGAAACATTGTCGGCGAGAGTGGTGGCAGTACTGACGACTTTGTAAAAGTCAGCGGGAAAGGCGCGCATCTTTTCCAGCGTTTTGTCGAGCTTCTTGGTCCCGCGAAAGTCGTGAAACGAAAGAATCAGCCCGGCGCGGCTGCGAAGCTTTTGCAACTGCTCCGGCTTGCACTTAAGCGCGGTCTGGAGTTCGACGTCGACCAGTTGGCACCCCGCAGCGGCCGCCTTGCCTAGAATATCCAGCTGCGAGGCGATCGAACCGCGAAACTTGCCTCCGCTTGCCGCCCTCCTGCAGGTAGCAATCACCGTAATGCCAGAGTGGGTCTCCAGGAAGTGCTTGATCTTGGGAAGCGCCAAGCTCGGCTTGGAGATGTAGTCTAACCTGAACTCCAGGAAAGGGTTATCACGGGTCAGGCCCTCGGCCTTCTCGATCAGTTCCGACGGATCAGACGCCGCCACGGCCACGCAAACCCGCGGCAGCCGCAAGGGCAGAACCCGAGGTGGATAAGTTTTAGGAGCAGAAATCATCTTGAATCAATAGGTTCGGATTAGAGCAACAGGTTCGGCGCGAATCTTACAGGGGTCGAATTGCAGATGCAACTGTGGAGTGAAAATTTAGTCGAAAAAAACTGTTTTCACATTCCGCCTGACACCCTCGTAACCTTGACCCCCTCTTACCCCCTTGTTACCTTCCACTTGACACAGCAGTTCCATGGTATTTGATGGGGAAGGCGCCGAGAGCGGTCCCTTTCCGGAGGCAACATGAAGAAAATAGGATGGTTATTGTTACTCGCGGCGACTGCAGGCTGGGCTCAAAGCTCGCTGGAGACCGCTACCGCGAATGTGGTTACGCCAGCGGGAACGATTCCCACGATACCCAGTTTCCCGATTCAACGGGTGCAGATGCCTACCTACGCGGATGTTTACTGCGCGGGTTTCATTAATCGTGAAACCCTGCCTGATGCCAACTTTGTGGCCGGTGGCCTGCAGACTCCGAACACCACCAAATTCGTGAGGAACGACGTCGTTTACCTTGAAGGAAGTGGCTACTCTTTAGGCGCGCAGTATGAGATCATCCGCGCGTTGCACGATCTGGACGAATATGAAACGTATCTCGGACAGAGCAAGGTGATGAAAGCCACGGGGCAGCCTTACGCAGAGGTTGGGCGCGTTCGCATCATCGATACGCGCAGCAAGGTGGCCATTGCGATTGTCGAATATTCGTGTGATCCCATCAATCCTGGGGATACCGCGATTCCTTTTGCCGAGAAGACCATGGTGTCATTCCATCCACCGGTACGGTTTGATCGCTTCCTGCCGACCGGCAGCAAAGTATCGGGGCGCATTGTGATGGGAAGGGACTTCGACTCAGTACTGGGAACTGGCCAGAAAGTCTACATGAATGTGGGGGCGAACCAGGGCGTAAAGGTGGGCGATTATTTCCGCGCTGTGCGCAGCTACGAAGCCGACCTGATTGATCCTGTGGATTCGCTTTCGTTCAAAGCCGCGATCAGCGAAGACACGCAGAAGAAGCACCCGTCCTTCGATCCGAACATGTTCACCAAAGGGAACGGTCCGGTAATTCACGTTCGCGATTTGCCACGGCGTGCGGTTGGCGAGATTGTCGTAATCGGGACTACCCCCACCACTGCGACTGGAATGATCGTGTTCGCCATGGAAGACGTTCATGCCGGCGATAACGTGGAACTGGACGAACAGACACA
>JBAVQD010000233.1:0-34411 GCA_049693675.1 Candidatus Sulfotelmatobacter sp. | reverse complement strand
GCTTGAACGATGCCCTGCAGCACGTTGACATTTTTCCCTACCGCGATGAGTAGAGTGAGCGTCGCGCCGACGTAAAGAATACCGGAGATAATTCCACCCCAAGCGACCGCGCCGGGCAGCGTGCGGCGAGGGTCTTGAATTTCGTCTCCCATGACGGAGGCGAGTTCGAGTCCGACCAGTCCGAAGCAGATTACGCCGAAGGAATTGAGGACAAAGCGCGGGTCGGCGGGAATTTTGAAATCCGCAGCGGTAATGGTGGTGCCGAAGCGTGACCAGATCACGATGCCGAGGCCGATCAAGACTGCGGCTGCGATGAATGTGCCGATGGCGCCGAGATTATTGATCCACTTGCCGACGCCGAGACCGACGATATTCAGAAGAGTAAGAAGAGCAAGCAGGATGAGTGAAGTGGTGGAGGCGAAGATTTTGTTATCGGCGAGGCCGAGATGGGTTGGCCCGAGCACATAGACGGAGACGCCGACGAAGTAAAGCATGACCGTCGGCACGTAGAGCATGTTGTTGGTCCAGTAGCACCAGCCGGAGAGGAATCCGTGGAAGTCGCCGAAGACTTCTTTGGCCCAGAGATAGACTCCGCCTTCACCGGGATAGCGGTGGGCGAGTTCGATGACGGCGATGCCTTGAGGCCAGAAGAAAAGAAGAAGGGAGATGATCCAGAGCCAGATGGTGACACCGCCATTGGCCGCGATCGAGGGAACAACGTTTAGGTTGAAGACCGCGACGACGAAAAGGAGGACGAGATCACGGCGTCCTAGGGCGCGGATCAGGTGAGTCTGAGTGGCGGGTTGGGTGGTGGTGGACAAAGTCAGTTTGATGGCTGTGAAGCAGCAGGTTGCTCACCGGGCTACACCCGGTTCGGAATGACAAAGGCCTTTCTCAAGACATGGCAGGGGCGGACGAGGGCGTCCGCCCCTCCACGAATCTAGTGCGCGACCGCGACGGGCGCTTCGCGTTCCTGCTGGGCTTTCGCCAGCGAGGCGGCGATGTCATCGAAGGCAGATAGATGCTTGTCTATATCTGCTTCGGTGTGCTGGACGGAAATCGTCCACTGCTCGTCCCACCAGTAGGGCTGAGCCATCACGCCACGATTGACCATGGCGAACCAGTAGTGGCGCCAGAGGTCGATATCGATCGTGGTCCAGTCGCGGTAGTTGCGAATTTCTTTCGGATAGAACATCAACGCGCCGTTGGCGCCGGCTTGGGCGATGTAGGCTTGCAATCCGACTTTCGCGATAGTCTTGCGATATCCGTCGGCAAGTTTTTTACCCAATTTATCGACGTGGGAGTAATTATCGCGAGTGAGTACCTCGCGGAATGTCGCAAGCCCCGCGGCCATCGAAACGGGATTGGTATTGTAAGTGCCACCGTGGAAGACTTTGTGTTGCGAGATCAGATCCATCACGGACCGGCTGGCACCGAATGCGGCCAGGGGAAAGCCTCCGCCGATCGATTTGGCGAGGCAGATCATGTCGGGGTGAACGTTGAAGTATTCGCTAGCGCCTCCCCAGCCCAGTTTGGCGCCGGTTTTCACTTCATCGAAAATCAGCAGCGCGCCGTACTTGGTGGCGAGGTCGCGAAGGCCTTTCAGGAAGCCGGGCTGGGGGATGCACAGGCCAACGTTCATAAGAATGGGTTCGAGAATGATCGCAGCAATTTCGCCGGGATTTTCTTTGAAGCGGCGCTCGACGCTGGCGAGATCGTTGAAAGTTGCGATCTTTACATTCGCGATGGCTGACTTCGGCACGCCCAATCCCCCAGTAACGGCGATGGGGTTATCGATGTCGCCAAACTCCGGTGCGTGCGGCTTTACGCTGACCAAAGCGGAATCATGCAGGCCGTGATAGGCTCCTTCGAATTTAATAATTTTGTCGCGGCCGGTGGCGGCGCGTGCCAGACGAATCGCATGCATGGTTGCTTCCGTGCCGCTGTTGCCAAAGCGAACCATCTCAACCGGAAAGCGATTGCAAATTTCTTCCGCAAGTTCCCATTCCATGTCATGCGGCATGCCGTACATGGTGCCGGTGGAGAGGCGTTTTTCTACAGCCTTCATGACGGCGGGATGACAGTGTCCGGCCATGAGCGCGCCGAAAGTCAGGTTGTGATCGATATATTCGTTGCCATCGAGATCGCGGAATTTACTGCCGCTGGCTTCTTTGACAAAGATCGGCCAGGGATCGTAATGGCGATAGTTGCTGGCCACGCCGAGCGGGATGCGTTTGAGATTTTTCTTGTGGGCCTCGGCGGACTTCGGGGTGCGGCGCTCGAACGTGTCGAGTTCCTTCTGTAGTTCGGGATACATCAGACTGCTCCAGGATAGCTCAAGCCGTTGTGATCTTTGGCGAACCAGCGGCCATTAGAGTGCCGGACGGAAGAACCGTCCGGGTAGAAGTGAAGCTATAAACATCTTACACGGGCAAACTAAAAGTAGAACTTAAGAGCGACCTGCACCTCGCGCGGATCGCGGGCCTGCTGAATTTGGCCGAATGTTGTGTCGCTGAAGTTGCCGTCCGGATTAACGAACTGCGTCTTGTTAAACAGATTGAAAATGTCGGCTCGGAACTGGAAATATCTCGCCTCTGAAAGTGAAATCTTCTTCGAGAAAGTGACATCCCATTCGTTCTGTCCCGGACCACAGCAGATCGAGCGCGGCGTGGTCGAAAAACTGCCGAGAGGAGGATCGGCAAAACTGCCGGCATTGAAAGCGAAATGCCCGGTTTCGGCGCTGCCGTTGACCACTTGCGTGGTTACTTGTTTTCCACTCGTCGTCTGTAGCGGGCCAGTGAGCTGCGGAGCATCGGCGCTCAAAAAGAACAAACTGCTGATCAATTCGTTATCGTCCTGCGTCTGGATGCGGATGGGAAAGCCGGTTTGGAACTGGATGATTCCCGACATGGCCCAGTCATCCAAGACCTTTCCTTTAAATCCGTTGTATCTTTGCACGGGAAATTCCCAATAGTAGTTGATGACGAAGCGTTGCGCCGAGTTGAAGAGTGACAATGAGCGGCTGGATTTGTAATTGAAAGGATTGACAGTCTCTTCAAAGCTGGATGCCCAATCAAGCGATTTGCTCCAGGTATAGGCAGCCTGCAGCTGCAGTCCATGCGAGAAGCGCTTTTCCAAACTAGCTTGCAGGGAGTTGTAAGCGGAGGCGGCGATTGTATCTTCGGCGAAGATGTTAGTGAAAACGGGAACCCCGTCGATCGGGCAACCCGCACCAGTGAAAGGCGCGCAATTGGGAGAGGAATACGGCCGAAGTCCGACCAGCGTGATTCCGTTTGGTCCAACTGTTGTGCCTCCAGGAATGAAGGTTCCGCCGGTCCCTGCGTTGTAGGGAAGGTGAAGGCCCTGGGGAGCGATTGTGGTGCCACCGGGGATGAAGAAAGGATTGTCTTCGAGAAACGGTCCGCAGGTGCCGGCACCGAGGGTTGCATTCAGATCAAGACAAGTTTGGGGAATGGCGGGATCGATGTCATGCGATGCCAGCAACCGGTGCCCTTGCGATCCGACATAGCCAAGCTGAAACACCACATTTCGAGCCAGCTCTTGTTGGATGTTGAGGTTGTATTGCGCTGAATATTGAGTCCGCAGGTGCGGCTGGAAATCTCCGAAGAGCAGCGTGGGGCGGAATGAGGCCCAATCCTGTGGCGTTCCCGGCTTAGGATTGAGTATTCCGTTGAAGGGATTCGGACTTACTGTACCGGTTTGCGAAATAAACGGAGTGTTTAAGAACGTTGATGGCAAGAATGTGCTGCCGCCGAAGGGAGGTTCAGCGCCGAACTGCTCGAGGACGAGTTGTTCGATCGGGTTATAGAACAAACCCCAACCTCCGCGGATGGTCGTCTTGGGATTGATGCTGTAGGCCAGTCCGATCCGTGGCGCGAAGGCTTTGTAATAAGTTTGCGTGAGTCCAGCGGGCACGCCAGCATCTCCGGGAACCACCAGACCCGTGGGCTGCACACCGGCCGCAGTGCAGTTACTCGCTCCCAGACTGGCTTGCTCGGCTGGAGTTAACACGCACGGGTAAACCGTTGAGTTCTGACCGGGACGAAAAGTTTCCACGTGGTGGAGAACATCGGCGAGCGGCGTATCCAATTCCCAGCGCAATCCGTAATTCAACGTCAGCGACGGTTTGATCTTCCAGCTGTCCTGCGCGAAGAGATACACGCTGGTGTCGCGGATGTTTTCCCGCTGCGCCGATCCCTGAGTGTAGCTATCATCGAGGCCCAGCAAGTAGCCGGGATAATTATCGTTATAGAGGACGGAATTTTCAGTGGTGCTGTTGAAGGTGTATTCGCCACTGACGTTGTAATAAAGAGTCTGATCGAAGCGCGAGCGGCGCACGTCTGCGCCAAACTTGATGGTGTGAGTTCCCTTCACCCACGTCATGCTGTCGCTCCACATGAATGAGTTGCCCACTTGTGGCAGCTCACCCTCCCAGCCGTTGCCGATGGCGAAGCCGCCGGAGACACCGATGAACGGGACGCCAGTGTGACTGGCCGGCAGCCCGGTTGTGATGCCGTATTGTGGACTGGTACCTAGCTGTCCCTGGATAGAAAACGGCCCGGAATTTGAATCCGAGACACCGTTAAAACAAACCGCCTGCGCGGCCGGGGAAACGCACGAAGCCTGCACGGGGTTTGTGCTCTGCGGGTGTTGGAAGGTCAACTGCCCTTCTCGCATGTAGGTGAAGCGCGCTTCGTTGATCAGAGAATTTGAAATCGTCCAAGTGTGGCTGGGATTGTATTGCTGATATCGCGAGCCTACGTTCGCGCCGAATCCAGGGACATTGGCACCGGACGCCTGAAAGTCGTAGAAGGGCTGAAAATTGGCGTCATTCGTGAAGTAGTAATAGAAGCTGAAATTCTGCCGAGAATTAATGTGATGGTCGAGCCGGATGGTGAATTGGTTCTGAGTATCGGCGCTAACGGGCACCGCCTGATAGATGCTGTTGGGACGATTTGCGCCGGGGACGAAGCGGAGCATATCGATGGCGACCGGATCCTGGCAGGCAGTGGGAATTTGGTTCTCTAACCCGGTAACGGTATCTGTGAACACTCCAGGCACAGTCTGGTTGCTGCTGTTTACATAGGTAGAGTAGCCTACGCCTGGGGCCGGTAGAGTTCCGCCTTGCGCCTGTATCGCTGCGGCGCAGCCGGGTCTCCCGTTAAGTGCATCGGCAGTGAACGGGTCGGTAATTGCGCCTCCGAATGGGCTACCTGCCGAAAAATCTCCCGAGCGCTCCTGCGGAGTTGGCACGGCCACCGTTTGCCCGGAGACGCCTTGCCGCACGCGCCGGCCTTCGTAGGAGACGAAGAAGAAGGTGCGATCTTTTAAGATTGGGCCACCGAAAGTTCCGCCGAACTGGTTCTGATTTTCCTGCGGCTTGATGGTGTTGAAATATCCCTGAGCGTTCAGCACCGTGTTACGGAAATATTCGTAGACGTCGCCGTGCCACTGGTTGGTGCCCGATTTCGTAATCACGTTCACTACCGCGCCGGAGTTGCGGCCATATTCCGCGTCGAAGGTATTGCTGATGACGCGAAACTCCTCAATCGCGTCAGGAGTCGGTTGGATGGTCGGCAAGTTCGCGAACTGGTCGTTGGCATCGCCGCCGTTTACGCTGAAATTGTTGGCGCGACCCCGGCCACCGTTCACGGAAACCGCTCCGGCGTCGTCACTACCATAGAAGGTTCCACCGCTTGAACCCAATTGCGATTGCACGCCGGGCTGCAATTGAAGAAACTGGTAAGTATCCCGGGCGTTCAGCGGAAGCTCGTTCACGGAACGGTTGTTAACCACCGCGCCCAGTTGTGTGCTGGTGGTATCGACGAGCGGGGCTTCGGAAGTGACGTCCACAATTTCCTGCGCAGCGCCCAATTGCATGATCATGTTCAGGGTTATGACCTGATTCACGTCGAGCGCGATACCTTTGTGAATGTCCTTCTTGAATCCCCCTAATTCAAAAGTAAGCGTGTAGGTTCCCACCGGCAGGTCGGGGAAGCCGTAATCACCGCTACCGTTGGTCTGCGTGTCCCGGGCAGCTCCTGTAGCGTTATTCAGGGCGACAACTTTCACTCCGCTAAGTACGGCGCCGCTAGGATCGGCCACGCGGCCAAGGATGCGTCCGCCAGTTCCTTGAGCAAGCAGAGAAGTGGACAACAGGGAGATCGCGATGATCAGGCAAATCGCTTCCAGACACATTATGGCCCAGCGGGCCCGCAGTGACGGCATGGAACCTCCAAGCATCTTTGGCAGAAGAATTTTTTTTCTTGAAAGCGACAGCTTGTGTGCAGCCACAACCTTGCTATAATCCCGCAAGGTTAGAGAAGAGGTACGCGTACTGTCAAGGATAAAAACGCGCTGCCTCGGATAGAAAACTTTCATACGCCGCCGGTAAACGATGAATTCGTCGAGCGCTGAACCTTACTTAAAGATCGGGGATGTGGCTCGGCGCGTCGGCGTTTCGCCTTCCGTGATCCGGTCATGGGAAAGCTTGGGTCTGACGCGACCGCGGCGCACGGAGAGCAAATACCGGCTCTATACGGCCGATGATGTCAAGCTTTTGAAGAGGGCGCGGTTCCTGCGAAAGGTGCGTGGGTTGAACGCGGCGGCGATTGTCGAATTGCTAAGGCGCGAAGGCCGGGCACGTCCGGCAGCAGACGGGAGTGCCGGGGCGATTGGCTCGCACCTGAGGCAGTCACGGGCAAAGCAGAAACTCTCTCTGGCGCAGGTAGCGAGTGCGGTCGGAATCTCGGTGGGATTCTTGAGTGCACTGGAACGTTCGCAGATGAGCGGGTCGGTGGGAACGCTGCGCAAGCTGGCGCGTTTTTATAAGACTAACATTCTGGATTTTTTCGATGCCACGGGCGCCAGCACGCGCCAAGTACGCCCGGCGCAACGGAAAGTTCTGGAGGCCGGTCCGGGCGTGCGGATGGAGTTGCTGGCCTGGGGGAATACGGTGATGGAGCCGCATCTGTTTCGGGTGGCACCCGATGCAGGCAGCGGCGATTCTTACACCCACGAGGGCGAAGAGTTCCTCTACGTGTTGCGCGGTCAATTGATGATCACTTTGGAGAAGGAAGAATATCTGCTCAAGGCCGGGGACAGTTTTTATTTTGAGAGCGCGACTCCTCATCACTGGAGAAATCCGGGGCGGATGGAGACTTTACTGTTGTGGGTAAACACGCCGCCGACTTTCTGAATTGACTCTTCCTACTGTAGACGGCGGCTCGGGCAAGGTCGTTACGAACTGCGAGGGAATATGGATTTCCGACGGGCAGCGATACTAGCGACTCTTCTGACGATCACCGCGTTTTGCGATTCCTGTACCAAGAAGACTCCAACGCTGAATCTGCTGGTATGGGAGGGCTACGCCGATCCTTCTTTCGTCGAGGCTTTTGAGGAACAGCATCACTGTAAAATCACGGCGTCCTACATGGGATCGAGCGACGAACTGGTGGCGAAACTGCGCGGTGGCAGCGCCGGAAACTATGATGTGATTTCGCCTTCGAGCGATGTGGCCACGTCGATTGCCGCGGCGGGACTGGCGGCCCCGCTGGATTTGACGAAGATCCCAAGCTACGGACAACTCTCGCCACAACTTACTTCCCTGCCCCTAGTGCGTATGAAGAGCCAGGTTTATGGAGTGCCCTTTATGTGGGGACCGGATCCGCTGATCTACGACACTACTGTTTTCGCGCAGGCGCCTGACAGTTGGAATGTGTTGTGGGATCCGAAATACCGCGGCAAGATTTCTGTGTGGGACGATCTGTCGACGATCTATATGGCGGCGCAGGTTCTGGGATTCGACAAGCCCGATCCGTCACAACTTTACAACCTGAGTGATGAACAGTTGGAAGCGGTGAAGAAGAAGTTGCTGGAGTTGAAACCGAATATCCGCAAGATGTGGTCGACGGGTGGGGAGTTGACGAATCTTTTTCAGAATCACGAAGTCGTCGCCGCCATGGGCTGGCCGCTGATGACGAACCAACTGCGCAAGATCAACTTTCCCGTGGGCGAGACGATTCCAAAAGAGAATACGACGGGCTGGATCGATCACCTGATGATCACAGCGGGCAGCGAGAACAAGGACCTCGCTCACGAATTTCTCGAATACATGATTGAGGCGCGGACGCAGAAAAAGATAACGGACGTTACCGGATACACTCCGGCGAATCCGCAGGCAGCGCAGTTCATGACTCCGGAAGAAGTGAAGGGCCTGCACCTGGATGATGTCGATAATTATCAGAAGCGACTTTACTTTTGGCAGAACGTGCCGCGACGCGCGAAGTACAACGAAATCTGGAACGAAGTGAAGGCGGCGCAGTAGAGCAGGTTCCGGCTTCTAGCTTCCGCCCTCAAATAGTTAGAACTGATGACTAGCTCTGAGATTGCCATGATGGCTGCTGCCGATGCTGCGGGTCGAGCGCCGCTGCTCAGAATTCGCAATGTTGCCAAGAGTTTTGGCAAGAACAAGGTGTTGCGCGATATTTCGTTGGACGTAGCGGAGGGAGAATTTCTCACGATCCTGGGAGAGAGCGGTTCGGGCAAGACGACTTTGTTGCGAATCATTGCCGGGTTTGAAACGGCGAGTGCGGGCGAGGTGTGGATGGGAGATGAGCAGTTGGATCGTCAACCACCCTACCGCCGCCGTGTGAATACGGTGTTTCAGTCCTACGCGTTGTTTCCCCACCTCACGGTAGAGCAAAACGTGGCTTACGGGCTGCGGGTGGCGAAGAGGCCGGAAGCGGAAGTTGTCTCTCGAGTTTCGGAAGCTCTGGAAAAAGTAAAGATGTCGGCGCACGCGAAATCGAAGCCCGCGAAAATCAGCGGCGGGCAGCAACAGCGGGTTGCGTTGGCGCGGGCTTTGGTGAACCGGCCGCGGCTGCTTTTGCTGGATGAGCCGCTCTCGGCGCTGGACGCCAATCTGCGGCGGCAAATGCAAGTGGAGTTGAAATCGCTACAGCGCGAGGTGGGCATTTCGTTCATCTTCGTGACTCACGACCAGGAAGAGGCGATGGTGATGTCAGACCGGATTGCGTTGCTGCGCTCCGGCGAATTGGAGCAGGTGGCAACGCCCCGTGAGATTTATGGACACCCGGCAACCGCCTATGTGGCGCAGTTTATCGGGCACACAAATTTATTGAAAGGCGAAGTGCGTAAGGGAGTTGTGAGCTGTGGTCCTTTGACGTGGACGGCTCCGTTGGCGGATGGCCCAGCACAGTTCTCATTGCGCCCGGAAAATATTCGGTTGGCTTCAGAACATCTGCAGGAAGCCGGCAACGTTCGCATCCGTGGAACAATAATCCACCAGGCATTTCACGGAGCGACGGAGTTGATCCGCGTGGAATGCGGCAACGGGCTGATTCTCGTGGTGCGGATTCCAGCCAGCGGTGCGGTGCTGGGCAATGTCGAACTGGAGTTTTCGCCAGCGGATGCTGTTCTGGTGCGCGAGTCTGCGGAAAGAATCTAATGTTTTCCCGTGCGTACAAAACGGCGGTGGCACTGCCTCCATTAATGTGGGTGACCGTCTTTCTGCTGGTGCCGTATTTACTGATGTTCTGCTACAGCTTCTGGTCGGTCTCGGCATCGCAAACCATCGTGCATTCATGGAATCTCGACAACTACCGCCAATTGCTGCGAGTCGACGTCTACTGGCAGACTTTGCTGCGCTCCATGTGGATTGCCGCGCGGGTGACAATTTTTGCGCTGCTGCTCGGATATCCGGTGGCGTATTTTCTTTCCTTTTACGCGGGAAAGAAAAAAGATCTGCTGTATCAACTGGTCATCATCCCGTTGTGGGTCAGCTATCTGGTGCGGGCCTATGCGTGGAAAACGATTTTAGGTTCCGACGGCGTGCTGAATACTCTGCTGCAGTATGTGCATGTGACCCGGCATCCGCTGGAGTTTTTGCTTTACAGTCCATTTGCTGTGGTGCTGACGCTGACGCACATCTACACTCCCTTTGCTTTCTTGCCGATTTACGCTGCGCTCGAGCACATACCGCGCAATCTGGTGGAGGCGTCGCACGACCTGGGCGCAACTCCAAGGCAAACGTTCTGGAAAGTGATTTTTCCTTTATCGATTCCGGGAGTAGTGGCCGGGGCGACATTTGCTTTCGTGTTGAGCCTGGGCGATTTTCTTGCGCCGCTGTTGCTCGGCGGCCCAAGCGGCATCATGATTTCAAACATCGTAGTCAGCCTGTTCGGCGCGGCTTATAACTGGCCGCTGGGAGCGGCGATTTCTTTGTGCATGCTGATGCTGGTTGTGAGCCTCCTATTTCTCTCTGAGCGACTGGAAAAGAAATGGAGTTTCTCGTGAGCGATAACCATCTTGAATCGAGCTCAAGCTGGCTGCTGCTTCATGCCGTGGTGGTTTTCGCGTTCCTTTATTTGCCGATTGCAATCCTCATTCTCTATTCGTTCAACGGCGAGGGTGTTGGCGGGTTCCCGCCGCACCATCTCACTCTCGATTGGTATCGCACGCTTTTCGCCGATGGGCCGATCTGGGATTCCGTACTCAACAGCCTGCAGGTGGCACTTGCCGCGATGGCGATTGCGTTGCTTTTCGGCGTACCGGCCGCGCTGGCATTGGAACGAGCGCAGTTTCCGGGAAAAGCGTTGTTCCGGCGGTTGGTGCTCTTGCCGCTGATTCTGCCTGGCATCATCTCGGGACTTTCGTTGCTGATGTTATTCAACGTGACGGGAACAAAGCTCAGCTTGATGACGGTTATTCTGGGACACGGGACTGCGTTGATCTCGGTGGCAACCACGGAAGTATTCGCGGGATTGCAGAAGCTCGATCGAGCGCAGGAAGAAGCATCGCTCGACCTCGGCGCAAATTACTGGCAAACATTCTGGCGCATCACGGTACCGAACCTGAAGCTGCCGATTATCGGCGCGGCGCTGCTGATTTTTACTCTTTCGATGGATGAGATCGCAGTCAGCTTTTTTCTGATCGGGCGCGACAATACTTTGCCACTGGAAATCTGGGGCCGGCTGCGGCGGGGCATTACACCGGAGATCAACGCTGTCTCCACGATCATCTTTTTATTTTCGCTGGTCGCGATTGTGCTCTGGTATCGCTTGCGCATGCGCGGTGAAGCGGGAAGGGATGCGGGCGTCGAAATTGTGGAAGCTGTGGAAGGGAATGCGGGATGAGCGCGAATCGCAGGGACTTTATCAAGTTTGTGGTTGCGGGAGCGGTGACGGCGGGATGTCCCATCGATCTGTCTTTGGTGGCGGCGCAGAGCGATGATGCACAGAAAAGTCATGCCGCTGATGTAGACGGTGAAGACAACCGGATCTGTCATCAGGTGCGCGACAAAGGCAATGGATTCTTCAAGCGCCCTCCAGCTTCGGCCCGGCATGACGTGGTGATTGTCGGTGGCGGAGTGAGTGGATTGGCGGCGGCTTATCGCCTGCAGCATCGCGACTTTCTGCTGCTGGAGAAAGAACCACACTGGGGCGGCAATGCATATGCAATGGAATATGAGGGCAGCACCTACGCCACCGGATCTGCGTTTTTGACGAAGGACGAATACGCTTACCACTTCGCGAGAGAAATTGGGCTGGAGCCGCTGCCGGTTAACAGTTCGGATGGAAGCATAATCCATGGCGAATTAATTCTGGATACGTGGGGCGAGGGCCTTGACAAGTTGCCATATGCGGAGCCCATTCGCGAGAGCTTCAAGAAGTTCAAGAAAGAAATGCTGGCAATCGACGTAGAGAAGCGCAGTCAAGAACTTCTCAATCAACCATTCTCCGATTTCCTGAAGGGTTACTCAGAAGAGCTGAAACAGTGGTGGGATAACTTTGGGCCATCCAACTGGGGAGCGACCAGCGAAGCGACGGCAGCAGCTTTGGCGATTGAGACGTTACAAGAGATGGTCGAAGAAAGTCGAATGGACGATCGCTATACCTGGCCTGGCGGTCTGGGGGCGATCACGAAAAAGCTGGCGGGGATCCTACAGACGAAGTATCCGGAGCGGATGCAGACGGGCGCAACTATCGTGGCCGTGGTCCCCGAAAAACAAGAAGTGCAGGTGACTTATATGCTCGGCGGCGAGTTAAAGACAGTTGCCGCCAAGGCCGCGATCATGGCGACACCCAAGTTCATCACACGGCGCATCGTCGATGGATTGCCGGAGAAACAAAGCGAAGCCATGCAGCAGATACGCTATATTCCTTACCCCGTGGTGAATTTGATTTTCGATAAACCGGTTTTCAATCATGGTTATGACACGTGGTGCCCGGGCAACAGGTTCACCGATTTCGTAGTGGCCGATTGGGTCATCCAGAAGCAGCCGGGATATCGGCAGAAGTTCAACATTCTCAGTTGCTACACGCCAATGAAGGAAGAGGAGCGCAGTCAACTGTTGAGCGAGACGGGAGCACGCGCGGTCGCGGCTAACGTGCTGAGCGACTTTCAGAATCTGATGCCGGGATTGAACGTTGATCCGATCGAAGTGCAGATTTACCGGCGCGGGCATCCTTTATATATGTCGACACCGGGGCTGTACACGCAAGTTCAGCCGCTGGCGCGGCATTCCATGGATCGCGTGTTCTTTGCGAACACGGATTCGGAAGGTCCAGAGTCAACTACGAATGCAGGAATTCTTGCGGCGCAGCGCGCAGTTAGACAAGTGGAGGCGCGCCTGGCCGGGAAGAGTATGCCCAAGCAGAAAAGCGAAGCTGGCTGATAGGCTTCTGCGACTTTTCACGGCAGACGCGTTGGGCTTTCAAACGAACGTAAGTAGGATGTAATCTCCTGAGAAGTCTCCGCCCATAGTAAAGTATAGAGAGCATTCAGCCGCGTAAAGGCCGGGTGCGCCCATCGATCCAATCCGTCCATAAAGGAAAAATCATACTTTGAGTTTGAGCATTCGCAATATCGCCATCATCGCGCACGTCGACCACGGCAAGACCACGCTGGTCGATGCCATGCTGCAACAAAGCGGCACTTTTCGTTCCAATGAGCACCATGTCGAGCGGGTGATGGATTCGAACGAACTCGAGCGCGAGCGCGGCATCACGATTCTCGCCAAGAATACGGCCATTTTTTATCACGACGTGAAGATCAACATTGTGGATACTCCCGGCCACAGCGATTTTGGCGGCGAAGTCGAACGCGCGCTGAAGATGGTAGACGGAGTGATGCTGCTGGTGGACGCCAGCGAAGGTCCGCTGCCGCAGACGCGCTACGTGCTAAGCAAAGCTCTGGAAGCGAAGCTGCCGCCGATCGTGGTGATCAATAAGATCGACAGGCCGGATGCGCGTCCGCAGGAAGTGCTCAACGAAATCTACGATTTGTTTATCGACCTTGATGCGAAGGAAGATCAACTCGACTTTCCGGTTCTTTATACGAATGCGAAGGAGGGGACGGCATCGACGGATATTCAAGGCGGCGGCGAAAACCTGCAGCCCTTGTTCGACGCGATTCTAAAAACAATTCCGCTTCCTCAGGGTGATCCGGCCGGCCCGCTGCAGATTCTCGTCGCAAACCTGGACTATAGCGATTTTCTCGGGCGCTTGGCGATCGCACGCGTCTTCAACGGAACTATGTTTACGGGCGAAGACGTGGTGATTGCGAAGCTCGACGGGACGATGCATAAAACCAAGATCACGAAGCTGTTTTCGTTTTCCGGATTAAAGAGAACTGATATCACGGAGACCGTCTTGGGAGACATTGTCGCCGTAGCCGGGGTTGAAGGCATCACAATTGGAGAGACAATAACCGACCCGATCAATCCGGCGCCTTTGCCGCCTATTGTGATCGACGAGCCGACGATCGCGATGACCTTCACGGTCAACACTTCACCCTTCGCTGGACGTGAAGGAACTTATGTTACGTCGCGCAATCTGCGCGAGCGCCTGGCGAAGGAACTGCTCACGAATGTTTCTCTTCGCGTGGAAGAGATGGGCACCACCGATTCGTTCAAGGTCTTAGGTCGCGGCGAGCTGCAGCTTTCCATCACCATCGAAATGATGCGACGCGAGGGTTATGAACTCATGGTGGGCAAGCCGGAAATTGTTACCAAACGCATCGACGGCAAGCTGATGGAACCGGTGGAGCATCTTACGGTGGACGTGCCAGAGGGATTCGTCGGCGTGGTCATGGAGCAATTGGGCTCGCGCAAGGGCGAGGTCACCAATATGCACAATCACGGTTACGGGCGAGTGCGCATTGAGTTCCGGGTGCCTAGCCGCGGGCTGATTGGATTACGCAGTCAATTACTCACCGACACGCGCGGGACGATCGTGATGAATTCTCTGTTCGATGGATATACGGAGTGGCAAGGTGAAATTCCGCATCGGCTTACGGGCGCGTTGATCGCTGATCGCGCGGGCCTATCGACCGCATACGCGCTGTGGGGTCTGCAGGAGCGCGGAGAGCTTTTCGTTGGGCCAGGCGTGGAACTTTACGAAGGAATGATCATCGGCGAAAACGCGAAGGACGATGACCTCGATGTCAACGCAGTACGCGAGAAGAAACTCACCAACATGCGCGCTTCCACCGCGGACGAGGCCATTCGTCTGGTTCCCTTCCGGCAGTTGAATCTAGAGCAGGCCATCGAATTCATCGCGGATGATGAATTCGTGGAAATCACGCCGAAGTCGCTGCGCCTGCGAAAAAAGTTTCTGCAATCGAACAGCCGCAAGAAACGGGCCAAAGAAGCGTTGGAAGAAGCGTGAGTCTGCGCCGACCCGCGCAGAGTCATGGGTCGACTTCTTCATTATATTTCTGGCCGAAGCGGTAGCCGCGCATATTTCCGGCTATTTAACATGGCAGACTTGACAAACCTGCTATACTTCTCGCCGCATTCGACTGTTCGCCGGCTCCGGTCTCGATTTCCAGGAAGGTGTCCCCAACCTGCCAGTCCGCCATCGAGCTCGCACTTCGACAGCTCAGTGCAGAGGAAGACGCTTGAAGAATATCTTTGTAGGAAATTTGAGCTTCAACACATCGGAAGACGAACTCCGGCAGATGTTTGAACCGTTTGGGCAAGTGGACCGGGTCAGCATCATGACGGACCGCGACACTGGACGCTCGCGCGGCTTCGGCTTTGTGGAAATGGCCAGCAACGAAGACGGAGAAAAAGCCATTACTGCATTGAACGGATCGCAGGTGGGTGGGCGCACTCTCAACGTAAACGAGGCGCGTCCAAAAACTGAGCACGCCGGCGGTGGAGGACGCGACCGTGGCGGCCGCGGAGGAGATCGCGGCGGCGACCGCGGAGGCCGCGGCGGCGGTGGCGGAGGACGGGGTCGCTATTAAGGTCCAGAGTTTGTCTTTGCATCGCGTTGATGCTTCTCAACCCTGGATGTAAACTGAAGCTACCGGTGTGCGCCCGTAGCTCAGATGGATAGAGCGATTGCCTCCGGAGCAATAGGTCGGGAGTTCGAATCTCTCCGGGCGCACCATTCACTTTCCAGATCCTTCGCCCGAAACCCCAGGCTCAGGATTTCGGCTGCGGGCTCCCGCTTCGCTCACGCCCGCAAACGCCTCAAGTTCGAATCCCTCCGGGCGCGCCAGAATTTCTTCTTTCGTCTTCTTGGTGCGTTTATCTCGGTTGTCCAGTTGTTACCGCGAAGGCTCGCGAGGATATTGAACGCGGGCGAACAGAACTCCGGGCCCCACAGCTCTCCCACTACTTGATCGGCTGCAAATACGGAATATAGCGGGCGAAGAGCCAGCACAAAAAGAACACGACTGGAATGTGAACCATCAACTGCAGCACTCCGTAGCCCACAATGTCACGAGCTTTTAATTTCAATATGCCGAGGAGCGGCAGCATCCAGAATGGATTCACCAGATTGGGCAACGCTTCCGCCGCATTGTAGATTTGTACCACCCAGCCCAGATGAACCTGATGCAAGTTTGCGGCCTGAAGAACATACGGGGCTTCAATGATCCATTTGCTGCCGCCGGAAGGAATGAAAACTCCAAGCACGGCCGAATACATTGCCACCAGCAACGGATATGTGTTGTGAGTGCTGACGGAGGCGAACAACTTCGCCAGAGCTTCGGCGATCCCGGTTCCCACGATCATTCCGAAAATCACTGCATAAAAGGGGAATTGGATGATCACTCCGCCGGTGGCTGGAATGCACTCGGCTACGGCGCGCATGAAACGCTTTGGACGCCAGTGCAATAAGAGACCGACTGTGATGAACATCAGGTTGTAGGTATTGAGGTCCAGCGCGGCGAGAGCGCCTTGTGGGGAGGTGCGGAAAACGTCAATCAGATACCAGAGCAGAAGCGCGACTACTAGAACCGTAAGCAGCGGACTATATTCCAACCACTCGCCGGGTTTCGTCTTCTCTTCCAACGTGGAGCGAATCGGTTCGTACTCAATACCGTAGGATTCGGCGGTCCTGGCGTTCTCCGGCGAGGGAGTGGAGAGATAGGCGATCAGAACCGACAGCCCAATCAAAACTGCGGTGGTTGCAACGCTTTGCCACAAGAAAAGAGTTTGGGTGAGCGGGATGAGTCCGCTGATGTTGAATAGTGTTGGTGGCATGGCTGACTTGGTAGCCATCAGCATGGCGGCGGAAGATGAGAGGCCCATCGCCCAGACTGCTCCCAAGCCCAGATATGCTGCCGCGCCAGCGGCGCGATAGTCCATGCCTTTGACCCGATGAGCCAACTCGCGGACGAAGAGTCCGCTGAAAATCAGGCTCAGGCCCCAGGAGATCAACGACGTAAGCATGGAGAACAATGCGACCATGGCGACGGCTTGACGCGGCGTTTTGGGAATTCCAGCGAGGGCGCGGATGGCCCGATAGACGATCGGCGTGGAGGCGACCACATAGCCTCCTACGATGATCATGACCATTTGCATGGTGAACGGAACCAGCGACCAGAAGTTCTTTCCCCCCTGAATGGCAAGCTTGCTGGGACTTTGATGAAGTAAAAGACCGACTACGAAGACCACCACAATTCCCAGTAGCGCGAAGATCAGCGGATCCGGGAACCATCGCTCGCTCCAAGTGGCGAGGCTGAGACCAAAGCGAACGAGGCCTTGTTCCTGAGTTGGGGCAGGCTTTTCTGGCGAGGTGAGCATAACGATCCTTTCAGTTCCAGGGCGTAGTTCTTTAGGCTCCGATTGCCGTGACGCATGGCATTGTAGCTTGGATTTCGCGCGACGCAACCTATTGTGCGGGATTCAAGAATGGGTGTAGGATGCCCTCGATTGGACCAGCGGGGCGCCACTTCCCGCAGGCCCTGGAGAGACCGAATGAACACTTTCCCGGTTTTGCTGGGCGCATTGTGCGTGTACGCCCTCGGCTACCGCTACTACAGCGCATTCATTGCAGCAAAAGCTTTGGCGCTCGATGATCGCCGCACCACTCCGGCACACATGTATCCAGATGGACATAATTATGTTGCTTCTCCAAAGTGGGTACTTTTTGGACATCACTTCGCTGCCATCGCTGGCGCGGGACCGCTGGTGGGGCCCACTCTGGCCGCGCAGTTCGGCTTTGCGCCGGGCTTCCTCTGGATATTGATTGGAGCCGTCCTGGCTGGATGTGTGCAGGATTTCACTGTTCTCGTGGCTTCGGTGCGTCACCGCGGACGCTCGATCGCGGACATTGCTCGCACTGAGATCAGTCCGTTTTCCGGATTGGTAACCATGATTGCCGTTCTCTTTATTCTGCTGGTCACATTGGCCGGGCTCGGCATCGTGGTGGTCAATGCTCTTTCGAACAGTCCGTGGGGAGTCTTTACTATCGGCATGACGATTCCCATCGCCGTGATCATGGGATTTTGGATGTTCAAAAGTCACGCGGGGAAAATTACCGTTACCGGGCCCAGCATATTTGGTGTCGTGCTTCTCATCGGCAGCGTGATCGCCGGACACTGGGTGGCGCAAACCGGTTGGGCAACGGCGCTGACTTTCACTCCTCACCAGATCACGTTCCTGATGGCCATCTACGGCTTGATCGCTTCGGTTCTTCCCGTCTGGCTGGTGCTGGAACCACGCGATTATCTCTCGACCTACGTAAAGCTGGGGACCATCGCCGTGCTGGTCATCGGCGTTTTCGTGGTTCACCCTAATATTCAGTTTCCAAACTTCACGCAGTACGTACATGGTGGCGGTCCGATCATCAAAGGAAATTTATTCCCGTTTCTATTTGTAACCATTGCCTGCGGAGCGATCTCGGGCTTTCATTCGCTGGTGTCATCCGGCACAACACCGAAAATGCTGGACAAGGAAACCGACGCCCGCTTCATTGGATACGGCGCCATGGTTGCGGAGTCGCTGGTGGGCGTACTGGCGCTGATTGCGGCATGCTCTCTTTCTCCGGGCGATTATTTTGCCATCAACACTACGCCGGCGGTCTTCAGTCATCTGGGATTAAGCACAGTCAATCTGGATATGTTCTCGCGTGAAGTCGGAGAACATTTGGCCGGACGCACGGGAGGCGCGGTTTCACTGGCAATTGGTATGGCGCAAATATTCCGCGGCCTGCCCGGCATGGCTCGCCTGATGGGCTACTGGTATCACTACGCCATTATGTTCGAAGCGCTTTTTATTCTCACTACGGTGGATACGGGAACGCGCGTAGCTCGTTACGTTCTGCAGGAGTTGATGGGCAAAGTGCATAAACCATTCGGCAACAGCGCGTGGTTGCCGGGAAATCTGATTACCAGTTTCTTTGTCGTGTTGGGATGGGGATACCTGATCTACACCGGAAATATTTCGACGCTATGGCCGTTGTTCGGAACTGGAAACCAATTGCTGGCAACCATCGCACTGGCCGTAGCCACGACTTTCCTCATCAACATGGGCAAACAGAAGTATGCCTGGATCACGGCAGTGCCCATGTGCTTCGTGGGCGTGACGACTCTTACGGCAGGAGTGCTTTCGATCAAGAATATTTTCTGGCCATTGACCTCCAAGCCCGGTCTGGTGTTTACCGGTTATCTGGATTCGATCCTCATGGTGATCTTTATCCTCGGAGTGGTGCTGGTTGTATTCGATGCAGTGCGGCGTTGGATCGCTGTGGCGAACGGTGCGCCCGCGCCGGTGGAGGCATTTGGGCCGCCACTCACGGTGGAGGGCGAAGTGAAAATGGGTTGCTGTTAGATCATTGCTGTTCGATGATTGCTGTTAGATCGTTGCTGCTAGATTAAGGAGCGCCGCGAGCGAAACGGTAGTTAAAAGAAACGCTCGCGTAGGATTGGATACGCACTCCGACCACTTCCTGGATGTCGGAAGGATAAAAGTTTTCTGTTGTCTGACCGGTGTATCCGGCGGCGACGAGGAAATTTACGCCCGCGGTCAAGCGGGCGTTATCGTATCGTTATCGCGGCGTCCATTGCGGGTGGCCGGAAAAAAGTCCATTGCCGAAGCCGATTTGATAGGCGAGGAAGAGGCCAAAAGCCAGGCTCAACACGCCGGAAGCGAATCCCAGGTAATGGGAAAAGTTCGCGTGCTTTTTCCCGAAGAAGTTAAACGCGGAAGCGATGCTCATGGTAATCAACATCATTCCGCCCACCGTGCCGGCACCGAAGACCAGCAGGTAAACCATCGCCCAGTGTGGGTTGCGAATGGTCGTAAGAATGAGGAGCGCGACGGCGGCGGAGCCAGCAAGTCCGTGGACGATTCCGACGATTAATGGACGCAGTTGTTGATAGAGGCCGATTCTGCCAAATATGCGATCCGGCCAAGTAAGCGAAGTCTGATGGCTGTGGGAATGTGTTTCCGCGCCGTGTCCATGAGCATGGTTGTGGAGGTAATCGCCGTGAACATGAGGATGGGAATGGATCACTTCAGATTCCTGGGCGGTTGGAGCCATCGCACGCGTCGTGCGCATGAAGCTGGCAATATTCATGCCACCTAACAGGATCAGCATGAGTCCCACGGAAAGTTCCATGGAAAGCCCGATGCGCGCGGGGATTACTACGTCGAAAAGAATGATGGCGCTACCTACAACGAAGATCGTTAAAGTGTGGCCGATCCCCCAGAAGATTCCGGTAAGCGCGGCTTTGAGCAAATTGCGCTGCCGGCTTACGATGGTGGTCACGGCGATCACGTGGTCAGGATCGGTGGCGTGACGCATCCCGAGAAAAAATCCCACCGCGATAATCGACAGAAAGCTGATCATGGAAATTTTTGTGCGCTCTGCTAGATTACTTCGGCCACGCGTGATTCGTTCAAACGCTTCTTGAGGAAATCGAGGTATTCATCCATTCCTTCGCCAGACTTTGCGGAGAGCTTGAAGACCTGCATTCCCGGGCGCACCGCCTGGATATTACCGTAGGCGGCTTGCCAGTCGAATTCAACTGCCTGCGCCAGGTCTATTTTGGTGACGACGGCCACGTCTGCGCTATTAAAAATGGTGGGATACTTGAGCGGCTTATCCTCGCCTTCGGTGACCGAGATGAGCACGAGGCGAAGATTTTCGCCAAGATCATAGGACGAGGGACAAACCAGATTTCCCACATTTTCGATGAATAGAAAGTCGAGTTCCTCGATATTCCATTCCTGAAGCGCATTTTGCACCATGGCAGCTTCGAGATGACAGAGCGTACCGGTAGTGATTTGTTTGACAGGAGCCTGGCTGCGCGCTAACCGAATCGCGTCATTCTCTGTGGCGAGATCTCCGACGAGCGCTGCCACGCGATAATTTTGACGAAGGGAAGTCAGGGTTTTTTCCAAAAACATGGTCTTGCCCGAGCCGGGGCTGGATACCAGGCTTACGACAAAAACGCCAGCCGCACGGAATTGCTCGCGCAGCGAACGAGCGGTTATGTCGTTCTGCTTCAGGACGTTCTTCCGGACTTCTATTAAACGGGGCTGTGATCCCATTCTTCGATCTCCAGTGCAACCACTTCGAGTTCCTTGCCCTGGACCACCTCGCCCGATGGAGTGCCGCATTCTGCACAACAAAATAATTGCACTGAGCTGATGGGGCGCTGCGCCCGGCAAGTTTTGCACTCAATCAAAACGGGCACCTCTTCGATGATTAACTTGGCCCCACGCAATGGAGTGTCTTCGCATGCCATTTCAAAAGCACCCAGCAGAGCCTCTTTCACCACGCCAGACAGCGCGCCCAGCTTGAGATGCACGGCACTCAACTGAACGCCACGACGCTCCGATTCTTCCTGCGCCAGTTCGATGATGCTCATTGCGATGGAAAGTTCGTGCATAACTGACTCAATTCAAGTCTGCGAACGCCGCCAGGGCTGCCTGCCCGAGGCTGATGCCTCCATCGTTCGGCGGAACGGTATGATTCGTCCAAATCTGGAGCCGCTCTACCTCCAATAGCAACTTGATGTCCTTCAAGAGTAACTCATTTTGAAAAACACCCCCCGATAGAACTACGTGATTAAGATCGTAGTTTTCGCAAAGGCTGACAACTGCATCGCGAAGGCCGCGAGCCAATCCGCGCTGAAAGGCACGCGCAATCTCTGCCGGAGACCGGCCGCGGATTCTGTCGCGCACCATGGATTGCAGCAACGGCCGAAAATCTAGTTCTTGCTCAAAGTATGGAAACGGATACGGCTCCGCCATTGGCACGGACGCGGCACGTTGCTCCAGCCACATCGCGGCCTGACCTTCAAACGTAACCTCACGCGTAAAGCCTAACAGCGCAGCCGCCGCATCGAAGAGTCGCCCGATAGAAGTAGTGGGAAATGTCCGGACATGCTTCCGAACTAAATCGACTGCCTGCAAATAGCGCGGGGGAAAGTTGAAAGGCGGTGCAGCCAGATTGGGCAAGTTCTCAAGTTGGGCCAGAAAACCTGCTGCAGCCTGGACCGGATATTCCGCTGCTGCATCACCACCCGGCAGCGTCGCAGTGCGCAGATGAGCGACGCGATCAAAACCATCTTTAATGCTTCCGACGAAAATCTCGCCGCCCCAAATGGCGCCGTCATCGCCGAATCCGGTGCCATCGAAGCTGACACCCACCACCCGCTTCTCACATTCGCCTTGCTCCGCCAGCACGGAAGCGATATGGGCACGGTGGTGCTGGACTGCGTGTTTCTGTGTCACGTCGAGCGTTAAGGCATGACACGTGGAGAAATACTGCGGATGCGAATCGTGCACCACAAGCAATTCCTCTGGCCGGACCTCGTACATGGAAATCAAATCCTGAATCGTCTCTCGAAAAGCACGCAGCGACTCGTAGTGCGCCAAGTCCCCGATGTGCTGGCTCATAAAAGCCTGGCCATCGACAACCAGTGTGATTGAATTTTTCAAGTCAGCACCGACGGCCAAAATTGGACGCGCGGTGGGCAATGTCGCAACGGCGCCCGGAGCATAACCGCGTGCACGCCTGAGAATGACAGGGCCGGACACTCCATCACGAACCACCGAGTCGTCGACTCTTCGCGCGATCGGACGCTCTCCTATCAAGAATGCGTCGGCAATTTCGGAAAGGCGATCGAGCGCCTCTCCGTCTTCGTAGGCAATCGGTTCACTCGAACGATTCGCGCTAGTGATCACTAACACTTCCGGTACGCCGGCGGCGAAGAGCAAGTGATGCAAAGGCGTATAGGGCAGCATCACGCCGAGTTCGTTATTTTCTGGAGCAACTCCTGGTGCTACACGGCTGAGGTTTGCTTTCGAGGGGGCAAGCACGATGGGCCGCGCCGTGGACGTAAGCAGCTTTTCAGCTTCGGCTGAGAGATCCACCAAACCGCGCGCGATGTTTATATCTCGTGCCATGATGGCAAAAGGTTTTTCTTTGCGGAACTTGCGTTCGCGCAAGGCCGTGACAGCTGCGGCATTCGAGGCATCGCACACCAGATGGTAGCCGCCCAGTCCTTTCACCGCGAGGACGCCACCGCTGCGGAGAAGCTGGGCAGCGAGGCGGATGCTCTCCTCGCTTCCGTGCACAACCTCCTCACGTTTATGCAGGTAATAACTTGGTCCGCAGGCCGGACACGCAACCGGTTGAGCGTCGAAACGGCGGTTCTCCGGGTCGTGATATTGTGCGGCGCAGTAATCATCCAGCGGCCAATCCCGCATTGTGGTATTGTCCCGGTCGTAAGGCAGGCGCAGAACAACCGTGTAGCGAGGGCCGCAATTCGTACAGTTGATATAGGGATAGCGGTAGCGCCGATCGGCAGGGTCGAACAATTCCTTCAGACACGCATCGCAAACTGGCAGGTCTGGAGTAATGCGGACGGTAAGACGATCGCTGCGTTGGCTTTCGCGAATTGTGAATTCGCTCAGGCCAATCGGGTCTGCCCGATGAACTTCAATTTCCGTAATGCTGGAAGCAGGAGGAGTTTCTGATTTCAGATTTTGCACAAATGCCAATAGATTCGTTTCTGTGCCTTCGAGAAAAATCTCCACACCCTGCTCGCCGTTCAAGACCCATCCAGCCAGCGTGTTGGCGCGAGCCAGGCGATATACGAACGGCCGAAAGCCAACGCCTTGCACGACGCCGCGAACGCGAATGGAACAGGCGCTGGGCATTCTTAATCCACATCCACGAAGCAACTGCGGCCCTGCCAACCGATTTGGACTACCTTACCATCTTCTACCAGAAGGGGCACAGCGCGTTGTCCAGCGGCAAGTTCGCGCATGCGCTGGCGCGCGGCGGGGTTGGATTCGACGTCGTACTCCACGAAATCGCTACGCTTCCATTCCAGCCATTCGCGCATTTCCTGGGTATGCGGACAGCGCGCCGTGCCGAAAAGTTCAAGCTTGGCCACGAGTCAGCCCCTCCAGGATTTCGCGGATGATGTGGTAGATGGAAGCCTGTACTTCCTGAATCCGCGGAATGTAGTCGCATTGGACGACCAGCGGAAAGTCGGCTAACTGTCTGCGCCGAATTTCACCGCCGTCATAACCAAGCAGCGCCACGGTCAGCAATTTTCGCTTGCGGGCTTCTTCCAGCGCCATGACGATGTTGCGCGAGCCGCCGCTCGTCGAGATTCCTACCGCTATATCCTCGGGACGAGCTTGCGCGATCAGTTGGCGTAAAAAAATTACTTCGGTTCCCACATCGTTGGCGATCGCAGTAATGTTCGCCGGTTCCAGGGAAAGCGATATGGCCGGAATTGGATGATAGCCAGCCGGAGGCAACACACAGTCCATGGCAAAGTCGTTGGCATCGGTAGCCGATCCACCATTTCCGAAAAGAATGAGTTTGCCGCCTTTCGCCAGGCGCTCGTGAATCGCGAGTGCAGCTCTGCTGATCTGTTCGGCTTGCTCATGTGCCACGTGCGCACGCAAGTTCGAATCATCCTGAACTTTCATGCCAATCGAGGTTGCAACTTCTGTGAGCAAGTTTGGGGTTTGTTGCTTTTCCAGACCGAGGTAGGGATAGAGAAAGCCGGCATCGCCAACGTCATGGCCGAGTTCGCGATGCTCCAGAAATACGTGAACACTTTCCCATAAGGTGTGGTAGAGAATCTCGATCATTTCCTGGTGAATGAAGGGATCGCGAGTAAACGCCTCAACGGCGTAGGAGCCTTTCACGCCGGGAAGTGCGAAGGTTAAGGCGTTTCGCGAGTCGGCAAATTCGAGAGCAGAGCGGATCTCATCGTCCCCGTCGGGCGGGCCGAATCCCATTACAATATCTTCGGGATGCAGAATCGCTTCCAGCCATGGAAGGAAGAGCAGGGAAAGGTCCAGCGCGGGGAGGGCCCGCTTGCCGACGATTACGGGATGAACAAATTCTACGGAGACGTGTTGCGCATCGGTGGCGTAGGGACCGCGTCCGAAGGCAAGCAGACGTCCTCCCTTGAGGAAGCGCTCGGACATGGCCTGGCAGGCTTCCGCCAAGCGGGGGGCTTCGCGGGAAAAGAACTCTTCGACGATCCGGTTACGCGTGAGCAGGCGCTCTTCTACTTGAGTCGCGAGCCCACAAACTGTGGCCATGGCACTAACCTAAAATCCTAACAAATGCGCGGGAGGGGATCGCCAACCAGCATATCCACAATCCTGCTGCCACCGTAACGCGTGGTGACTAAGACCGCTCCCGACGGTTGTTCGCGGATTTCGCCGATCACCTGCGCGTCCTGCCCGCCAGGAGCAAGGCTTAAAGAGTTGATCGCGGCGTCGGCATATTCCGGAGCCACCACGGCGAGAAACTGGCCTTCGTTCGCAATGTGCAGTGGGTCCAGCCCAAGCAACTCACAAGCGCCGCGTACGGCATCGCGCACGGGAATCATTTCTTCCATGAGAACAATGCCCAGCCTACAGTCGCGGGCGAGTTCGTTTAGCGATGTGGCGACGCCTCCGCGGGTGGGATCCCGCATCCAGCGGACGCCGGGGCCGGCTTCGCGCGCCAGAGCTTCCACCAGCGGCAGAACCGAACGCGTATCAGAATGGAGGTCGGCTTCAAGATCAAGTTCTCCACGCGCCAGAAGAATTGTGATGCCGTGATCGCCGATGGGGCCGGAGAGCAGAATTTTGTCACCCGCACGCACGGAGCGGGCTTCGATCTTCAGGCCGTGAATCGGACGTCCGATTCCGGTCGTCGTGATGTACATGGAATCGGCTTTTCCGTGTTCGACCACTTTCGTGTCGCCGCCCGCGATGGTGACGCCGGCTCTGCGCGCTGCATTTCCCATGGCGCGCACCTCGGCTTCGAGCATGGGCGTGGGCAGCCCGGCTTCGAGGACGTAGGTGACGACCATAGCTTCGGCTTTAGCTCCGGAAACAGCGAGGTCGTTTACGGTTCCGTTCACGGCAAGCTCTCCAATCGAACCACCGGGAAAGCTCAAAGGCTTGACGACGAAACTGTCGGTGGTGATGGCGATCTTCGTGCCGTTGAAATCAAGATGGGCGGCATCTCCCAGAGGTTCCGTGGAAGATGCAAACAGAAGCGGAGCGAAGAGACCTTCAACGAGCCTGCGGCTGGCCTTGCCTCCGGCTCCGTGAGCCATCTCGATCTGCGGCTCGCGGAAACGAATTTTCGGAGAGATCTCAGGAGCGACCTCAACCGAGGCAACATCTACGCTACCGACGCGATGCGGCTCACCATTGCCGTTTTGCGGTGTTCGTAATTGAAGTACGCTGCGCATGATCCCTCGGATGAAACCATGAGTGCGCCAACCGGATGTTCGGGCGTACACTCGTTGCCAAAGAGCTTGCATTGATGCGGCTTCAGGACGCCTTTTAGCACTTCGCCACACTGCGCCGCTTTAGGATCGGTGACTCGAACTCCGGGAACCTGGAAACGCTGCTCCGAGTCCCACTCGGCGTAGTTTTCGCGCAGGCGCAAGGCCGACTGAGAAATAAACCCGAGCCCTCGCCATTCGAAGTACGGACGCAACTCAAAAACTTCTGCCATGGCACGGAGCGCGGCACGATTCCCTTCCCACGGAACCACGCGTTTGTACTGATTCTCGATCTTCGCTTCATCCGCCTTAAGTTGGCGCAGCACCATGACGATGGATTGGAGAATATCGAGCGGCTCGAATCCGGAGACGGCGACCGGCTTGTTTTCATTTTTCGCGATCCATTCATAGGGCCGGCAGCCGATCACGGTCGATACATGTCCCGGACCGATGAAGGCGTCGATACGCATGTCGGGAGAATCTAGGATGGCGCGGATGGCGGGAATAATCGTGACGTGGTTGCAGAATACGGAGAAATTGTGGACGCCTTGCGCTTTGGCGCGCATGAGCGTGAGCGCGGTCGAAGGAGCGGTGGTCTCGAATCCGATGGCGAAGAACATCACGTGCTTGTCGGGATTTTTTTCAGCGAGCTTCAAAGCGTCGGTGGGAGAGTAAACAATGCGTACGTCCATGCCGCGCGCCTTGTGCTCCAAAGGACTTCCCTGGGTTCCGGGAACGCGCATCATGTCCCCAAAGGCGGTGAAAATTACGTTGGGATCTTGTGCGATGGCGAGACCGTCGTCGATTCTGCCCATGGGAAGAACACAGACCGGGCAACCGGGGCCGTGGATCAGTTCGATATTCGATGGAAGCAAATCTTTCAGGCCGAAGCGATAAATGGCGTGAGTGTGTCCGCCGCACACCTCCATGATGCGGTAATGGCGACTAGGATCGGCGAGCCGGCGGATCTCCGCAGAAGTTTTGATGATGACCTCGGGCTCGCGAAACTCGTCGACAAACTTCATGCCCAGTCCTTCTTAATGCCTGGCGTTGAGATGCCAGACGAGGGTTGAGGGACCTCGGCGTTTTTCGTTCCGTATCCTTCTTCCATTCCGTAGCTGTTTTCCACTCCGTAGCCTTGAACTTCCTGCATGGCCGCTTCCGTCTCACCCAGCGCGCGAAGGGTGCGCATCTGGTCGATGGCATCTGCCTCGCTGATTTTGCTCATGGCGAAGCCCACATGGATGAGAACCCAGTCGCCTTGCACCGGCAGATTATCCTGCAAAAGGCCCAGGTCAACCTTGCGGCGAACGCCCACCACGTCGATCACCGCGGTATTCGGCTGATCAGGAAAGACTTCGACGACTTGTCCGGGAATGGCTAGACACATTGTTATTCTTTCTTCCGCGCGACGATATTAAATGAAAACTTCAATTCGTTTTTGACCTTCAGCGCACCACCAGCAATGGCGACCAGTTTCAAACCATAGTCCGTCTGCAACAGTGAAAAGCTTCCGAATGCGCGCAACGAATCACCGGTGACGGCCACTCGCGCGGTTACGGGCTCGGTGTGGGTGATGCCGTGCATGGTTAATTTGCCATTCAGCGTGATGGAATATTGTCGTTCGCCGACATTGCTGGCGGCGAGGTTCGAACACTCGTAGGCAATCTCAGGATACGCGTCTGTCTCCAGAATCTCCATTTTCATAGTGCGCTCGATCTCGCGGCGGTCTTTGTCCGAGATGCCGTCCCTGACGGTCAACGAATGTGGGGCGGATCAGCTTTCTCAGCGCGTATCCTGCATAATTCGCAGCATGCCGACGCAGAATTAGAAATGAAGGGCGATTATCACAGTGCAGCCAAACGGCGCTGCACCAGCAGGAAGTATAGGGACAGAAGAACGAGCAGAAATCCGTTCACCCCAAGAACAATCGGCGCGGTAAAGGCGGGAACCAGCCATCCGGTCAAAAGATTGCCCATCGGCATTCCTCCGCGAAAGGCGACGTTGTAAACGCTCATGACGCGCCCGCGCATCTCGTTGGTTGTGATCAACTGCACCAGGGAATTCACCGTGGCGAACACCGCCATCATGGAGGCGCCGACCAAAACCAGGAGGGTACCGCTGAGGGGCACCGATTTGGAGAAAGCGAATCCGGAAATCCCCGCGCCCAGGCAGATTAACGCAAGCAGCGCAACCAATCCCTTGCGCTTGAAGTTGCCTGCGCTGGCAATCATCAGCGAACCGAAGATTGAGCCCAGGCCCATCAGCGCCAGAAGATTCCCGTAAGTCTCCGGACCGCGACGGAAGATATCTTTTACAAATACAGGAATGTAGGTGCGCATGGGCATCGCTAGGGCGGTCATGCAGAAAGCCAGCAGGATCAGAGCTTCCATCGAACTCTGCTTGCGGGCGAATTTAATTCCCTGCTTTAGGCTGAAGAACATGGACTCGGTCGTCTTCACTGGTAGAAAACGGGCAGTGATAAGGGAAAGCGAAACGATCGGAGCGAGGAAGGAAAGCGCATTCAGACCGAAACACCATTTCTCACCCAGCTTGGCTAGAGCTTGGCCCGCGAGCGCAGGACCGACCATCACGGCCACGTTGAACTGAATCGAATTCAGCGCGATGGCATTCGGCATGTCGTCTAACTCGACCAGGGTTGGAATCAGCGCCTGATAGGCGGGTCCGCCAAACGACTGCGCCAATCCGGAAATAAAAGACAGGCTTAGGATGTGCCAGACGTGAACCACGCCGGTGGCTACCAGAAGCGTAAGCAGGCCGGCAGTAGCCATCTGAACGTACTGCGAGCCCAGCAAAATTTTTCGCCGCTCCACCCGATCAGCCACTACACCGCCGATCAGGGAGAACATAAAGATTGGAATGCCGCCGAGAAATTGGTCAAGAGCCAGCAAGAACGCCGAATGGCTGAGGCGGTAGATGAGCCAGCCTTGCGCGACGATCTGCATCCAGGTGCCAATGCTGGAGGTGCAGGCGCCAATCCACATCAAACGGAAATCGCGATATTGAAATGCTTTAAAGACCCGACGGATCACTCAGGCGTCCTCATTCGCTTCCGCAAAAGCCTAACATGCGACTTCCGCGATTCGCGAAGAGCGGCATTTGGCAATGAGGAGCACATCGTGAGACGTTATAGATGATTGAACGTCAACTTTGGCTCCAGTTGTTGCCGGTTTGTTTTTGTAATGTTTCCTGAATAAATCGTTCGCTATGAACTTCGATTCGGACCTACAAGTGAACTACGACGCGATTCTGGTTGTTTCCTTCGGCGGGCCGGAATCTCGAGAAGAGGTGATTCCCTTCCTCGAAACGGTGTTGCGCGGAAAGAATATCCCCCGCGAACGGCTCTTGACCGTGGCGGAGCACTACTACCATTTCGGGGGCAAGAGCCCGATTAACCAGCAGACTCGCGATCTGATCGCTGCATTGAAAACTGAACTGGAGCAACACGGACCTCGGCTTCCAATTTATTTAGGGAACCGGAACTGGCATCCGCTGCTGCCGGACACTCTGCGGCAAATGAAGCAGGATGGCATTCGCCACGCCCTCGGCTTCATCACCTCGGCCTATAGCTCTTATTCGGGATGCCGCCAGTATCGCGAAAATATTGCGCGAGCGCAGAGCGAAGTTGGGGCGGGTGCGCCGGAGGTAGATAAACTGCGCGTATTTTTCAATCACCCTGGATTCATCGAAGCCACCGTGGAGCGCGTGCGAGAGGCTCTGCACGCCATTCCGGCGGATGTGCAACAGAATGTGCAGATCATTTACACCGCGCACAGTATTCCGATTTCGATGGCGAAGACAAGCGATTATGTGGCACAACTGGAGGAGGTGAGGAGACTGGTTTCGACAGAAATTGGCGTGACAAATCACGTGCTGGTCTATCAGAGCCGCAGCGGCGCTCCGGGACAGCCTTGGCTGGAGCCCGACATTCTGGATTACCTGCGCTGGGTGAAAGCGGAGAATCTGGCATCGGCTGTGGTGCTGGCTCCAATCAGCTTTCTCTCCGATCACATGGAAGTGTTGTACGACCTGGATATCGAAGCGCAGCAGCGTTGCGACCGATTGAGCCTGCCCATGAGCCGCGCCAAAACGGTGGGTGTGCATCCAAAGTTTATTGGGATGATTCGAGACCTGATTCTGGAGCGGATGAATCCGGGATTGGAGAGGCGCGCGCTGGGAACAATGGGGCCGCGCGCTGATGTTTGTCCGGAAAATTGCTGTCCTGCACCGCAACGGCACGGACGGCCGCAATCAACCTAGATTGACGCGGTAGCTTTCTGCGGATCGTAATCCGTTGCTTTTGGACGCCCCTCGATCAAGTGCATGGTGTAGAGAATTGTTTGAATCACGCGTTCATCTCCGATGGCTGTGTTGATCATCACGTGATAGAGGGAGCGAGTGGGCCAGGCCGCGTCGAAGTAATGTTTTACGTAGGCGATGCGTTCGCGATCCACGGTATCGACCAGAGCTTCGGCTTCCGATTGCTTAGCCCCATCCCGAACCAGGCGCCGCAGTTTTTCCGCCCGAGGCGCATAGAGAAATACGTGAAAAGCATCCGGGTGTTGGCGCAAGAAAAACGGGGCTCCCCGGCCGACGACGATGGAGTTCCCTTCTCCAGCAATTTTGGCGGTGATTTCTTCCATCATTGCCATCATGCGGTCGGTGTCAAAGGTTTGACCACTAAGCTGGGAGCTGCGTTCGTAGCTGCCGCGCCAGAAAGTTTTGGCCATGCGGTAGAAGCGGCTGTCCATGCGCTCATCACAGCGCTTGACCGCGGAAGGATCAACCTCCGCCAGGCGGGCAATCTCCTCGGTGAGCCGCCGGTCCCACAGGGTCCATCCCAGTTGCTTCGCCAGTTGCGCGGCAATCGAGCCGGCACCACTGCCGTACTCCCGCTCAATGGTGATGAGGCGAAACATGGAACCCCTCCCCTTTAGTGTACCGCTATCCCGCCGGGCCGGCCTTTTTTCATGAAAAAGACCATGGGAATCATGGCCAGGATAGCCCATCCCAGGAAGCGAAAGTCATCGATGTAGGACAGCATAGTGGCCTGCCGCTGCACCATGCTTTCGATCACAGCGTAGGCCTGCTGAGTGGCATAGGCGGCGCTCGCACCATGCGCCTGCATCGCCTGCGTGGCTCCCTTCAGCGCTGACTGGAAGGCGGGATTGCTGGCGCTGAGATGACCGGACAAATCATTCGTATGGACCTGGCTGCGGCGGTCGAGCATGGTGGTGACCAAAGAAATTCCAACGCTGCCGCCAATATTACGCGCCAGGTTCATCAAACCGGAAGCGGCGTTATTTTTTTCCCGCGGTAAATACGCATAGGCAGCCGTATTTATGGGGACGAAAAGGAATGCCATCCCAGCCGCCTGGAGCACTCGAGCCATGGCGGCGGTCCGGAAATCGATTTGCAGGTCGAAGCTGGTCATGTGAAAGAGCGAAACGGATAGCATGACGAGGCCGAAGACCAGCAGCCATCGGGGACTATAACGCGAAAGCAGAAATCCCACCAGCGGCAGCAAGAGCATGATGGTGAATCCGCCAGGCATCAAAGCCAAACCTGATTTCTCCGCGGTGTAGCCGAGCAGGGTCTGCATAAACAGCGGCAGGAGCAGGGTACTGCCCAACAAAGCAAATCCCAGCATGAACATTAGGAGATTCGAGATGCCAAAAGTTCGATCGCGGAAAAGATGCAAATCGATGATGGGATCTTTATGTTTCCACTCCCAGAAGATTACGAAGATCAGTGACGCCGTGGCGATGATGGTAAGTGTCAGGATAAAGTGCGATGCGAACCAATCATCGCGCTGCCCCTTGTCAAGTACGACCTGCAAGGTTCCCAGGCCCAGGGCGACAAAGCTTAGGCCGACGTAGTCGATGGTCGTTTCCTTAAGCTTGCGGCGCCTGAAATAAGGTGGGTCTTGAATGAGCCGCGAAGAGAGCAGAATGGAAATGATGCCGACCGGAATGTTAATAAAGAAAATCCAGCGCCAGGTAAAGTTGTCGGTGATCCATCCGCCAAGAGTAGGACCGATGGCTGGAGCGGTAACTACAGCGACGCCATAGACTGCAAAAGCCATGCCACGCTTCGCCGGTGGAAAAGTGTCGGCGAGTATAGCTTGCTCGCTGGGCTGCAACCCGCCACCTCCGACGCCCTGCATCACGCGGCAAATAATGAGCGTCGCCAGATTTGGGGCCAAGCCGCATAGGAAAGAGCTGACCGTGAAAAGGGCCACGCAGCTCATGTAGAAATTCTTGCGGCCCATGATCGACGACAGCCATCCGCTGAGTGGAAGGACGATGGCGTTGGAAACCAGGTAAGAAGTCAGGATCCAGGTGCTCTCATCCTGCCCTGCGGAGAGACTGCCTGCGATGTGCGGCAAAGCCACATTGGCGATAGAGGTATCGAGCACCTCCATGAAAGTCGCCAGCGTGACGGTGACCGCTATGATCCACGGATTTACTGCCGGACGCCAGATGTCAGCGTTTTCAAGCGGGGGCGCGGCAGCACTCATTGCCGGATCCAAACCTTCGGTTCCACCGACATGCCGGGGCGTAGCAATTGATCCTTATTTTCGCCGGGATCGAGCACGATCTTAACTGGGATGCGCTGCACCACTTTCACATAGTTTCCGGTCGCGTTCTCCGGGGGCAACAGGCTGAACCGAGCACCGCTGGCCCCAGCGATGCTATTCACCTTGCCGTTGTATTTCCTACCATAGGCATCTACTTCAATGGTGACAGGTTGGCCAACCTTCATATAGCGCAGCTGAGTTTCTTTAAAGTTTGCTGTAATCCACACATCGGCGAGGGGGATCACCTTCATCAACTCCTGGCCGGGAGCCACGTTCTGCCCTACATCAACGGTGCGATCGCTGACGATACCGGCGACGGGAGAAGTGATCTTGGTGTATTGCAGGTTCAGTTGTGCCTGATCGAGGGCGGCTTTCTTTTGCAGGACTTGCGCTTCGGCTGACGCGGCCCTGGAGCGGCTGATCTGCATTTGCCGCGGTGCGGTCTGGGCGTAGCTATAGTTGGCTTCCGCCTGCACCAATTTTCCTTGCGCTTGCGTTACCTGGGATTGAGCGGCGTCGGCCAGGTCGCGGGCCGAATCGACGGCGGCGGCGCTGGCTCTGGCGGAAGCCACCGCCTGATCGTACTGCTGCTGGGAAATCTCCTGCTTGTCGATCAGCTGGCGGTAACGTCCCAAATCGTTTTGCGCTTTCACGTCGTTCGCTTCGGCCTGGGCAAGTTGTGCCTTGGCTGATGCAAACTGCTGCCTGGCGATGGCGATTCCTGCCCGCGCACCGGCCACGTCCGCTTCGGTAGAAGAGACTTGGCCGGTTGTGTTCACTGAAGTGATCGGAACATTCACACCGGCAGCAGCGGCGGCTGCCTGCGCATCCTCGAAGTCAGCACGCGCCTTCTCATAGGCAACTTGATAATCGGCCGGATCCAGTTCGACCAAAACGGTTCCAGGCTGCACATACTGATAATCCTGGACCGCCAACTTGGTCACGTGTCCGGAAACCCGGGCGCTGATGGAATTGATATAGCCATCAACCTGAGCATCATCGGTATCTTCATAGCTAGTCACGTAGCGGTAGACGAAGAAGCCAACCACCAGGAGAACAACTATTCCAATGATGATGGCGATGCGGAAGCCGGGGCTGGCAGTGCGGGCAGGGCGGCGGAAGTCACGTTCCGTGGAGGGCAGCGGCTTGTTGCGCGATTCGCCTTGATCCGGCTGAGTCTCTGGGGGAGGTTGCGTCGGGCTTTGCGTCGTCGGTTCCATAGATATCGATTAGTGCTGGCCTTTCAAGTACCTTTCCACTCCTTGTTCCGCATCGCCGATGGCGCGCGCCAGTTCCACCTTGGCCAGGTTGTGCGCGTACAGGCTCTGAATATAACTTTCATGGGCGGCTGCGACAGCCTCCTGCGCCTGAACTACTTCAAGATTATCGGTGACGCCCGCACTAAAGCGGTCGCGCGACTGGGTAAGAGTTTGCTCTGCCAAGTCGACGGAACTGCGGGCAACCTCGACCTGATCCGCAGCGGAGTTCAAATCAAGCAGTGCGCTGCGAACTTCATAATCGATGCGGCCGCGCAGATCACCGAGCTGCGAACGAGCCTGCTTCAATTGAGAGTCAGCTTCGAGCAGATCGCTGTGGACTTTTCCCCCGGCAAAGATGGGAATGTTGAGTCCTCCGTTCACTTGCCAGGTTCCGTTGGATTGGGCCGGGGTAACGCCGATGTCGCCGTAATTTGCGTCGAGGCCCACGGTCGGATAGCGGCCCGCTGCCGCGGCGCGATGCGCCAGCTCCGCGGCCCGTACC
>JBAVQD010000232.1:0-34789 GCA_049693675.1 Candidatus Sulfotelmatobacter sp. | reverse complement strand
TTCGTCAGGATCTTTTTCACCGTCTGGGGCAATTTCAACTGCGGGTTCCGCCGCTGCGCGAGCGTCCGGAGGATATCGTTGCTTTGGCGGAACACTTTCTTCACTTGAAAGCGCCGCGAAGTTCCTTCGCGCCGGATGCGGTTTCGGCGCTGCTTTCCTATTTATGGCCGGGAAACATTCGCGAACTCCGCAACCTGATTGCTCGGGTCGCGGTGCAATCGACCCATCCTGAGATTCAACCAGCACAGATCGAAGCGGCGATGTCGGGTAGCCCGACGGCTCAGCGCCAGTCCGCCTCCATGCCCGTGGGCAACCTCGACAGCATGGAAGAGCAGATGATCATTCGCGCTCTCGAGCGCAGCGGCGGCCATCGCGGCCAGGCGGCGGATCAACTCGGAATCTCCCGCCGCACGCTAAGCCGCAAGCTGAAGGAATACAACATCAACATCTCGCCGGGCGAGGGCTCGAATGCTCTGGGGTTCATCAGCCTCGATCAGCAGAAGTTTTTTCGCGCCCGCATCCAGCTTGCGGTGACTTTGAAGAACCAGCATGGCGAGGAAGCTTCGGTGCAAGGCGTCAACCTGAGCACCGGCGGCATGGGACTGGATGGCTTGAAAGAACCGATGCGGTTCTCGGGGCTTCTCGATGTCAGCTTTCCACTTCCGGATACCGAAATTATCTTTCGCGCCAAGGCTCGAATTGTGTGGATGGGCGGCGAAGGGCGCGTCGGTCTTCGCTTTGCCGTCATCGATCCTGCGCTCTTCGAGCAGCTCCAGCACTGGACCAATAAGAGGATGAAAGACGAAGGCTGGGATCTACCTGCCTGATTTGCCGCTTGCACCTTTGAAAACTTCTAATGTGCCGGCGCGGGCTGCGGTGTTGCTTGCGGAGCCGTGGCGCCGGGACTTGAGAAGTTTACCTTCGGAACTTCGCGCGATCCCGGCGAAGCTTCGAAATAAGCTTCATTCGGTTTGAATCCCGCAATACCCGCAAAGAAACTATTAGGAAACTGCTGCACGTAAGTGTTGTAATCCCGCAAAGTATCGTTATAACGTTTGCGCTCGACTGCAATGCGATTCTCCGTGCCCGCAAGTTCATCCTGCAGACGCAGGAAATTCTCATTCGATTTCAGTTGTGGATAGTTTTCGACAATCAGCAGTAAACGCCCGAGGGCTCCATCGAGTTGGCCGTTGGCGGCTATCTTCTCCTGCGGCGAGCCTGCGGAAAGCAGGGCTGAGCGCGCCTTGGCGATATCTCCGAATACCGTTTGCTCCTGCTGCGCGTAACCCTTCACGGTTTCCACCAGATTAGGAATCAGGTCGGCGCGGCGTTGCAACACAATATCCACCTGCGACCAAGCCGCCTTTACCGCTTCATTCTTGCTGACCAGTGTGTTCTTCACTCCCACGTACTGGCCGAAAGCCACGAGTACGATCAGCAGCACAACTGCGATTACAACCACGACCGCGATAAGTGCCTTGGTCATAGATTCTCCTGAGCCCCGCCTGCACTACGAAGAGCTTGGCGCGCCCGAGTCCAGCATTCTATCAACAGCTGCCGTCACCTGTTCCAGCGCCGCGAGGTAGCGGGTGAAAACCTCCGACACATCAAACTGCCTCGGTTTCGCCATTTGCTCGCGGACATCTAACACTTGCAAAAAAGGCGATGGATCGAAGCCGATCTTTTCAGCCAGAGACTTGATCGCCTGCCGCTTGCCCGTCGGCGAATTGTCGCCCAGAACTATCAATGCATGGCGGAACAAAGTTGCAAACGATGAAACCGACCGTGTCAGCAACTCCCACAGGCGCGAGTCGTTACCGTAGGCGAGCAGGAGGTGCTGCCGAAGCAGCGCGAGTTTCTCCCGCAATTCGTACTCGACCTGCACGCGATGCAGGCTGGCAGAAATATGTAAATTGTTGAAGATATCTTCCCCGAAAAGCATTTGATGGTGCTGCTTCATATCCAGTAATTCGATGGTGAACACATCAGTTGAGCGCTCAACTTCATCGCGCGTCATCAACAGAGGAGGCGGCTGCTTTCTCGCGCTCCACCATTTCACTGCTGGAGCGAGCGCCTGCATCGCCGCGAATGAAGTGTCGCGAACCACGCAGAACAGGTTCACGTTAGAAAACTCAGAATGAAAGTCTCCCGTGACCGATGATCCGAACAGGATCACGCTCTCCAGGTTGTCTCCTGCGGCTGCCTGCAAACGGCCGACGAAGTCGTTCGTTTGTTTATCGAGAGCCATCGAGTTTTTCTCGGGATCCTTCATGCCTTCACCGGGCTACCAGCTGCTGCTCGCTCCACCGCCGCCCGAGCTTCCACCGCCAAACCCGCCAAAACCGCCGCCGCCCCCGAATCCCCCGCCGCCACCTCTGTATCCGCCACCACCGCCGGACAAAAGCATCCAGAAAAGTATGCCGCGAAGCGGAGTAAAAAGAATAATCAGTATAACGATAATCAGCAGCACCACACCGCCAGCCGACATTCCCGTGCTCGGCTGCTCCACAGGTTGCGTCGGAGGCGGCGCGAATTGTGGCGTGGTGAGTTGAACTCCCGCGTCCTGCGCGATTACGCTGGCCACGCGGGAAGTCACGAGCAGAAGCGCCTGGCTGTAATTACCGGCGCGCATCAGCGGGATTGCTTCGCGTTGAAACGCTCCAACCTTCCCATCCGGCAAAATGGGTTCGAGCCCATAACCAACTTCAATGCGAGCGCGATGGTCGTTGATCGCATAGAGAATCAGAACGCCTCGGTTGGTGGACTTGTTTCCGACGCCCCACTGATGGAAAAGATCGACGGCGTAACTTTCGATTTCCTCTCCGTCGAGCGAATGGATGGTTACAACCGCTATTTGCGCATGCGCCTTCTCGTCGATCTGCCGGCCGATCTCGTCGAGTTGCGCGGTGGTGTTCTGATCCAGAACGTGGGCAAAATCGTTGACGTAGCCGGTGGGTTTTAACTGCGAAATCGGTTCGGCCTGCGCCGCCGGAACGAGAATAAGGAAAAGCGCCAGCGCACCGAGTGAAAGGAGGCGCGATTTTGAGGAAAAGCTCACGGGAAACAAAATTGTACAGCGTCGTCATTCATCCGGTGGTGCGTCCTTAAAGCAATAACAATCATCCAAGGGGCATTGGAGGAAATCAAAATGCGTAAGCGCAAATTAGGAAAAACCGGCTTCGAAGTCGCGCCCCTGGCTTTGGGAGGCAATGTTTTTGGCTGGACCGCCGACGAAGCCACATCCTTCAATCTACTCGACGCCTTTGTGGATAAAGGATTCAGCCTGATCGATACGGCTGACGTCTACTCGCGCTGGATTCCCGGACATAAAGGCGGCGAATCAGAGACCATCATCGGCAACTGGCTGAAGAAGACTGGCAAGCGAAGTCAGGCAGTGATTGCCACGAAAGTCGGACTGGACATGGGCGATGGAAAAAAGGGACTCTCCGCCTCCCACATTCAGCGCGCGATCGAGGATTCTCTGCGCCGTCTCCAAACCGACTACATCGACCTCTATCAGGCGCACAAAGACGATCCCGAGACACCGCTCGCGGAAACGCTGGGAGCTTTTACTGAGCTCATCCGCCAGGGTAAAGTTCGCGCCATCGGAGCCTCCAACTATAGCGGCGCGCGGCTCGCCGAGTCCCTTGAAGTCAGCCAACAAAAGAGACTGGCGAGCTACCAGACATTGCAGCCCGAATATAATCTCTACGATCGCTTCGCGTATGAACGTGACCTTGAGCCGGCATGTCAAAAATACGGCCTTGGTGTGATTTCCTACTTCTCGCTGGCCAGCGGTTTCCTTACCGGCAAATATCGCTCGGAAGCGGATCTCTCAAAGAGCCAGCGCGGACAGATGGTCAAGAAGTACTTGAACCCGCGCGGATTCCGCATCCTCGACGCGTTGGATCAAGTGGCCAAGCGGCATAACGCAACTCCCACACAAGTCGCTCTGGCCTACTTGATGGCGCGGCCAGGCATCGCCGCGCCAATCGCGAGCGCGACTAATCCCAAACAGTTGGATGAACTGGTGAAGGCCGCCAGTCTTGTGCTCGATCAATCGTCGATCGAGCTGCTCAATCAAGCCAGCGCGAAAGATCCGGAGAACGAATCGCGACCGTCCGTCGCCGCGGACTGAAGCTTTACCAACCTGGATGATATTGACGACGTCTGAATACCGATTTGCAACCTAGTAGGAAAGTAGAAGAAAAAGATCGCCCGGGGAGAGAGCGCGACACATATCTCCTCGGGCCTTGTTTGGAGGTTTACTGGTTCACGCGTAGCAGCATCATCGTTCCGCTCTCCAACTTGACGTTGTTTTTTTCTGAAGTGATTACCGACCCCTCAGTCGAATTGCTCGCGGGCGGGCTGAGTGTCAAGTTCGCGATTCCCACCACCCCCTGCGTCTGCGCCGTAATTGGAGGCCGCGAGCTCTTTGCCGTTCCAGTATCGCTTGGGATGTCATTGCCGGCGGATGCTGACGTGGAGGCGGGCGCCGACCCTGAAATACCGGGACGCGCCCCGCTGCCGTTGCTGGGGCTCGCGCTCCCGCTCGGCGCGGCTGCGTCGCTATTCCCGCCGCCCGGATTATTCTGCTCGTTCTGCGGACCGATGATTGCCTGAATCGACATCGGCATCTGCATCGTGTTTCCATCTTTCATTACAGCCCGGTCGAAGAGGATTCCCATCTGCGATTCTTTCTGTTGCTTATTGTGCGGTTGCGCTTCCGTTATGTGGCCGATCACTTTCGTATCCTTAGGCACAAGTATCTCGCCACTCGTGGACTTCATGTCCTGAGTAACTTTGGCCACAATCTGCTCCCCGGTTTTTGCTTTCTTCGCGTCGATGGTCTTGGTCAAGGAGACTGGAATGACACTTCCGGGTGCAATTCGCGGAGGCGCGCCCGACTGGGTCGAGGTTGGGGGTGCGGCCTGCTGAGTCCGAGATTGCGCTGGAGTTGAGGTTTGCGGTTGTGAGGCGCTTGAGTTCGGGGTGGACGGAGCATTATTCTGCGCAACGGCAGTGCCCGCCAATAAAGCGACTGTACATAAGCTGATTAAAACTTTTCTCATCATTCATATCCTCTTAAAAAGAAGTGTCCGAGCTGATGACTGCGAAGGCGCGCAAACGTCCTGCTGCCAGTTCGATGCATTCTAGGATGCGGGGGTACATCGGAAAACATGCTCGACTGATCGTGATTATTTTGCCGCGCAATGTTGCCGGCAACCGACAAAAACAGAATTGCATCGAAGTGTGATGACGCGTTATCTCCCGCTCGCAGCTCTCGCCTTGGCACTCACAACCATCGTTGCCTGTACGACCAAAGACAATCCTGACGAAATCCGCCAGCGCACGGCGGAGGCCACCGAAACCATGCGCCGCGACACCAAAGCGGTTGTGGAAGGCGTGAAGGAGGGCATGGGCCACGATAACAAGGCCATCAACATCAACAAGGCTTCGCGCGAGGATCTCTTAACCCTACCCGGGGTGACGGAGCATGAGGCCGATCGCATCATCGCGCAGCGTCCCTACGGCGATGCCCATGATCTGGTGACTCGACACGTCATTCCTCAAGCGGAGTACGACAAAATCCAGGACCGTATCATCGCAGGCCACTAGCGTCACGCTTTCTGTGACTTCCGAGTCGATCCTGCGATATCATCAAATAGATGTCTGCTTCGCGACAACACCACTCATTTCAAACTGACGATCCGCGGCTGGAGCCTGTCTATGCCAAGGTGATGGCGGGTCATCGTCTCGATTTCGCCGACGCCGTTACTCTCTACCGAAGCGGTGATGTGCTCGCCGTGGGTTGGATGGCCAACCACGTTCGCGAACGCATGCATGGCGACAAGACCTATTTCAACGTCAATCGGCACATCAATCCTACCAATGTATGCGTGGCGGCCTGCCGGCTGTGCGCCTTCGGACGCAAAAAAGATTCTCCCGGCGCCTACACCATGGCGCTCGACGAAGCTTTCGAAACCGCAGCGTCGGGTTACAGCGAAGCCGTAACTGAGTTTCATATCGTCGGCGGATTGCATCCGGATCTTCCGTTTCAATATTTCCTAGATCTGTGCTCCGGCCTCAAACAGCGCTTCCCGCAAGTCCATCTCAAAGCCTTCACCATGGTCGAGGTAGCGTATCTCTCAAAGCGCGCCAAGCTTTCGATTCGCGAGACGCTGGAACAATTGAAAGCCTCGGGAGTGGACTCTTTACCGGGCGGCGGCGCTGAGATTTTTGCCGATCGGGTGCGGCACATTATCTGCGATCACAAGATCGATGGCGATCAATGGCTGGACACGGCGAAAATTGCACATCAAATCGGGCTCAAGTCCAACGCCACCATGCTTTACGGCCATGTTGAGAACGACGAGGATCGCGTCGATCACCTGCTCAAGTTACGTGCGCTGCAGGATGAAACCGGCGGCTTCCAAACTTTCATCCCGCTGGCTTTTCATCCCGAGAACACGCCGCTGCAACATCTGCCGAAAACGACCGGCATGTTGGACATGAAACAGATTGCGGTGAGCCGTCTGGTGCTCGATAATTTTCCGCATATCAAATCTTACTGGCAGATGATGACCGCCAAGATCGCGCAGATTTCGCTGCGCTTTGGCGCCGACGACATGGATGGCACGGTGATCGAAGAGAAAATTTATCACGATGCCGGCGCGACCACTCCGCAGGGGATGCGCCGTGAAGAACTGGAACGCCTCATCCGCGCCGCCGGCCGCGAACCCATCGAGCGCGATACGCTCTACCGCCCGGTCACCAGAACGGAAACCTCGGTTACGGTCGCGGTATAAGTCGACGGCGGCGATTTCGCGCTACTTCTTCATGGTCGTTCGATCAGGTCGTCAATCGACATTTCAACATCACGCAGGATCGCCCGCATCAAACCTGGCCCAATGATCTCGCCGGAATGCACTGGTACAACCGTGGCTCGTCCATCGGGGTGTTTCAGAAAAGTATGGCTGCCTTTGGTGCGAACTGCCCGAAAGCCAGCGCGTTCAAGAACGCGAATGATTTCTCTTCCCTTGAGACGGGGAAGGCGCGTCATACAGAAATTTGCTGAATCCCAACCAGTTCGAGCGAAGGAACCACGCCCTCGTTCGCCAGGCAGAGTGCAATCGCCTCGCGTGTACGTTTCATCAAAGTATCAAGAGTTTTCGCTTGCGTATGACAACCCGGTAAAGACGGAACGGTGGCGACATAGAAGCCCTCTTCATCCCTCTCGATAAGAACCGTGAATGTTCGTTGATTCTTCACACTGGCATCCTTGTAAATTCTACCATCTCTTAACTTCAGCGAGACACGAAGCCTTTTCAGGGCTGCGGGCAGGCTATTTGAAGAATTCCGTCATTTGCGGCGCAGTAGCTGCCGCCCCTGGCAAGTCCGACACGCGTAGACCCTCCATCATCAACCGCAACGTGCTCTCATGCTGGTAGAGCGTGGTGGATTGATAACCAGCCTTTGCCAAAGAGCTCACGATCACCGCCGGAACATGTCCGCCGCCATGTTCCGTATCCGTGTCCTCAGCTTCATCAAAGGTGATAATCAACAGCGAATTCTGAAAGCTGGTGCTGGTTAGCAACGGACTGATGTTCGTGGAAAGCCATTGATCCGCAGCCGCCAGCATTTGATTGCTGGTGCATGTGCTCAGCCCGGCCGGGCAGTTGTGCGCGTCATCGTTTACGTTCGGAACGATAAATGCATAGTTGGGCAAACTGTTAGTCGCCATATCTGCGGCCAATTGCGTGAAGGGAACCACATTGCTGGCCTGTGCCGGACTGTTCTGTACGTCGGAGAAATAAACGAAGGGAACGTGATGTTGAAGATAAGCTCCAGTATCCCCGCCAAGGTAGCCCACCGACGGCAGCGATTCCGCATAACACTTCCAGGTTTTTCCCGCGGCAGTCAGTGCGCGCACCACATTATCCTGAGTCACAACCCCGGCGTAAGCATCGCCGGCGCTGCCGCTAATCGAGGTTCCGGCGCCCACGGTCAGCATGAAATAGTTAGGCAAGGACGGATGAGCGTCAGCGTAATACTGCGTGGCCAAACCGTAAGCCGATGCCAGATTGTTCAGATACGGCATGCTGGAGTTGCCGATCACGTCGCTGAAGCTGTGATTTTCTTCGATCACGAGAAAAACATGCGCGAATGTCGGAGGGCTCGAATTGGTTGGGTTGGTTCCACCTCCGCCGCCTGTTCCACCGGTGCTGCTGGTGCTGGAGCTATTTCCCCCTCCGCAGGCGCACTGCAGAATGATGGCTGCCATCAAGACAAACGGAATGGCGCAGTTTCGCAACACGAGTTTAGTTTTCCCTCGACGAGCAACGAATACCAATTTCCAGGTTCGTCGAGCTACGATTGGATGGTGAGATTGGAGTGGGGAGTTGCTCCGGCAGGATTGCCAGCCAGCGAAGCCAATTGATCAGGGTTCGGCGTTCTCAGCAAAAACGAAAGCCGGAGAAGGGAAGTCAGTCCCTTTTTCTCCGGCTGAAGCGGAAATCCCGTACGGCTAAAGTTTTTCGAAGAACTCGCAGGCCGAACAAGAGATATAAATTCCGCCCGGAACCCCGCGCTCGCGATCCTTCATTCGTTTCACAATGCGCGTGGTCTTGCCGCACTTGGGACAATCTGTACTCTTGCTGGTGTCCATAACCTTTTTTCGGTCTGCCGTCTTTGCTATTTTCGCTCCAACTGCCATAGTTCGCTTCTCCTGATCTCGATGCGCAAGTTCAATCCAGAAAATTCCGGATGATTGAGTCTGGAATAGTTCAGAAAGCCAGATACGTAGTGCTCAACCTTGCAACCTGGAATCCGCGCGGGAAGACTCTGCAGCCTGCATACGGGCTCGCTTCCGTCATCTGATTTTACAGTAAGGTGGTCTCGATTGTCTCGGTTAACCTCCATGCAAGAGCGCTGCCGCCAGGAAGAAGGAACATTTAATCTACAATTACGTATTCTCTACTGAGGATTGAACCCATGTATTGCAACTACTGCGGCAAAGTGATTCAGGACGATGCGTCGGTTTGCGCCTATTGCGGGATTCGCTTAGGCGCATCGGTCGCGCGCATGCGTCTGGTCCGCCCGCGTCAAGGGCGCAAGATTGCCGGCGTCTGTCTCGGCGTCGCGGAGTATTTCGACATCGACGTAACCGTCGTCCGCTTAGTGTGGCTGATCGCTTCTTTCATGACCGGCATTGGGTTGATCTCGTATCCCATCGCATGGATTGTTATGCCGGAAGAGCCGTTAATGTTGAATGCTCCGGCGGCCGCTCGACAGGCGACGAGTTCGTAGATCGACAGTCCAATCAATTTAAATTGGGTTCATAAGAAACCGAGTCGCAACACGCACGCCATTCTCTGTGATTAAATCGGTGGGATGCAGCGCATCAAAAGTGGCGACGCGGAAATTGTCTATCACGTGCTGGGGGAAGGACCTTCAGTGGTTCTCCTGCACCCCTTTCCGGCTAATCACGACTTTTGGCTACCCGTGGCAAATGCTCTCGCAGCGCGATATCGACTGATTCTCCCCGATCTCCGCGGACACGGAGAATCCGAGATTGGGGAAGGTCCCGCCACAATGGAGAAGCACGCTGCCGATATCTTCCGTGTGATGGACGACGCAGATGTTGGCCGGGCCCCGCTCGTCGGCGTTTCCATCGGCGGATATGCGCTGTTCGAATTTTGGCGTAAGCATCGCGCTCGCGTCGCTGCTCTCGGACTATGTAATACCAAGGCGCCTGCGGATGCTCCGGAAGCCCGCGCCGCTCGCCTGCAGGCGGCGAACGAAGTAATCGAGCGCGGCACTGAACCGTTTTTCGAGAGCATGATTCCGCGGCTGCTTGGGAAAAGTACGCACGAGTTGCGGCCTGATCTGGTCGAAGGCGCGTTGCACATGATGCGTAAGATGTCGCCCGAAGACGTGGCGCAGGTGCAACGCGGCATGGCCGACCGTCCAGACTCGGTCGCTACATTGAAGACCATCAATGTACCCACGCTGCTAGTGACTGGAGAGGAAGACGTGCTCACCGGCGTGAATGAAGCTGAACTGATGCGCCAGCAGATTCCCAATGCTCAGTTGCGTGTGCTGTCGAAAGCGGGCCATTACTCACCATGGGAACGGCCAGAGGAAGCTGGCAGAGTACTGCGCCAGTTCCTCGACGGAATTTAAAATGAGCGCCCAGTCTGGTTCGGTAAAATCGAGCAGTTATGAGAATCGTTAAGACTATCCTCGCGATGACGCTCTGTTTCGTTGCCTACGAATTCTCTGCAATCGCGCAGGCCGCTTCTCGCCAGCGTCCTCATATTCTCAGCATCGACCACGTTTCGTTCTACACCACCGCGCCCGATGGAGCGAAAGCCCTTTACGTCGGCACGCTCGGCCTGGCTTCCGCGGCGCCAGTGGAGCCTGGATGTCTCGTGCGATATCTGGTTGGCAAGCAGTGGGTCGGTTGCAGCGCGGCGCCTGATCCTGGTGCGACCAACCGCATGGATCACCTCGCCTTTGCTACCGATGATGTCTCCGCACTGCGCGCGTATCTCGTGGCGAAGGGCATAACCGTGGCTGCAATCGAGACTCATGTCGACCGCAGTTCGAGCTTCACGGTGAACGACCCAGAAGGCAATCACATCGAATTCGTCGAGCGCAGCAAGACCAAAGTTTTCGCCAATTCGCCGGATTCGGCCGTTTCCCGCCATATGATTCATGCCGGATTTGTCGTGAACAATCGCAAACAATCGCGATGTGGAGGATCACTTCTATCGCGACCTGCTCGGATTTCATTTGTATTGGCACGGCGGGATGCAGCCCGGCGAAACCGACTGGGTCTCCATGCAAGTTCCCGACGGAACGGATTGGCTCGAGTACATGCTGCACCACGCCGAACACCCCGATCTGCGACTGATGGGCGTGCTGAGTCATATTTCGTTCGGCGTGGCCGACATGAAAAAGGCACGGGCGATTCTGGAATCCCACGGTTGGAGGTCTCATGGCGACGAAAAAGCTCAGATGGGAAAAGACGGCAAGTGGCAACTGAATTTGTTTGACCCCGATTTGACTCGGATCGAACTGATGGAATTCAAGCCGGTCGAGAAACCTTGTTGCTCCGATTTCACAGGGCCTCATCCATCGGAGTAAATTCGGAGCAAATGAACATCACTGACTACGAGCGTCACCTTTGTTAGAATCCTCTGGCCATGATTGATACGCTTTTAGTAGCGGATAAAACGGTGGTGAATGCCAAAGGCGACGGGCCCGTCGTCGATGTCGGCGCCGCGGCGAATCGTGTATTCCTACTCACGCTCGGCATCACCAATATTATTGAGCAGGAATCCTTCGAGCTCAGCATTTTCGGTTCGGCGGATGGAGCATCCTGGGAAGCGAAGCCTTTGGTTTCTTATCCGCAGGAGTTTTATCGCGGAGAGTATCCGCTCATCCTTGACCTCACTGGGCGTCCCGAAGTGAAGTTTATCCGCTCCCACTGGGAAGTGGCGCGCTGGGGACGTGGTGTAGAAACCCCGATGTTTGAGTTCGGCGTGAGGCTGAAAGAAATCCCTCCCGAGCTTTTGCGCGAAGCCAAGGCGCAAACAAAGATTCCAGCCTGATTTGTTTTCGATTTGCACTCCCCGGTATGAAAAACGAATCACAGGTAATTGTTCGTCCCGCGCGCGGCGTGCGCGGCAGCGTTAGCCTTCCCGGGGACAAATCCATTTCTCACCGCTATGCCATGCTGGCGGCGATCGCCGATGGCCCATCGCGGCTGGAAAACTATTCCACGGGAGCGGACTGCGCCAGCACTCTTGGCTGTTTGCGAACGCTGGGAGTGAAGTGGGAGCGCAAGAGCGGCGCCGGAAATGTCATCGAAGTGCAGGGAAGCGGCACTTCGTTGAGCGCCCCAAGCGAACCTCTGGATTGCGGAAATTCGGGTTCCACCATCCGCATGTTGAGCGGCATTGTCGCAGGCCAGAAGTTTGCCAGCGAAATGTCTGGAGATGAATCATTGTCTCGGCGTCCCATGGAGCGAGTGATTACCCCACTTCAAGCCATGGGAGCGCAAATCACATCCGAAAACGGCCGCCCTCCTCTACGCATCAAGGGACGTATTCTTAAAGGCATCGATTACCAGATGCCCGTTGCGAGTGCGCAGGTGAAGACTTGCCTGCTATTCGCGGGCATACTGGCTGAGGGCGAAACGCGCATAAAAGAGCCGTTGAGGACGCGGGATCACGGAGAGGTCGCTCTCCAGGCCTTTGGCGCAAAACTTGAACGTAACGGAAACGAAGTGAGCATTCACGGCAGGCAGCGTTTGCGCGGCATTGAAGCTCTCGTTCCGGGCGATCTTTCCAGTGCCGCGTTTTTTCTGTGCGCCGCAGCGCTTTTTCCAAACTCGCAATTAAGTATCACCAATTTGCTGATGAATCCCACGCGCGCCCGGCTGCTCGATATCCTGATTCAGATGGGGCTGCGCATTTCCGTGACCCAGCTGGAAGAGATTCACGGCGAACTGGTGGGTACGTTGCAGGTGGAAGGTGGAAAGTTGAAGGGCGCGCTCATCGCTGGATCGGATACGGCTGCGTTAATCGATGAGATCCCGGTGCTGGCCGCGATCGCGCCTTATACGAATGAAGGGATTGAAGTCCGGGACGCGAAGGAGCTGCGGGTGAAAGAGTCAGATCGCATCGCATCGATGGCCATCAATCTACGCGCCATGGGTGCGCAGGTTGAGGAACGCGAAGATGGCTTAAAGATTCCCGGTGGGCAGTCGCTGCGCGGCGCGGAACTCGATTCTTTTGGCGATCATCGTATCGCAATGGCTTTCAGCATCGCAGCGCTTCGAGCTCATGGGGAAACCCTTATTCGGGGCAGCGAATGTGTGTCCATCTCTTACCCGGAATTCTTTGCCAGGCTGGGGGAGTTGGTCGAGCGCTGATTCTTCTTTCCCACCGTATAAACCCAGAGAAACACTGTAGGGATTAGCTGATATCTAGAGAGCAAGCCAACCTGGAGGCTCCATACTGCGCTCTTGGTAGAACTGAATGACTTCTTTGCGCCCCGGCAGTGATGGGATTACGCCTTCTTTGGTGACGGCCAGCCCGCCCGTGACCACGGCAAACTCGACTGCCGAAGTCAGGCTCTCGCCGCATGCGAGTGCGGTTGCAATTCCGGCGTTGAAAGCATCTCCCGCCCCTGTAGTATCGACTGCGCGCATCTGCATCGCAGGGATATGTTTGCAGGATGACGCAGTCACAACCAAAGCGCCTCTTTCTCCCAGGGTCATCACAACCTGCCTGACGCCCGCGCGAATCAGGTCGCGAGCTACTTCTTCCGCTTCAGTTTTGGCGTCTGGACTTCGGCCGGTCAGAACTTTTGCCTCCGTCTGGTTTGGAGTCAGCACATCTACTAACTGCAAAACGGAGGCCGGCAAAGGCCGGACTGGCGCAGGATTCAGAATGGTGATTGCACCTTTCGCTCGTCCGCGCGCGAGCGCCGCCTCAGCCGTTGCCACGGGAGTTTCCAGTTGCGTCATCATCACTGCAGCGGCGTCTAACGAAGAATCACACTGGGCGACATCGGCAGCAGAGAGGAGTTCATTGGCTCCTGGATCCAGAGCGATGCAATTATTTCCCGTCGCGGCTTCCACCAGAATAAAGCCCACTCCGGTGGGATGCTCGGCAGTCCGGTGAATCAGGTCAATAGCGATACCCTCTTCGCGATAAAGCCGAAGCGCCATTTCACCAAACATGTCTTCGCCGATGCGAGCGACGAAAACAACGTCCATTCCCAGCCGGGCGCAGGCTACCGCTTGATTGGATCCCTTGCCCCCGTAGTCGACGCGATATCCCGAGGCCAACACGGTCTCACCCATGCTGGGCAATCGATTTACCTTCAAGGTCAGTCCGGTCGCGTAGCTTCCGACAACTGCGATGCGAGGAATACGCAAGCTCAATGGGAAAATCTCCGTTGTCTCAAATCGGATGCGTGCGCGACTTCCGAAGCGCTGCGAATCATAAAGTCAGCATTCCGTTAGAGGATGGAATCGAAGGTTAACATAGCAGGACTCAGCAGCTTTTGTTCACCACTACGGTTATTAGCTTCTCGTTTGATTCGGGAATTCTCAGCGTCTATTCTGAGTATCGGGGCAATTTCCTTTTGTCAGGCGCCGCGGTGCATCATTTCGATATATCGAAAGTCAAGCAGAGGGAGTTATAAAGACAAATGGCGCGTGTATTTATCACGGGTTCTTCCGACGGGCTCGGCCAAATGGCCGCAAGGCTTCTCATCGAGCAGGGGCATAGCGCCGTACTGCATGCCCGTAACCCGGAGCGAGGCCGGCAGGCTCTGTCCGCGGTTCCAGACGCGGAGACTGTCGTCATTGGCGATCTGTCGAGCATCGCCCAAACGCGCACAGTCGCGGAGCAGGTCAATGCACTGGGCGCCTTCGATGCGGTCATTCATAACGCCGGGGTCGGCTACAGGGAGCCCGCGAGAATCGCTACGGAAGACGGATTTCCGCAGGTGTTTGCCGTCAACACGCTCGCGCCGTACATCCTGACAGCGCTGATCCGGCGGCCGAAGCGCCTGGTTTACCTGAGTTCCGGGCTCCACCAGAGCGGCGACGCGAGTTTGAAGGATCTCGCGTGGGAGCATCGTCCATGGCAGGGACAACAAGCCTATTCTGATACCAAACTGCACGATGTTCTCTTGGCTTTCGCGATTGCGCGCCGTTGGCCGAATGTTCTGTCTAACGCTCTTGAACCCGGATGGGTTCCTACAAAAATGGGAGGTGCGGCAGCGCCCGATGATCTGGACGCCGGGCACCGCACTCAGGTGTGGCTTGCGGTCAGCGATGATCCCGCCGCGATCGTTACCGGACAATACTTCTTCCATATGAAGCCACGAAAACCGATGCCCGCCACCCACGATACGGAACGTCAGGAACAACTGCTCGAGGCCTGCAAGAAATTCTCTGGCGTGGATATGCCCAGGAACTGAGGGAACCCACGGGACGAACTCCGTTGATTGTTTGACCGCAAGAAACGGAGTGTTGCCATCGGCGCACAACGTAAAATATTCGGCAGGTGATTAGGAATGGACCCAAAAGAATTTCGTGACTTAGGCCATGAGGTTGTTGACCTGTTGGCTGACTATCTCGATCAGATCGAGAAAAAGCGCGTATTTCCTGACGTCGATGCGCGCACTGTGAACCGTCTCTTCACGGAACCGTTGCCTCAGGATCCAACTTCACGCGATGGCGTGCTGGATGAACTTAAAGACAAGTTGCTGCCTTATTGCACCAACGTCGGCCATCCCGGATATATGGGATTGATCACCCCATCTCCAAATCCCGTGGGTATCATCGCAGACTTCATCTGCTCCGCCATCAATCAAAACGTTGGCGCATATTCGATTGGCCCTTCGGCGGTTGCCATGGAGCGGAGAGTCGTACGCTGGCTGACCGACCTTTGCGGCTACGATGAAAATGCCGGAGGCAATCTCACCAGCGGGGGAATGATGGCGAATTTCATCGGACTCAAGCTCGGTCGTGATGCGGTGACGCGCGACCGCGGACAGTATGACGGGATACAAGACCGCTGGGCGGTTTATGTCTCGGAGGAGCGGCACGTTTCCGTGGACAAAGCCGTCGATTGCATCGGCCTTGGCCGAAATGCGTTGCGGGCGCTGCCGACTGATTCGGAGTTTCAGGTTCGGATTGACGCTCTTGAGGAGGCGATCGCGCAAGACAAGAGAAACGGCATTCGTCCCATGTGCGTCGTAGGAGTGTTTGGAACAACCAACACCGGGGCCGTGGATAATATCCGCGAACTGCGGCGCATCGCCGATCGCGAGGGCATGTGGCTGCATGCGGACGCCGCCTACGGCGGAGGCATGCTGCTTTCCCACGAATGGCCGATGCGCAACCGCGGACTCGAGCTCGCAGACTCCATCACGATCGACCCTCACAAATGGTTTTACGCGCCCCTCGATGCCGGCGCCGTGCTGGTGAAAGATCAGCGCCGCCTGACCGCATCATTTGGTATGAAACCTTCTTACCTCACCGATGAGTTCGACCAGCAGAATGAACGTTATCAATATTACGTACACGGATTCGAGCAATCGCGCCGGTTTCGCAGCTTGAAAGTGTGGATGAGTTTTAAACGATATGGCGCGCTGCAGATTGGTGAATGGATTGATAACAATGTGCAGCAGGCGAAGCACCTTTATGGCTTAGCCGAAAAAGATCCGGAGTTTGAGCCGGCGTGTACTCCCCCGATGTCGGCAATCTGCATTCGTTACAAGGATGCAGCGCTCAGCGAGGCGGAATCGAAGAGCGTACATGCGGAGGTGGCGCAGCGGGTGGAGCAAAGCGGCCGATTCTGGATTTCGACAACTGAACTCAAAGGCAAATCCTGGTTTCGCATCAACCCTGTAAATTTCCGCACGCGGCAGGAGCACATGGACGAACTGTTTGCGTTGTTGAAACAAGAATGCCGCGCAAGGTTGGCTGCTCATGCCTAGCTTGCGCGGCAGGGTCAGAAGTTAATCTCAGAAACTGATTTTCAGAATCTCGCCTCCATTGCCTACGAACCATCCTGCGTGCGGGTTGGCAAAAGCGACCGCCCAGTAACCGCTTACGTTCGGCAGTTTGAACCAGGTGTGGCCTTCATCGGGAGTCCAGGCCGCGGATCCGCTATCGAAGTTTGGTTCTGTTTCGGCGGTGATGACCACGGTGCGATCGAGTTCATGGTGATGATCGCGGTCATCGTCACGAGCGTCATCGTCGCCGTCCGGATTACGGCCGTTGCCGAGGCGCATTCCACGCGCATAGGCGAGGCAGAAAATGGCGCCTTCGACGGGCGGCTTTTTGATGAGCGTCCAGGTTTGGCCGCCGTCATTGGATGTGGCTGCGTCGGCGCTCGCGTTTGTGGATAGATCGCCTCCACCCACGATGCCGTTCCACGGATCACGGAATGCCACCGACAGGCCGCCCGCCGACGGGGAGCTTACCAGCGGAGTGTCATAGGCGTTCCAGGTATCGCCACCGTCTCGAGTAGTTAGAATTCTCGCGATGGTTGAGCCGCCGGTGGTGATCCAGGCATTTTCGTTTCCCTCGGTAGTGATGCAGGTTCCGCTGGACGAGAACGAAGCTTCTCCCGATAACGCGGGCGGCATATTCGGGGCAATCGATTCCCATGATTTTCCGTTGGTGGTGCGAATATCGGGAAATACGCCGTCCACTGAATCGCTGTGGGCGATGCCGCGATCGGGCGTCCAGAAGGCGAAGCAGTCGTAGAAGGCGTTCGCTAGTTCGTTGGTGAATTGTATCTTCCAGTGCGCGCCACCGTCTTCGGTTTTGTAAATGCGAAAGTCCGTGGTGTTATTTCCAATCGACATGAGATAGGCGATCTGGTCGCTGACTCCCTGCACGTCGCGGAATTGCAGGCTCTCGGCTCCGGGCACCACGCCGGACTTCCAGTGTTTCCCGCCATCTGTGGTGACCACATAAGTGCCACCGGTGCCAGCTGCCCATACCACGCGCGAGTCGACGGGACTGACGGCGATCAGCAATTGGGTGGTGCCGCTGTTTTGTGGAGTGAGCGTGGGCTGGTGAATCTTCCAATCGTCCTGCGCGAAGCCTGTGATGGCGAAGGCGGAGATAAGAAACACGAACAGCGAGCGTTTGAACATAGGAGTCCTCCCCGGATGGGAAGAAGTGGCGGCGAGAAGTATAGGAACGTTGTGGAGCGAGTGTCAAACGGGGGATGGTGCGGACGTGAATTAGCTTGTGCTTTTTGGGGAGATCATCGCTTCGCGTAAAAAGCGGCTGGCGCTTCTGGATTTCAACCACCGAGCTGAAGGTAAATCCCCATCGACCCAGCGATTTCCGCATGCGGTAGAAGCACACGGTCAGAAGTCGTAATCACGCCGGGAGGAGCTAACTACGATCAACTATTTTTTCCGCCCCGGATCGTCTTCGGGATTGACGTAATTGAATTGCACCGGTGACATCCCGTGGATCTGGACCACCACCTCGCCGCTGGCCATTGCGTAGTGGTGCATATCAGGATCGAGATAAGCAAAGCTGCCCGCCGGAAAAGTAAGCATGCTACTCTCGACAAAGCGGTCTCCCATTCCGACTTTGAACGTCCCAGAAATCACAGTAACGTTTTCGCGCTTTGGATGCCAATGCGGCGCGATGCGATAACCATCGGGCATTTTCAGGCGAATCGTGTAGTCTCCGCTTGAGGCCATCGGATTGCCCTCCAGCACGGCCAGCTGCGCTCCCGGCTGCACGAATGACGGTGCTGGACCGTACTGAATCGTGTCGGGGGTGAAAATATTTTTCTCCATAGCCGCCGAGGCTGCCATGGCATCCGGCGTCTTGTCCGGTCTCATCCACCACACGGCTGCGAGCAGTGCAACAACCAGACAAAGATTCCGTTTCATAAATGTTCTCCTCCGTTATCTCGGCGTTCAATGTACAAGAAGAAATATCCCTCTCGCGCTCCTGGCTCTAGAGCGTTTGTAGAAAGTTGACCAGGTCCTGCATCTGTTGTTTTGAGAGTCCGATCTGAAAACGTTGATTATAAAAACTCACCAGTTGCTGAAGGTTGGCCGCAACTCCGTTGTGAAAGTATGGGGCACGCGCCGCCAGACCTCGAAGAATGAGGCCCTTGCCTCTGCCGATATCGCTGCATTGACCGCTAATTAAGGCCTTTCCAGGATCGGAAGTGTAGTAAGTAGTTCCGGCGAGCGCACCCTGCGTGCAGACTAACTCGAACACCGGCAACTGCGGGACGCTCAGTTCTTTTAGCGCGGCGATAATATTTGGGTCGGTTTCATAAGTGAGCAAGTGACCGGTTCCGATATCCAGCGGCAGCGGGAAAGAATGGTTTCCAACATTAAACGTATCGTGGCAGGTGGTGCATGTTCCCATAATCTGCTGGCTGCCCGTGGTTAGTCCCGGTACATCGCTGATCGTGAGCGGCTGATTGTCGAAGATCTGCTCGCCCCGGGCAATCGAAGCTTGCTGCGGATTCCGCGAATTCTGAAACGACGAATAAATCGTGAATACGTTGGGATTAAACGCTTTGCCCTCAGGGTCGGCACCGAGGCTGTCATTGATTCCGGGATAGTAGGGTTGCGTAGACAGGAATTGCGATCCACCTTGTGCTCCCTTGGAAAGATTCCCCGCGGCAAAATCCAATAATTGGGCTGAGTTGAGCGCCAGTTCGAAGCTGACAATCTGGCTGAGTTGGGTGGCCGTAGGCGGCTCGGTGGCCTGGGCGTGTTCGAGGGTCGCATCGATAGCTTGCTGAGTCAGATCAGTATTTAGATTGGCAGAAAAGGTTAGGGCATTGTTCAGAGGCGATGTCAGGGACTCGCGGCCATCGAACATCACCGCGCTTAAGAAACCCAAATTGGTGGTTGGCAGTGGCCGCCGGTACACGGAAACTACTTGCTGCCCCGCGCTATTGGTAATCAGGGCGCAACCATAGGGGTCCTGGACGGCGGCAATCGTGTATTGCGGAGCGGATGCATCCGTGGTATTTGGCGGAACCGTCAGTGGAATGCGAATCAGTCCGTTATTCAGAACCAGGCTATTGTTGATCGGGCCGGTCGGGCAGGTAGAGCCATCAAACTGCGCGAATAACGGATCTTTGCCTCGAGTGATGAAGTAGCGAAATTGCGCATCGAGGGCACTCAATCCGAAAGCATTGCTCGGCTGGTGGCAGGTTCCACAACTTCTACCATTGGTGCCAAGACTTTGAAAGAACGGACCACTCAAATCTACGCTGCCGCTACTGCTGTAGGTTCCGGAGAGACCGGTGGGGTCGAGAAATGGGAAAAGATTAGGAAGGTAAACATCAGCGATGGCAGAACCTGTAGCAATCACGACCAAAGCAACAATTGAGAGAAGAACTCGCCTTCGAAGTCTTCCTTTCCGCGAACGATCTGAACTTTCCCGTTGATTCCAGACCAACCATGACGCATTGTCAGACATGCGCGCTCCTCGACCAGAATTTAAGTTCGCGCCGGTCAACCCCCCGATCAACCAGCGCTCTGCGAGCGCGACTGTCGCGCACAAGGGTGAGCCGCGGCAATGGTTTTAAGGTGAAATGTCGGTGAATCTGAAGGTGAGCCGTTAGCTATATGAAATCTAAACACTTATAACCGCCGCGGTTTTGCGAGCCGAGTGTAATGGTAGAATTTGCCACGGCTGGGGACCGGGCGAATGGAAGGAGGGTGTGATTATCGGTTTGGCCCGTTCGAATTGCGCACAGGCGCGCGCCAGCTTTCGAAGGGTGGAACCAAGGTAAAACTTTCCGGTCAACCCTACCTCATCCTTGAAGTATTGTTAAGCCGAGCCGGTGAGATTGTTACCCGCGAGGAACTGCGCCAGAAGTTGTGGCCGGCCGACACCTTTGTCGACTTCGAACATGGGTTGAACACCTCGGTGAAAAAACTCCGGCAGGCGCTCTGCGATTCCGCGGAAGCACCTCGCTACATAGAGACGGCGCCGCGTTTAGGCTACCGCTTTATCGCCACGGTGGAAGCCCTCCCCGAAAAGAAGCCGCAGTCGTTGGTCGAAGCAGAGCCCGCTGCTTCACTATCCCCGCTCGTTGTATCCGACACTCCTCCTCGAGCGAGAATAAGTCCGAGAGTTTTCGCATTCGCGTTTGTCGTAGTCGTGCTTCTGGGTGTTCTCTGGTACATGCAATCGACGGGCCGAATAAAGTCGTGGCGAAATTCATCGAATGCAGGTCTGGCTGCGAATCCTCGGAAGGTAATCAGCTCGATCGCCGTCTTACCATTGGATAACCTCTCCAATGATTCCAGCCAGGACTACTTTACTGAGGGAATGACCGATGAACTCATCAACGATCTCGCCCAGTTGGGCGGACTGCGCGTCACCTCGCGAACGTCAGTCATGCGTTACAAGGGTGGGACGAAAACAGTTCCACAGATTGGCCAAGAGCTTGGAGTGGACGCGCTGATCGAGGGAACGGTGGAACGGGTTGGTAACCGGGTCAGAATTCGAGTGCAACTGATCGACGCCGCCACGGATCGCCATCTCTGGGCCCGCAGCTATGACCACGAACTTAAAGACGTGTTGCTCCTGCAGAGTACTGCGGCGCATGACATCGCCACCGAAATCGAAGGACAAGTTGTGGTATCGCCGAACCAGTTGCATGCCTTGAACGAGCGTGCGGTTCAAACCGATGCCTACGAAGCCTATTTAAAAGGGCGTTTTTTCTGGAACAAGCGAAGCTTGGCGAGTTTGCAGCAAGCCGTGAAGTATTTTCAGCAGGCAATCGCCTTAGATCCCACCTATGCCCGCGCGTATGCCGGTCTGGCCGAGTCTTACGCCATTATGGGCTACATGGTTTCGCCCTCGGACGAGCAAGCGCAGAAAGGACGCGCGGCCGCCCGGCGCGCGATTGAACTGGACGATCAGTTGCCCGAAGCCCACACCGCCCTGGGATTCATTGCGGAAAATCACGATTGGGACTGGCGAACCGCGGAGCAGGAATATCGGAGAGCCATTCAGCTGAACCCAAACTACGCCACCGGCCACCAGTTGTATGCGGAGTGTCTCGCCCTGCAGGGGCGATTCGACGAGGCTTTCCCTGAAATTGAGCGTGCCCGTCAGTTGGATCCGCTCTCCCTCATTATCGCCACCGACAACGGAGCAATCCTGTTCTTCGCCCACCAATATGACCGCGCGATTGAGCAGTTCCGCGCCGTGCTTGAAATGGATCCGAATTTCCCGCGCGCCCACATGCTGATTAATGTGTACGTGCAAAAGGGATTGTTCGCCGACGCATTGGCCGACGCGGAGGGATGGCGCCGAGGGCAAGGAAGGAATTGGAGTTGGGGAGCACTTGCCTATATCTACGGCCGGTCTGGGCAACGGGCGGAGGCGAAATTTGCCCTCGAGCAACTAGAACGGATAAGCCGAAGCGAGGTGGTTGATCCGCTTTCGTTTGCCATCGCCTACATCGGCATGGGCGATAAAGAAAAAGCCATCGCTTGGCTGCAGAAAGCCTACGAGTGGCATTCCAGCAGTCTCACCGCTCTCAAGGTTGACCCCACCTACGATCCGCTGCGTAACGATCCTCGCTTCCAGGCTTTGGTCCGACGCATAGGGTTATAGCAGTGGCTGTCGCAGCGAAATCGTGGGAGATGTAACCGACGAAGTTGCGGCGCGGGATTCACCGGGCTCTCCAGCCTGCACTTGAAGTCTCGTTCAACGATGCCAATATGTGTTTCATGTAGAACCGGCTGGCAAAGAGCACTGCTCCTTCATTAGCCATCTCGAACAGCACCTCTTCGCCCCCGGCATCAACGGAAACCACATCCTCGAGGTCGATGGTGCATCTCCGGCCTTCTCTCGCGGCACGTGTGCTCTCCCATCTTTCCTTCAGGTCGGCTGCCCACTGGCGGCACAGCCGACCTTGCAAAACCCATTTCTGTTCAAATGGTGAGTCGGTGATTATGGTCCTTAGCATGGTCATCTCTCGCGATTGTTTCCCTGCGGGTGCTCACTGCCCGGAGCTTACTGCTACCGCAACATTCGTCCCAATAAGCTGGAAGTCGAGCTGTATCCGTACCTCATTGGCAACGAACTGGACCGGACCACCATCTCTTTGCTGACGCGCCTGCGTGCACACTTCGCCCGCGAAGTCCTCGCCGGCAACCGAAGGCACCTCGCACCGAACATCCGTGCGAGCCGCGACTTCAACCCTCGTCCCTGTGCAAGCCGGACCTGAAAATCCTTCGCCGGCGTTTAGCGGAGTCGTGCATTTTTCGTCCTCGACAAAGGTCGGCCAATTCGTACTGGAGACCGCATTTAATAACTCGGGAAAATCCTCACCCTTCGTCGTGCTGGAAGCCGACCATTCGGTGTTGCTCAAGTTTGTTCCGCGCGCATCCGAACTCACTCGGTGAAATTCAAATACTGCCGGTTCCGTTACGGAGTTGGTGACTGCTGGGCCATAAACAGGGCCGGCATAACCCTCGCTCGAATCGTAGGTGGCGATTCGCTCGATATGTGTCAGCGTCAGATCGCCTGCCACGCGAACGGTATCTCGGTTCACCGGAACAACACTCTTCGATTTGAAGCGGATGACGGTGTACTCGGGATCGCTTGCGGGATCCTCCGCGAGTCGCTTCCGTGCGGAATCCGCGAAGGCCGCGGTCTTATCCGCCGGGTACACGGTGAAATCAAAGTTAGAGAGGGTCGTATCGCCACTATTTCGCAAGATAGTGCCGCTCACCCGAGCGACTCCAACGTTGATGCTGGCTTCTGAATTCGTGGAAGACGCCAGAAAGAGACGCGCCGTGGAATGTTGCGAATCAATGCGCCACGCAACAGCCTGCGCCGCCCCTGGCGCCACAGAAATCAATCCGCTGAGAGCTACTACTGCAACTAATGCCAATTTCCTGATCATTTTGTCCATCCTTTCGTCTCTGCAAACCGCACAATATGAGAAGGCAACGCGCAGGCCAAACCAGCAGAGGCTCGCCAGTTCGTCAGAACTGATTGATTAAGTTGAGTTTCAGGAAAGCGGAGCGAAGGAAATGCAGGTAGGTGTCACGCTGTCATGCTCGCAATGACACTGTCACAACGAGCTTATGACAGTTCGCGGATCGATTCCGAGTCTTTTCATATGCGCAATCAGCGTCGTGCGTTTCAAGCCGAGGCGTGCCGCAGCGCCATCGGAACCACCGACCCGGCCATCAGCTTCCTGAATGGCCTGGATGACTTGCTCTCGATTTAGAGCCGGGACATTTGAGCGGATCCGTTTTCGAACGGGCTCTTTGAATTCTTCGCTTCTTCGTGCCGCAATCGAGTGGGCGTTCAGGTCCGCAATCGAAACACGCAATACGCCGCGGGTCGAAAGAATCACCGCCCGCTCGATCACGTTCTGCAGCTCGCGGACATTGCCCGGCCAGTGGTAACGCATCAACGCGCTCATGGTCTCCGCTGGGATGCTCACGATGGATTTGCGCATGCGCCGACTGAACAGTTCCGCGAAGTGACGCACCAACAGAGGCACATCCTCGGGACGTTCGCGCAATGCCGGCACATAGAGAGGAAAAACGTTCAAGCGGTAGAAGAGGTCTACGCGAAATTTCTGCTCCTCCACCATGGCCGAAAGATCGCGATTCGTCGCCGCAACTAAGCGTGCGTCCGTTTTCTGCGTCCGCGAACTTCCCAGCCGTTCGAATTCTCGCTCCTGCAGCACGCGCAAGAGTTTCGGCTGCAACTCAAGAGGAACCTCTCCGATTTCATCAAGAAACACCGTTCCCTGGTGTGCCAATTCAAAGCGGCCGATGCGCTGCGCGATCGCTCCGGTGAATGCGCCTCTTTCGTGTCCAAAGAGTTCACTCTCAAGCAACCCGGTGGGAATCGCGGCACAATTCACCTTGACGAATGCCTTCGATCGGCGCGAACTTAGATTGTGAATTGCCCGGGCGATTAATTCCTTGCCCGTGCCGGTCTCGCCGTAAATAAGAACAGTAGAATCCGTTGGTCCGACGGTTTCAATCTCTTTCAGAACCTTTTGCAATGCTGCACTCTTCCCGACGATCTCGTCGAACATGGAGGTCTCGTCAATCTCCTGTCGGAGCGCAACATTTTCCTGAACCAGCTGCTCTTTCAAGGTATTGATTTCCACCAAGGCATCCTCCAACGCCTTCCTCGAAAGGTGCTGTTCGGTCACATCCATATGAGTTCCAACGAACTCAACTGCGTTTCCCACAGCGTTCTTCACGGGATGTCCCAAAACATGAATGTAACGGATGCTGCCGTCTTCCAAAATAATCCGGAAATCACTCTCAAAGTCACTGGCGTCGCGGATCGCCTTCTGAATCGTTTCCGCGAACGCCGATCGATCATCCGGATGGGTTCGGCTCAACACCGTATCGAGCGTTAGCTTCGATGTCGCTGGGTCCAGGCCGAAAATGCGGAAACTCTCCTGGCTGAAGTAAACTTCCCCGGTAGAAACGCTGCGGGCCCAGCTTCCGGTGTGGCTTAGCCTTTGGCCCTCCGCCAGATAAGCCTCGCTTCGCTTCAACGTCTCTTCAGCTTTTTTGCGCGAGGTGATATCGCGATAAATTCCGTAAATCTCCGGCGTGTTTCCCTCGACGCAAACCGGTGCCGCTACCAAGGAGACGATCAAACGCGAGCCATCTTTCCGCCGGCGGATTAATTCTGCATCTACCCGCTCGCCACACTTCAGGGCCTGGCGCACCGCTTCCGATTCCTCCAACGAAGTGTCCGAGACGATCAATTCGTCGATATTGCGCCCGAGCGCCTCTTCCGCGGTGAAGCCAAATAGATCGGTGAATTCCCGGTTTACTTTTAATACGCGGTTATCGATGTCGCGAAGAACAATCGCTTCGGGAGCCAGTTCAAACAGTTTTTCGAAGTGCGCTTTTTGCTTGCGCAACTCCTCTTCGGCCCGCTTGCGTTCTGTGATGTCCATCGTGGTTCCAACGAACTCGACGAGCTTGCCTGCATCGTCGATCACGGCACGCCCGATGCCGTAAACGTATTTCACGGTTGCGTCAGGAAGAAGGACGCGGTACTCCCGTTCAAAATTTTTCTTCTCGCGAACGGCCTCCCCGACGGTGTGCTGCAACGAAGGCCGGTCGTCGGGATGAACCCGGCTCCAGAACAATGCGCTGGATGGCTTTTCAGCACCTTGATCGACACCGAGTATCCGGGAATGCTCGTCCGACCACTTAAGTTCGCCGCTGGCTAGATTCCACATCCAGCTGCCCGTATGACTCAGCTTCTGGCCTTCCTCCAGGAAAAGCTCCGCCCTCCGTTGTTCCTCATCGCGCAGCGCGTTGTCGGCAGCCAGCGCTACCTGTTCCGCAACCAGTGAAAGATAACGAATATCCTCAGAAGAGTAAGCGTGAGTTTGCCGCGCACCGAAGGCGAGGCTGCCCAGTCGCCGGTATGCCGTGGTCAAAGGCAGTATGCATCCAGACTGAACGCCGGATTCGCGAAAGAGTTCCATCATTCTGGGGAAACGCGATTCTTCGTCGCGAGAAGATATGATTACCGGTTCCTGATGGTGGTACACCCACCAGGTGATAGTTTCTTGCGCGGGAAAATCGGGAGGAATTCCGAACGGCGGTCCTCCCAGAGTCTCGAGAACAGCCGTCTGCAGTTTGTTCGCCGACTCGTCGTACAGAAATAAAGCTAAAAAACCGAAGTCCACGACTTGCCGCAGTTCGCTAGCAAGCACACGAAATAGCTCGCCCGGATCACGATAGACATTGATCGCCCGCGACACGCGAAAGAGCGCCTCGTGCCGTGCCAGGAGCGATTGCTCTGGCGCCACTTGTGATCGTTGCGTCAAATTCTCCTTTGCTCTGGATTTCTCACCCAGGTTCACCGCCTTGTTTTTGGCAAATCTGAACTATCTTCGCCAGGTGCGACAATTCAACTTGAATGTTCTGCTCAAAGACGTTCTGGACAACGAGATGCTTCTTACTTGGATGTGGTTACTGGCTGCCGGTCGCAAGCGTATTTGGAATGCGAACCGGCGGGCGCCAGTGCGCTGCTGACGGAATCGCAAAGGGAACTCCTCAGAATCACAGAAGGCGTGCGCCTTTACTTTGACGCTTTTCTTAATCCACAAGAGCGCAGAAGGACGGCGTTTTCATGTGATGTCACCGGCAAAGGTCGAGGCATGTAGGCCAAAGAGCTTTCTCAGATTCAATCTGACGTTAAATTGGTTGAATCAATTCTGACAAGAACTCATCAAGATTTCAGCTGCGCAAGTTCCTTCTTTGCATCCTCTGCGTCACCTGAATTGGGGTCCAATTTCACTGCTGTTTCCAATTGCCGACGAGCAAGTGTGGTTTGACCGCTTTTCGCGTAGGCCATTCCGAGGTGATAGTGAAAACGGGAATTGTCTGCAGGAGTGCTGTCTCGAGCCAGTTTGAGCGCCTCCCGGAGCGAGTCGACCGCGGAGTGATAAGCACCTTTCTGGTAGTAGATCCAACCCAAAGTATCTGCGACTTCGGCCGACTCCGGCAGGCCGCGTCGCGCGGTTTGCGCCAGCGACAGGGCGACGTCGAGGTTGGCGCCGGATTCCGCCATCACGTAGGCGAGGTTACAAGCGGCCACGGGATCATCCCTGCTGATTCCCAATGCCTTTTGGTACGAGTCCTCAGCTTTGGGCCAGTCCTTCCGGGACTGAAAAATCTGGCCCAGCAGGACATAAAAGGTGGCTTCTTGAGGATTATCCGTGAGCGCCTGCTGATAGGTAGCGATGGCTTGGTCGACGTGCCCGTCAGCCGCTTGTAATTCGCCTAGCTTGATGAGAGCATCGGTGTTGTGGCTATCGAGTTGTGCCGCTTTGCTGAGCGCAGTTGCCGCTCCTGTGAAATCTTTCTTCTGCTGGAACAGGATGGTGCCCAGAAGATCATAAAATCCGCTGCTGTCTTGAACCTTGGAGATCTGAAGATTCGCTGCGGCGATTGCAGCGTCAATCTGTTTCTGAGCTACGTGAGTGTTCATCAGGCCGCGAAGAGCATCGTTCGAATGCGGATCCCGGTCGAGAGCTTGACGGAAGGCGGCTTCCGCCTCTTTGAATCGTTTTTGCAGGAAATCTAAATTACCTAGTTGCACGTATCCCGCTGAATTGTCAGGCGCCACCGCGATCGCCTTGCGTGCGTCAGCTTCGGCGGCGGAGAATTGTTTTTGATTCATCTCAGAAACTGCGCGCAGAGCGTATCCATCTGGAATGGTTGGCCGCAGATTGATCATTTGCGAGCTGGTCTGAGCCAGAGTTGTCATGTCTCCCCTCCGCATTGCTACTAAGGCGAGATCGCGTTGCGCATCGGCAAGATCGGGGCGCAAACGTACAGCTGTTCTCCACTCGCTCTCAGCGCCTTCTGAATTTCCCACCTTCTGAAATGCAACTCCCAGGGAATAATGGGCCAGACCATTGTTCGGGTCATTCTTGATTACGGTTTGCAGTATCCCGATGGCAGCGTTGGCATCTCCCGCACGAATCTGCAGTTGCGCACGAAAAATCAGGCCTTCATTGTCGTTGGGATCAGCCTTCAGGATTTCCTCATCCACTTCCCTGGCCTCGTCCAGTCGATTGGTGTGGATGAGAAGTTCTGTATACGTTTTTTCCACTTGCAAATCTTTGGGGTGGGCCTGATAAAGCGCTTGATATTCGGCTGCGGCTTTGTCCAATTCATTGGTAGCCAGATAGAAGTCACCGAGCAGTCGATAACCGCTTGAAACATCGGGAAAATTCTGCTTGGCCTGTTTCAGAAAATCTTCTGCCTCGGCCTTCTTCCCTTGCGCCAGGTATAAGCGTGCCAGCGCGGCGACGGGTTCGGGATTCTTGGGATCGGATTGAATCGCGGCGCGGAGTTGCTGTTCCGCTTCGCTGAACCGGCTGCGTACCTGATAAAAATTTGCCAGCATCAGGTGCGCATCCGTCGCTTTAGGATTGAGCTCGATTGTCTTCTTGAAATTGGCCTCGGCAGCGTCAGGCTGATTACTTCTTAGCTGCATCAGAGCCAGGTTCAGATAGAAACTCCAATCCCCTGGATCAAGGGTGATCGCTTTCTGCATTTCCTGGATTGCAGCAGGGAAGTGAGCTTGCGCCGCCAGCAGGTTTGCATCGATAAAGTGGGATTGGGCATCGTTCGGGCGCTCCAGCAGGAGTGTGTCTGCTTGTTCCTGTGCCTGTTGAAGGTCGCCGCGGGCAATCAGCAGTTTTGCTATCTCCGCGCGAGCCGGGTAGTTTTTGGGTTGGAGGTCGATGGCACGCGCGAGTTCCTGATTCGCTCGTGGCCACTGTTGAGTCTTCAGATAAGTCAGGGCCAATTGGTAGTGAGCAGCCGCATAGGAGGGATCGACTGCAATGGCATTGCGGAACTGGATGGAGGCCTCGGCAAACTGGCCTTTTTCGTAATAGCTTTCACCGCTGGCGAAAAATTTCTGCTTTCGTACATTGGGATCGCGCGAGCATGCCGTCAATAGAGCGGCTATGAGAGCAAGGAGCAAAGCGAGACGAAAAACCAGAAAAATCCTCACTAGGGAGCCTCCTTCCTAATAACCAGCACAATCTCGCTGTTTGTGGTCTATTACAGAACTATAAGGCATATCGATTAGTGCGCTGCGAAGAAAACATCCTAGCTTTCACTCGCATCGTGTCGACGTCGAGCCTAAAAATTGGGCCGTAAAGCAGCAGTTGCAAGGATTTGCAACCGGTCGCAATAATTATCAGGCTTGACAGCCCTGGATTTCGCGCTAAAGTAACAGAGTTGTTTAAGGTGCATAGCCACAGGATTCCCCCGCCTGAACATGACCGAGGAGTAGTAATGACAATAAAGAGGGCGTTGGGAGCTTTTTGGTGGGTGGGGTTAGCGGCGTTATTTCTTGCTCCAAGGGCAATTGCGCAGACTTCAGTGGTGCTGACTGGGCCACCGCCGGGCAATACTTACGACGGCGTCTATGTGAGCCCGTACTATGCCACGGTTGGCGGATCAACCAATGTGCCAGTCATCTGCGATGATTTCGGCGATGACACTTCGATCGGCGATCATTGGACTGCAACCCCTAGCGCATTCCCAACTTCCACCGGTCCGATAGGTACATCGTGGGGCTTAGCGGGCGGAACCTTGAAGCAGTATGACGCGGTTGCGTGGCTTGGTTTAGCGATCTTGAGCCTACCGAGCTCGGTTCAACCTGCCAATGCGCTTACCCAGCAAGTTATCGATTCCTTCGCTCTCTGGGCTGTGTTTGACCCGACCGGAGTGGCGAACTATCTGAATAGCAATCCTCTGTCCACCAATGCCGCGCTCTGCACTGACATTTTTGGATCGGCCGGTTGTACGAGTGCATGGGTGGCCACGGATGGAGGCTTGTTGGCGAGTGCTTTCGCCGCTCCGGTTCCCAGCGGCGGATACAGTCTGGAAGTCCTTTCGCCTGACCTCGGTGGTTCCGTATGCAAAGCCGGTGGAGATGCTTGCCCCGCTCAGGAATTCATCGCGATGGTTCCCGAGGGCGGAGCGGCTTTCGCTTACCTCTTCCTGGCAGGGCTATGCTGCTTCGGCGCCATCTACACGCGGTCTCGGCGGCAAGTTGCCAGTATGGAAGCCGCCTAACGAAGTCGGCCTTCCCCCCAAGTCAAGAATGAAAGGCGTGCCAAACCAGGCGCGCCTTTTTCTGTTTCCAGGTTCGATTTTGCGGTTTGCCTAACCTGAGGTTTTGGTGAAACCCACCTTCCTCCAAACGACCGGATGACTAGTCGATATTGAGTTCCGCGCCGGGTTGGGAGAGCTTCGCAAGCGCCTCTCGGTGCGCTTCCTCAATCTGTTTGGAGGTGAGCATTTTGGTGATCAGTCCCTTAGCCTGTGCTGCCCGTTCGAGCGCTACCAGGTACCACGAATAGGCTCGGACTACATCGCTGGGATCAGATCGCCTCACCAGATACATTTGCGCCAGGGCTAGTTGTGCGGCGGGCAGACCTGCCTCCGCCGCCTTCTGCAATAGAGCAAATTCGTCGCGAAGGGCGCCGGGCTCTGCACTATTTGTCGTGGCTTCCGCGCTTGACTGATCGGGAACAGCCTGCGTCAACGTCATGAATAAGAGTTCAATGCGGCTGGAAACTCCCAGCTTATCGAACACGCGAAACAGATGATTCTTCACCGTATGCTGGCTGAGCTTCAGGCGCTCGGCAATCTGGCGGTTGCTTAGCCCCTCAGCCAGGCAACGCACCACCTGCACTTCACGCTTCGAGAGCAGGCTCAAACCATGCGCATTCACTGCCCGGACAATCGGAGCGCTCGCCAATGCATCCAGGGCCAATGCCATCTCCCGACTGCTGGCCCATACTTGCCCTTGATATACGCAGTGCACGCATTTGCAGAGCAGTTCGACCGGCTGGCGCTTGCTGAATATTCCCCTCGCCCCCACGCGAAAGGCGTTCAAAACAACTTCATCTTTCAGAGAATCCATCAACACCACGGCTCGAACGCGGGGGCCCAATGGGCGCAAGTCACGCATGATCTCCAGGCCGCGAGCCGGCTGTTCATCCAGATTGGCGCTGATTACGAGGACATCGATGTTCAAAGCGGTGACTGCCGCAACCAGACTGCTCGAATCGGAGTCGAAGGGAATGACTTCCAGCTGGGGATCACGCTTCAAGACATCGGCCAGCAGATGCGTATGGATGCGAGAACTGTCAGCAACCAGGACGCGGATTTTATTGTCCCGACTCTTCGCGTTAATGAACATGGGATCTGGTGACATTTCTTCGAATGCCCATCTTAAGGCATCAGGTTTGGATCTGGAGGAGAATTCAGAAGCCGGGGCCCGGTTATGTTATCGCTTTGGAAAACTCAACGCAATACCGGTTTCCGGACCCACAGGCGCAACTTTCAATCCAGGATATGGCCCTGTTTCCTGATTAACCGCAGCCTTCTCCGGCGGTCAATCTGTTGAACTCCATCGCACATGGTCGGGCACCGATCCCGAAAGAACGCGTCTGATGTGCCGAAAACTGCATCACATGAATATGAGCGAAAACCAGACTTCCTCCAGCGAAGGGATAGTTATTCCCGGAAAGTGGATTGGGCAGTTAGTAGCTGCCGTGCTTCTGGCAGAAGGAATTTGGGGATTTCTCGTTTCTCTTACCAACAACCTCCTCGTGCCGTTGCTGTCGAGAGAAATGGGAGCAGACCCGCAGTCGCCGTTGTACCTCGGCAAAGGGGAGTTCAACTTTCCTGAGCTATTCAAGTCGGTGTTGGCACTTTGCATTGCTGGAATTGTGTTTGTGCTGCTGCACGAATGGTCGCGAAAGAAGCGCCTGCCAGCGCGAGTGAAGACCGTGCGCGTCACCAGGAAGGTTTCGCGGCCCGCTTCCGGAGGCTCTTCCACTCTGGCCGCTTCAGATGCAGTTTCCGAGCCGGAGAAAACATCGTTGAGCGTGCTGGCAACGCCAGCGATTTCGCAGGTCCCGCTGCAGCAACACGAATCGGCACCGCCCTCGTCTGTTGCGCCGAGTAAGCAAACGAAGCCCCGGATCCCCAAACCGGTTTATTACAACATTGTTGGAGAGCCCGTTAATCCCACCGAAAACGACTAGAGGCGTCTGCAACCTGGCTTCCGTCCTATGCTTGAGTGCCTTGCGAAGTTGCAATACCGTTCACACCGATGCGAATGAGCGGATACGGCGATTTATCCGCCGGATTTCTCAGGTCCAGTTGGTGTCGGCCGGTCTTATATTCGATTCATCTGTAACATAATAAGGCAGTTCATGCGTCTCCGATGTCAGGGTTCGGTTTTCGGTGGCCCATTCAACCCGGTAAGGAGCGATCCAAGGCCCTCTCTTTCGAAGTGAGTGCTTCTTCTCAGTTAAGGCTAATATTGACTATAATGATATGAGAATCTTTACCCTAGGTATTTATATCCATTGCAAAGGTCTGCGACGGTGTATACTGTGTTCGCAGTAGGGCAAGGAACATCAGCCAGTTTGAAGTTCCACCCTAGGAAATACCCTGATTTAGCGGGCAGCCGTTTTCTCCCCCTTGGCTCCCTGACCGCAGGCATGGAATCTCCGTCACGAGGTTTCGAGACCACCTGTAACGCTGGTTGATCGTCACATGGATTGCACCAACCGGTTTCTTGGTTTCAAGCAGATTGCGTTTGAAGTAAACAGGAAGCCAGCTTCTCCCCCCGGTTTCCTGATCACAAGTCTCTCCCCCTGAAATCTCCTCGTTGAGATTTCGAAAAGCAAGACTCTAGCTCTTTTTGTTTTGGGGTCATTCTGAGAAGAGTGACTTAGAGGGCGAAGCTATGTCAGTCACCAGCCTATCGTTGAATTTGTCGCAGCCGCTTCCTCTGGTCGAAAGCGAGGGCCAACAGTGGTACGGCCTGCAGACCCGTCCGCGGCACGAAAAAATCGTGGCGCAACGACTTGGGGAAAGAGGCGTGACCACCTTTCTGCCTTTGGTCACCGAAGTTCATCGCTGGAGCGATCGGAAGAAGTCCGTACAGATGCCGCTTTTTAGCTGCTATGTGTTCGCAAAGTTCAACCCCAACCGGGTGGAACGCCTGCGCGTTCTGAGGGTAGAGGGTGTGTTCGGACTGGTCGGCGCTTGCGGCGAGGGCACACCGATTCCCGATGCAGAGATCAATGCGGTTCGCAGTTTAGTGGAAACCGAGCTGCCCTGGTCGGCCCATCCCTTTCTGAAGATCGGTCAACGCGTCCGAATTCGCAGCGGAGCCCTCGATGGCATGGAGGGAATCTTGGTGTCCCGCAACGGAGACCGAACCCTGGTTATTTCCGTTGAAGCGATCCAGCGATCATTGGCCGTACGCGTTGAAGGGTACGAAGTCGAACCTGCCTGAAGCTGCTCGGAAGTCCATCCCTAACCTCCCGAAAAGGTCCATCAACATGGCCGCAAACTTAACTGAGACACTTCGCTTGCTGGTTGTAAGCGGCGAAGCTTCGATGCTTCGTCTGCTCGGTTCCACCGCTCGATCCAATTCGTGGCACTTGGAGACTTCTTCCAGCGGCTGGGATGCGATGGAACGAGTTCAATTTGGTGCGGCGCCCGATCTGCTGCTGTTGGATGTTCCTCGCGGGGAAAGTGACGGACTGCAGCTCCTGCCGTGGCTTCGCCGGCTCCGGCCTGAACTTCCGATCGTTGTGGTGTGCGACCCTCAAGACGCGGACCGGCAGAAAGAGGCCACCCGGCTTGGCGCCAAGGATGTACTCCTTCGTCCACTGAATGAATCACAAGTTGAATCCGTGATCCGCCGACACCTCGGTACGGCAAACGATGACGCGGAGATGGCCAGCGAAGACATCGAGTCACTGGGAGAGGATGAATTCTTTCTCAGTGTCAGTCCCGCCATGCAGCAACTTCGCGCGCAAGCAGAGTTGCTCGCGCAAGCCGATGTCCCCGTGCTCATTCTGGGAGAGCCCGGAAGTGGGAAGGGAACTGTCGCCCGCTTGATCCATCAAAAGTCCGTGCACTCCGGCTTTAAATTTCTGCGCGTCAATTGCGCGGAGATGCCGGCAGACTTGCTGGAGATCGAATTGTTCGGCAGGGAAAATGGATCCTCCAACGGCTCCGGAAAACCTTTAGGCAAGCTGGAGATGGGTCAGAGAGGCACGATTCTGCTGGATGAAATCACCGAGATGCCGCTGGCTCTGCAATCGAGGATTCTCAAGGTTTTGCAGGACAGGCAGTTCGTTCGGTCCGGCGAGCCCAAGCCGGTCGACGTTGACGTTCGCATTCTCGCCGCCAGCAGCGATAAATTGGACCAGGCACTCGCGGAGAAGCGGCTGAATCCCGATCTGTACTACCGCCTCAGCGCGTTTACGGTTAATGTTCCTCCGTTGCGACAGCGCAAGGAGGAAATTAAGATCCTTCTGCGCTATCTGATGCACAAGTTGGCGAAATATTACGGACTCGCGCCGCGGGAGTTTACGCAAGCGGCGCTAGAGTCCTGCCAGAATCACACCTGGCTGGGAAATTTGAAGGAGTTGGAAACCTTCGTCAAGCGTTATCTGATCGCTGGCGACGAAGAACTGACTCTAACTGAACTGGAAGCAGGCTCCGTCGAGAGTCATCGATCTCCAGCCCTTGCGGGAAATTCGCGGGAAGAAGTGGAAGCTGCCGCGGGCGGTGCTATACCGAAATCGCTGAAATCCATGATTCAAAGCGTGCGCTGGGAAACCGAGCGCAACGCGATTGCCGCGGCGCTGGAAAA
>JBAVQD010000231.1:0-16585 GCA_049693675.1 Candidatus Sulfotelmatobacter sp. | reverse complement strand
ATGTCTTGGAGGTTTACCCCACGCACTCAAGCGCAAGCACTCTTTCAACGACTTAGCGGCAAGAGAAAACTGAGGTCACCTCCTAATCCCCCTTTGCACAGAGTTTTTCCGCAGCCTGCTAGGCCGTCCATATCTTCAAACATGACAAACTCCACGTTGCCTCCTTTTGGCAACCCCACGCTGCCCTCTTTGGAAATTTCAAAATCACCGAGCGGTTCGGTCGATTGTACAGATGTCGAAACCTTAATAAGCCAAGAGGAAGCTGTTGATGTTGACAAATCCCGTGGCTGTTGAAAAACTCCCTCACCGGAAAATGGTCGAAAAAACTTTGCAATAGGAAACACTACGAACGACGATCTCCGTTTTGTAGACATTTTCTGTCTCCAAATTCCGGCTATTTTGACAAAACAGGAGTTTTTCAACAGCCACGGTTAGCAACACCGCCGTGGGAGAACGACCCCGCCAGCCCCGCGTAAAGTCCGAATCAATGCAAAAGGCCCCATCTCTCGCAGAAATGCGAGAAACGGGGCCGTGCGTTAATATCCAACTCTTACTTTATGGTTACGGTAAGGGCGTTCGACTTCCCTCCGCCTGGGGTGGGATTCTTGACTACGATCGCAGCCGTTCCGGGAGCCGCAACTGCAGCTTTTGGCACATAGACCGTCATCTCGCTCTCGCTGACATATTTCGCAGAAAAAGCTTTGTTATTCCAGTTGACGACTGAGCCGGGTACGAATCCCGATCCGCGAACAGTCATGAGCGTGTTCCCGCTTCCGTGAGCGACGGCCGCAGGGCTGGAAGAATGGGAAGCTGGGGCAGGGTTAATAGCTTTGCCAGCAGTGAGGAGCAAGGTGGGGCTTTGCACCAGCACAACCTGGGTTGTGGCCGGTCCGCAACAGCCACCCCCGGCCAGTATGAAAGCCAAGCCGTTAGGCCCCCACTGGATGAACTTGGAAGTGGAACCAAGATCGGGAGCAAGTTCGGCCAAACTGGCCACAGCCAAAGGTGTGAACTCGGAAAGATTGTAGCTGGTGATTCCATAGGAACTAAAGAAGGGAGTCTGGCCCAGGGCAAACGCACGATTGATCGCCGAATCCGGCAACACTTGAGGGCCGGAAGAACAGCAAGTGCTTCCCACATCGAAAGTACCCTCCAGCAAACCGGTTGCGGGGTTGAACTCCTCGCCGTTAGCTCCGAAGACTAATCCGCCGGAGTATTGGAAAGTATTTCCCTCGACGAGATCTGACCATTGCTGAGCCAACGTCCCGCCAGTGGAGGAGACTGTGACCTGGCTCAGGGTATCGGGATAGTAGCCATATAGGGTAGTACCGCTGACAAAGCTGATTTGGTTGATGGCCGGGGTGGAGACGGAGTTCGCGAGTTTCGTCGAATCCGTAAAGAATTCGAGGGGACCGCCGGAGGAACAGCAGGTGCTCTCGTTAAGCGCCACGGCAACCGTGTGTGAGTTGGTAGGAGACACCGCGATTGCTTGGGCGAGATTCGGACCCCCACTGGTGCTGCCGAGGCCGATCACGATGTCGTCGGAGAAAGCCGGAAGATCCAAGCGCTGAATGGAGCCATCCCCGTTCAGTCCGACGTATAGGAATTTCGAAGTGCTGTCCAGCGCCAGTTTTGTGGGCTCGCTGCCGGCGTAGAAGAATCCGGTGACGGCTCCGGTGGAAGGGTTGATCACCGCGATGCTGTTTCCGTTTGCTCCATAGCTGCTGGGCATGGAGGCGTAGATGCGCTCAGCGAACGGATCCCAGACGATATCGTTGGCGGGAAGGTCCAAAATGGTGACAGTCACGGGATAAGTGAGGTCAAAACTTATGGATGGAGAGATCGTTCCCGGAGACGGATTGGTGACCGACAACTGGACAAAGCCGGCGCTTGCGAGCTCGGCAGTCGTAGGTTGAACTTGCAGTTGTGTGGAGCTGACATAAGTAGCGGGAATGTTTGTGCCGTTCCATTGGACGGTCGCTCCGGTCATGAAGTTCTGACCATTGATAAGGATCGGCTCGGAGGTGGTTCCGGCCACGATGGAAGTTGGCGAAGTATTGCTGATAGTGGGCTCGGGGGCAATGACCGACAAACTGGTGGAGGCCATGCCGCCGCCGGGCGGGGGATTGGTCACATATAGAGAAATTGATCCCTGGCTCGCCAGAACGGTATCGGGTATCTGAGCTTTAATCTGCGTGGCGCTTACAAACGTTGTGGGCAACGGGATATTGTTCGGGTAAGACGATACAGATGCCGTCGAGGAAGACAAGAATCCTGAGCCGTTGATAGTGATTGTTGTGGTTGGGGTGTCGACGTAAACAGTGGATGGCGAGACCGTTGTGATATTGGGAATGGGATTTCCGCCGACGCCTTCCAACGGGATGGAGATGGCGGCAGTCACGCCGGTTTCGGTGATCACAAGGCTAGCCGTGAAGTTGGCCATCGCCGACGGGGTGAAGGTCAGATACATCTGGCAGCTCTGGCCAGTCGAGATTGTACCGACACAGGTATAGCTGTAGAAGGCGAAGTTGGCGCTATTGGTTCCGCTGATCGTTATGCCGGTGACCGTGACCGCGCTCGCGCTCGAATTACTAAGGTAAATGAGGAGCGGCGCACTGGTTGAGTTGAGAGGGACAGTTCCAAACTGAATCGGGTTAGGAAAAACAGTAACGGGAGTGGCGGCTAACGCCAGGCTCCCACTTAGAACGAGGTAGGCGCAGACAAGAGTGACACGCAACTTCAGATTCATGAGGTAATGCCTCCAAAAACAACAGTCCCCCCTCAGGCGCAGGCGGCGCCGGGCAGCGAAGTCTACATCACTTTTCAACGAACGTGTGTTTTTATTGTTAAGAACGTGTGCGCAACAAGTTGCAACGTATGGCCACACAAATGGCCGGCTGTATGGAGCCATGGGTTACTAGTGGCACAAGCACATCCGAAACTTCCTTTGGACTCGTAACTCTAATAGACTAAGACAAAGCGGCGGAGGATGCCGGGGAGAGGTTATGTCTAAGAGTTCGGTGCGCATGGTGGCGATGATTTTGACGGTGCTGGCGGGGGCAGTGGCTTGCCGGGCGGGAAGCGGGGCGAGTGCGGCGGTGCCGGGGCCGGCGGCGGATGAGACGCGGGCGACGGCTCCCGCGAAAGAGACGGCGGTGGTGGCGGGGGGATGTTTCTGGGGGATCCAGGCGGTGTTTCAGCATGTGAAGGGCGTGGTGAGCGCGACCTCGGGTTATTCGGGCGGGACGGTGAAAAATCCGGATTACGAACAGGTAAGCAGTGGCGAGACGGGACATGCGGAGAGCGTGGAGGTTGTTTACGATCCGTCGCAGGTGACGTATGGGGAGTTGCTGCGGGTATTTTTCTCGGTGGCGCTGGATCCTACGGAGGTGAACCGGCAGGGCCCGGATGATGGGACGCAGTACCGGTCTTTGATTTTTTACGGGAAAGATGAGCAGAAGAAAATTGCCGAGGCTTATATTGCGCAGTTGAATTCGGCGAAAGTTTTTCGCAAGCCGATTGCCACGCAGGTGGTGCCGCTGAAGGCGTTTTACGAGGCGGAGGGGTATCACCAGAATTACGCGACGCTGCATCCGGATAATCCTTATATTGTTTATAACGATGCGCCCAAGGTGGCGAATCTGCGGCGGGAGTTTCCGGAGCTGTATACGGGGAAATAAGTGGGCAGTCCTCGAGGGCTGAAGCCAACGCGTAGGTGGGATAGTAATCGCAGCGCTGAAGCGCTGCGCCACCCAAAAGTGGCTCGACCCATAGGCGACGCCAGCGATGGGCGCGCTGGACTAAGGCCGGGAAATTTGTGGAGGGACTTATGTTTGAGTCGGGTCATGGGGAGAAGGAAGTTAATTTAGGGCGGAGAGTTTTTTTAGCGGGGATGGGCATGGCGATTGGCGGAGCAGCGCTGTTTTTGCGTCGGCCGCACGTGACGGCAGAAGCGGCGAAGACGGAGCCGGTGGAGGTTACGATTGTGCAATTTTCCGACTCGGGCCAACAGCTGGGGAAGGTGAAGATTGCGCGCGTGGTGAAGTCGGAGGAAGAGTGGAGGAGGGAGTTGCCCTCTGGCGTGTTCGATATTACGCGCCATGCCGATACGGAACTGCCTTACACCGGCAAACTTTTGAATGAGCACGAGGCCGGAATTTTCCGTTGCATCTGCTGCAACAATGCGCTATTTAGTTCGGCGACGAAGTTCGATTCCGGAACGGGCTGGCCGAGCTTCTGGGAGCCGATTGCGAAAGAGAATATACGGGAGATTTCTGACAGCACTCTTGGCATGGAACGGACGGCGGTTTCGTGCACCGAGTGCGACGCGCATCTGGGGCATGTGTTCGATGATGGTCCGAAACCAACAGGGTTGCGGTATTGCATGAATTCGGCGTCGCTGCGATTTGTGAAGACGACGTAAGCCCATAGGAAATCAAGGGACGGGCATTCATGCCCGTCCCTTCTTTTTGTGTTTGCTGATCGTTCGGGGAGTGTGTTGGTTTTGTTTAGTGACTGTCGCCGGAACTGCTGGCTTTGCCGGTGCTTGTCAGAGAAACAGTGTCCGAGGGTTGCGGAGCGCTCTTTTGCTGTGCCTGCTGAGGCTTGGGCGCGGCTGCTTTGGCTTCGTTCGCTTGGATGATGTTTGCACTGCTAATTGGATTGACCATACGGATAGAAATCGGCGACGGGATGTGAAACTTTAGGGCGTTGCCGATTCGAGCACTAATCTTTGGTAATCGTTACTCGACGCTCCCGTGCCGATCTGAACCGGCGCTGGAGAGCATACCTGAGCGGCTGAAGCCCTCAGCCGGGTTGGCTGTCCATCGCAGCGCTGAAAGCGCTGCGCCACCCAAATCAAACGCTTGCTTTTCAAGATTCCCTTCAATCATTCCGGCCTCAACCATTCCGGCGTCTAGATCCGCCTTCAAGATTCCGCCTTCGATATTTTTTTTCAGGCGCCCGTGACGAAGAACTTGTCGTCCGACTTTTTGCTGGGTTCACTCGTGCTCACGGCGGCCACGTCCTGGACGAACTGGCGGCGGCGTTCCGGGCCCTTGTGTTCGATTGCGCGCGCGCGGCGGGCGGGCATGTTGCTGGGCTCGAGGCTGAGGATGCGGCCGTCGCGGACTTGAATGTGGGAGCGAAACCAATCAGTGCGGAACATGCGTCCAGCGCAATAAAAAGTCATCGAAGCGGCGATCGGACCTTCGAAATCTTTCCCCGAGCAGGCCAGGATGCGTCTGCCCATCGCTTGCGTCCAGGTCATGCCGCCGACCAAAGGGTCATTCAGGCGGCAACGTTCAAACGGTACGGCATGCGAGAGTTTGCGCAGCTGCAGCAATTGCAGCAGGACGGAACTCTTGGCAAGGTTGGTGACGATAATGTTGGCTTCACTAGCCGACACGCGCTCGAGCTTGAGGTGAAGATCGGGTGTCCATTCGCGCTCGAAACCTTCGCGGGCCAGGGCTAAGCCTTTATCGGTTGCCTCCACGTAGCGCAGGGTGGCGCGAGCCAAAATCACACTGAACAAACAAGTCACTACAGTCGCAATCAGGGGAATATAGGTGACGAGAGTCGTGAACGATATCCGGAACGAGGTGATCGACGGCACGGACATTTGGGTTCGGCTCCTCGGCACGCTCGCGGCGCGACTGTTGTGCAACAAGGGGGAAGGCCTTGCGAGGCTGAGTTTTTTTCGGCACAGATGCTTGGTGTCGAGAAGAATGTAGAGGGAACGGAGCGGGCGGCCTAGATGCGCATGGTGTGGGACCGAGATTCCGCCGGATGGGGCGACTTTGGTAACTGGGAAAAAGCTTTCAACACGGGGGACACAGAGGGGCACAGGGCAAGACAGGGAAGGCGCACCAGTTATTCCAGGACGCTGTCGTCGAGCTTTTTGCGTTCCCAGTCGGCGGCCGCTTGGACGAAGGCCAGGACTAGGGGATGCGGATTTTTTTCGGCGGAAGACAGTTGCGGCTGGAAGAGTGTGGCGATAAAGAAGCGGTGTGTAGGGGATTCGATGGCACGGATTTCGCCTTGCGCGCCGCGCGCCACTACGGGGAATCCGGCTTCCATGGTGGCCCATTCGTACTCCGGATTCACTTCGAAGTTGCAGAAGTATTGCTCGCTCACGATTTCTTTGTCTTTGCCGTAAAAAGACTGCAGATACGAGCCGGGGCGTAAGCGGATATCAGGCACAACACCGGAGAGTTTTGGAGCGTTGCCTTTGCGGTCGGGAACGGCGCAGGCTACGGGATAGATGACGATATTTTTTGATCCAGAATTATTTTCGGCGCTGTCGGCGTCGGCGATGCCAAGGACATTGCGGGCGAATTCGATCAGGGCGTACTGGAAGCCTGCACAGGTACCCAGAAACGGCCAGTCGCGGCGGCGGGCGAACTCGATTCCTTTCAGCATGCCTTCGAAGCTTTTGAATGGGCTGCCGGGCGAGGCCCAAAGTCCGTCGAAACTCTCGAGAATTTTCTCCGCTCCGGGGGCAGTCAGAGAGGGCGTAGGAATCCACTCCGATTCGACTTTTAAATCCATTTTGCGAGCGGCGTGCTGCAGCGACTCGGGTGTGGCGTGGTGGGAACGGAGTTCAGTATTGAAGTCGCCGAGGATTCCGATGCGAACCGCGTTGCTCACGGAAGCATTGTACTAGAGGGGATGTAACGATTCGGTGGGAGGAACCTCAGCGGCTAAAGCCTCTCTCATTTGCAGTTGCTGGCGGCACCCTTCGGCGCGCTGTCGCTTGCTCACGGCAGGCTAAAGACTAAAGTCGTGCCCTTCCCGATCTCACGCTTCTGATAACTCGGAGATTCTTAGATCGCGGTTCGGCAAGTGGTTTAGATAAGGTGAGTGAGCGTGAGCAGGCTGTAGAGACAGAGCAGAGTGAGGACGGGACCGCCCCAGATCATCAGAGTACACTTCCAACCGAGCGAGCGGGCGATCTCACGCTGGCTCCTCCAGGAAATGAGGAAAGTTGGATTATTTTCTCCCTTCATGAGGACGACCGCAGGGCGTGGGTCGAGGTCGCTGGCTGAAAGGGCGGATCCATTGGACGGGTTCGTACTGACGGTTGGCGCGGATGGCGTTACTCCAGCGGCGGACCAGGCTGCGGGATTCGATATGCCTGCCTTCCTCAGGGCAGCGGCAATTTTTTCTTGCTGGGTCATGTCCGCAGTACCTGGAGAATCGGAATGGGGCGAGAGTTGAATCACTTTGGCCGACGACGCATGACGCGATTCTTCTTCGAGAATCGATTTGCCCAAGGGCGTCTTCTCGAATTCTGATGCCGAAGGGGAACCTCCGCCGATCATGAGTTCGCTGACAGACTGGTGATCGAATGACGATGAAGAGGCGCCTACGCCTCCGTTGGCGAACGACAGAATTTTTTGACCAATCGGCGATTGCAGTGGGTTGAACCACAGCGCATCCTGAGAGGTCAGGGTGTTGTGCTCATCATCCAGAATTGGCTTCGGGGTGAGTTCGAGGCCGGGATTGTCACCGAGCGTTCCCAGCACGAAGAGGGAATTTTTAGGCTTGATGCAGAACTCTTCCACTTTGATTTTGTTGGTGGTGCTGATGCCGTGACGGCTCAGAAGAGTGCGGACATTCGGGGGAGCTTCTTCCTTGATGGTGAAGAGAGCGTCGCAGAATTCCTGTTGGAAGTCGCGATGGAGATCGAGTTCGGCGCCGCGCGGGTCGACCATCACTGTGCCGGTGTTGTCATCGAGAAAGAAAGGGACGTGCGTGCACTCGGAGGCTACCTTCACCCACGCGTTGTTGCGGCCCTGACGCTTCCATTCCCAGACGATGGTGCGAAAGTAGTAGCAAGAGCGTTCGGTGATGGGCGCGATTACGGTGTATGGTCCGGCAGCCTGGCCACTCAGCTCGACCATGCCCATGGATGCGCTGCGGATTTTGGAAACCGGAGTGTCGAGAATGAGGTGCCGGCGCTGCAGCAAGCGGAAGCCATTGAAAAAAAGATAAAGGCCGGCGCAAAGTCCGATGGCGCACCAGGCGATGGCGCGGATGGGATCGTTGGAATGAAGCAGCAGAATAAAAGAAATCAAAATGACTCGGCCCGATGAAGTGATTTGCCTATGAGAACCCGCGTCTCAAGGCTAGTGGAGCGGGTGCGACGCTGGCAGCAGAAAAGGGCAGAACCGGCTTACGTTGGTAATATTGTGTAGTAAGTTGAGATGCGGTGCTAGTTGGAGCTTGCGGCGGCGGCTCTTGAGTATCCGGATTCCAGAGCTTTCGTTGTTCGTTCGGCTTGACGCAGCGGGGTAGATGGGCTGAAGCTTGGAGATTCCAATTTGAATTGCTTCGCCAGATGCTGCAGATCGAAGGCCAGGCTGGATAAATCCGAGCAAGCTTTGGAAGTTTGCGCAGCTGACGCCGAGGATTCCTGGGTTGAGCCGGAGATTTGCGAGACATTGGAGTTGATTTGCCCGGTCGTGGCAGATTGTTCCGTGGCCGCGGTGGCGATGGTGGCAATCATATCGCCGACATCCTCTGACAACTTGATGATCTCACGCAGCGCCGCTCCGGAAGCCGAGGTCTTTTCCACCCCCACCTGAACTTCTTTGATTTCCTGCTCCATGGCTTGCACCGCGTTCTGAGTTTCCCGCTGAATGGATTCGATCATGTCGGTAATTTCTTTCGTCGCCTTGGTGGTGCGCTCCGCCAGCTTGCGGACTTCGTCGGCCACAACCGCGAAGCCGCGGCCCTGTTCGCCGGCGCGAGCTGCCTCAATGGCGGCGTTTAAAGCCAGCAGATTTGTCTGGTCGGCGATGTCATCGATAACGGAGATGATCTTCCCAATCTGCTCCGAACCTTTGCCCAACTGGGTTACGGTGGAAGCTACTTTGGTGGTGGAATCGGCAATTCCCCGCATAGTGGCAAGTGTTTCTTCCACTACTTTGCCGCCGTTGCGCGCAGCCTCGGCAGCATGGCGCGAAGCGTCGGAGGCCTTCTGTGAATTGTCGGAGATCTGCAGCACGGTGGAAGACATTTCCTGCATGGCGGTAGCGACCTGGAGCGTCTGGTCGGACTGAACGCGGGAACTCTCGGCGGTTTGCCCAGCTCCGGCAGAAATTTCCTCGCTGGCACTGGCCAGTTGCTCCGCGCTCTGCGTGATGGTGGCGAGAGTGCCCCGAAACACCTCAATGGTGCGATTCAAGGCAACGGCCATTGCGCCCAATTCGTCGGTGGAGTCGACTTCGAGAATCGTTGTGAGATCGCGTACCGCCAGCGATTGGAGCACGGCCATGGTTTTACGAACGGGGGTGGCAATGGACTGGGTGATCGTAATGAGGAGAACGATGCCTAACCCGACGGCTGCCAGCAGGATGCCAATCACCCAGTAACGCGACGAAGCGTAAGCCGCCGCCGCAATTCGAGCAGCCTCGTCCCCACCATCGACATTCAGTTTTATCTCTTCTCCCAATTTCTCCAGCGCAGCATCGATCGCCAGACGTCCTTCCCCCTGTGAAAGTTTGAGTGCTTCTTTGTGTTTGCCTTTTCCGGCCAACTTAATTACTTGTGTCTGCGCGGTTTCGGTTTTGACCATGTAGGCGCGGTAATCGTCATATAGCTTGCGCTGCTGGTCAGAGGAGATCAGGGGTTCGTAACGCTTATAGTCTGAGTCGAGAAAGTTACGCAGTTCCCGGATTTGCTGCTTCCATGAGTCCATATCCTTCCGGTCCGCAAGCAGCAGATTAAGCTCCCGCCTCTTAAGGGTGGTTGTGTCGAAGCGGATTTTCGCCAGCGCCTCCACCGAGGGCATCCAACTCGTTGCCAAATTCACCGTGGCATTGTTTACTGTGGAGAGCTGGCGCAGAGAAAATAAACCGAGGCTGGCCGTTAGAAGCAGGACTACTCCGAATCCCAGCCCCAGCTTGTGGCTAACATTCAAATTCCTGAACCAATGCATCGGTTTCCCTCGATCGAAATCATCTTGTGAGATTCAGCAGCTTGACTCTGCCAATCTGAGGCAGCGACCCGGACAACAGGTTTTATTAGTGAAATTATCGGCGCACTCGAGCAAACCTTTAGGTAAGCTACGTTGCCCGATGACGTTTCAATAGAAAGTATGCGAGGGTGAGTGCGGCGAGGAATGTGAGTCCGCCAATCGCATTGACGCGTGAGGCGAACAGCGTGTGAAGAACGGCGACCGAGACCAGGACGAAGCCGAGCACGGATCCCCATAGGCCGAGAGGAGAACGCATAGGAAGTGCGGCGACTTCCTCCCGAGTGAGGCGCCAGCGAAAGCTAACATGCGCGGCCAGCGATACGACCCAGGAAAGAATCAAGCCGGAGAATGCTGCCCCCATGATATAGAGAAAGGCTTGCTTCGGAGCCCAGTTTTCGATGATGAGGGCGGTCACGATTCCGTAGGAAGAGACGAGTAACGCGAAGCGCGGCGAGCCGGAAGCGTTGAGCTTGCCGAAGCTGGCGGGAGCCCATCCGGTGCGGCCCATCGAAAAAAGCAGTCGCGAGGCGACGTAGAGTTTGGCATTTGCTCCGGAGAGCGCGGCGGTAAGAACAACGAAATTCATGAAGAACGCTGCGGCAGGAATTTTTGCCAGCCGGAGAACGCTGACGAATGGACTCTCTGTAACACCGGCGTGATTCCATGGCATTACGCCGACAAGAACAATGATCGCGCCCAGGTAAAGGCCGGCGAGCAGAAAAAATGTGAGACGCGCGGCCCGGGGAATATCTTTTGCAGAACGCGACTCGCCGGTGGTTACGGCGAGCATTTCGACCCCACCAAAAGCATAGATGGCGAGAAAGACAGCCAGTAGTGGCGCGATTGATCCTTTGGGAAAGAATCCGCCGTGGCGGGTGTATTGCGGAGTTACGTGGCCGCTAAACATGAGCGCAGCTCCGGCCAAGATGAAGGCCACGATGGTGGCGAACTTAATCATGGAGAACCAGAACTCGAAGCGTCCGAAGGAGCCAACGCTGCGCAGGTTGATGAGCAGAAGCACAGCCGAGAAGACGATGACCCAAATTTCTCCAGGAACGGCAGGCAGCCAATAGGTCATGTAGGTGGCGGAGGCGACCAGTTCGGCACCGATGGAAAAGGCGATGGAGGCCCAGTATGCGGCGCGGCAGAGAAATCCCAGATATTGATTCAGGTAAATTTCGCCGTAGACCCCGAATGATCCGGCTGCGGGATGCATGCTGGCTAACTCACCCAGCGCCATGGCCACGGTGTAAGCGATGAAAGCGGCGATGATGTAGCTGAGGATCACGCCCGGCCCGGCAATTTCGAGGGCCGCGGCGGAGCCGAGGAGAAGTCCGGTGCCGATGGAACCGCCGACGGCCACCATCGTCATTTGTCCGGCGGTGAGTTGGTGGTGGAGACCTTCTTCGTGAACTTGTTCCCGGACGATCTCCGGATGCGGCGGGGCCGAAGGCATGGGGCACGATAACAAATTCCAGCGTCAGGGGGCGAGTTCGAGTTATCGCGAAGATCTTTAACCGCGGAGATCTCTAACACCAGGACCTTTTAACAGAGGGGACACGGGGTTCACAGGGTAGGACAAGAGCCCGAGCCGGTGACTTTCGTAATCGCTGGCGGACCCTTGCGGATTGCTGGCACTGTGGGGGACTTCTAGAATCGAAGCAGCGGTAGTCTGCCTACATCCGACCCATGGCCGATACGACAACGCGCGCGGACCGAACCGAGCTGACCCGGAGGGTGGAGCGCGCCGGAAAACTTCTGCAGAAGGGCAAGGCTGCCGAGGCGCTGGAAGAATATCTGCTGGTCCTGCGCGACGATCCCGAAGATGATACGGTGCGAGCGCTTTCAGCGGATTTGTGTCTGTCGCAGAATCGCGGGCGTGATGCGGTCCGGCTGTTGGGCGAACTGTTTGAGCGGCAGGTGAATACCGGGGATGCTACGCGAGCGAGCCTGACCTATAAGAAATTGGCCCGGCATGGCAGTCCTACTTGGGATCAGAAAGTCCGCTTCGGGCAGTTGCTGGAAGGATCGAATAAAAAACTGGCGGTGGGCACGTATGAATCCGCATTGAGCGATCTGGCGAAGCTGGAAGACAAGAAAGATGCATTGCTGGTGCTGGGACGAATCGTGGCACTGGAACCGACCCAGGCTAATTACTTGCGAGTTGCGGAATTGTCTTCTGAGCTGGGGGAAAGCAAGGCATCCGCGGAAGCTTTCAAGCGTGTAGCGCAATCCACAACGGAAACCGGCGGCGATCCGGCGCAGTGGTATGAGCGTGCTTACCAGGAAGATTCTTCGGATGAGGAAATTGCTCTGGCCTATGGGAAGAGTTTATTAGGGCAGGGTCAGATTGGCGCGGCGATTTTTATTCTGGAGCCGCAGGTAAATGCGGGGAAGACTTCGCCCGAACTGCGCGATATTTATGCCGAGGCTTTGCTGGCGGCAGGACGGTATGCGGACGCGGAGCCGCTGGTGTGGCAGCTGTTTGAAGAGAATCCGAAGCGCATGTCGCAGGTAACCGCATTGATCGGACAGCTTGTCGATGCGGAGCAGGATGATGCGGCCGTTTCGCTGGCGCGCAAACTGGGACAATTTCAGGCGAAGCGGGGCGAACGGCGGCAATTTATAACCGTGATGCAGGATATTGCAGCGACGCGGCGGGCGTCCCCGGGAATGCTGGAGTTTCTCAGCGAGTTGTTTAACGCCTCGAATCGCGAGGGCGATTATTGCCAGACGCTGCTGAAACTTTTCGATGTGTACTGCGGGACTCAGGATTTTGACAAGGCGGCTGAATGTCTGGATCGCGCCGCGGAAGTAGATTCGTATGAATCTGGCCACACCAAGCGGCTGGAAATGTTGAAGGGCAAGATCGATGAGAAAAAATTTGAGGCGATTGCGTCACGGTTCACCCCGGTAAGCAAAGCGGCCCCGGAGACCTCGGTCGAGCATCAAGCCACTCTGGGCGCTTCGACGTTACAGGATCTGATGTTGCAGGCGGAAATACTCGTGCAGTACGGAATGCGCAACAAGGCGGTCGAGCGGTTGCAGCGAATTCAGGAATTGTTTCCGCACGAAGAAGAACGCAATGAAGATTTGCAGCGGCTCTATCTTTCCGCGGGCGTGACGCCAACCTATGCTGGAGCCGCGCCCCGGGCGGTTGTCGCCACGCCTGCGCCTCTTGCATCCGCGCCAGCCCCGGCAGTTGCACCACCGGCGGCTGATCCCGCGGCGGAGATGCGAAATGTGACTCGCGTGGCTGAGATCACGCGCAAGCTGTATCACCAGACGACGGCGGCTGCGGTATTGACGACGGCGGTGAATGAGATCGGCGGACACTGGGAAGTGTCGCGTTGCGTGGCGGCGATGTGCACTCCGGGTTCTCGACCCACGGCGGTGCAGGAGTTCTGCGGCAAGGGAGCGAAGGCTGGGGAGCCAGGAGCTGTCAAAGCTATCATGTGCGTGTTGCAGGATCTGTCGTTATCCTCATCGCCGTCCTCGAACGAGCCGGTGATCATTGCGGACGCGCAGAAGGCGGCGGAGTTGCAATCGGTACACAAGGCAGTGGTGGAGCTGGGAATTACGTCTGTGATCGCGTTTCCACTCAGCAATGGCGAGGATTCGGTGGGAGTGCTGGCCTTGTTGCATAGCAAACCGCGGGCATGGCCGCAGACAGATACCGTCGTATTAAAGACTCTGGCCGACCAGATGGTGATTGCGCTGAATAACGCGGGATTGCGCCGGCTGGTGAAAAATCTTTCGGTGACGGATGAGAAGTCTGGACTGCTGAAGCGAAGTTCTTATCTGGACTTGCTGCTGGCGGAGAGCAAGCGTGCGGCGCAGAACGCCTCACCGGTTTCGGTGCTGCTGCTGCAGTTTGGACGTAGCGCGGCGCTGCTCAAGGAATATGGCGACGCTGCGATTGAAGCGGTGATGGAAAAGATTGGGCAACAGTTCGCCGCCAACATCCGCACGAATGACCTGGCATTCCGTTACGATACGACGACGATTGCACTCATCCTCGGCGACACAGCGGAGAAAGAAGCGCTGATGGCGGTCGAGAAACTTCGCAAAGTGATTGCCGAAGTGCGATTGCCCGCCAAGGACGGCGCCGAGAAGGGCAATTCGCTGGAGTTTTCCGCGGGTCTGGCCGAGGCGGTGATACGAGACAGTTATGATCCGGTGGATATTGTGACGGAAGTGATTAACCGCGCGGAGCACGCGCTGGCGACTTCGCTGGTGCAGGGTCCGGGGAAAGTTGTGGCCCTGGGAGCTGCGCTGGCCGCGGGAGCGGTGGCGTAAGCTGGATCTCCTCACCCTCCGGTCTTCGAAATTCATTCACCACGATGAGCACGAAGTTACACGAAGGCGGATTGTGGATACTTTCTTGCTTCGTGCTCCTTTGTGCCCCTCGTGGTAAATCCGAATTGTGTATTCTCGTCCTGCTGTGGTCAAACCTGCTTTCGCGCTGCTACACTAACCAGTTTGATGGTCAATTTTGATCCGCTCTGAGTGCGGTGTCTGCAAGGAAATCAATGTTAAAACCGGGTGATATTGCGATTGTTAGCGGGGCGCGCACGCCCTTTGGGCGTTATTGCGGAAAGTTGAAGGACTTCACGGCGCAGGAGTTGGGCGCGGTCGCGGCCAAGGGAGCGATTGAGCGGTCGGGAATCGATCCCACGGAATTCGATCACGCGGTGTTTGGCAATGCGCAGCAGACTTCCGGCGACGCGCTGTATGGGGCGCGGCACGTGGGCTTGCGGGCGGGGCTGCCGATTGAGACTCCGGCGCTGACGGTGAACCGGCTGTGCGGGTCAGGCATGCAGGCGATTGTGAGTGCCGCGCAGATGATCCAGACGGACGAAGCGAAGATTGTGCTGGCGGGCGGGATGGAGGCGATGTCGCAGGCTCCGTTTACGATTCGCGGGCGCGATGGATTTACTTTGGCTCCGGGCGGGAAGATGGAAGATTCGCTGATGGTGGCGCTGCTCGATAGCTACTGCGGACTGTACATGGCGAACACTGCGGAGTTGTATGGCGAGCAGCAGGGGATCACGCGGCAGGCGCAGGATGAGTTTGCGATGCGCTCACAGCAGAAGGCCGACGCGGCTTATAAAGAAGGACGCATTCAGGAAGAGCTGGTTCCGGTGCCGCTGCGTAATCATAAAGGCGAAGCTACGGGAGAGTCGTTGACGGAAGATGATCACCGGAGGCCGCAGACTACGATGGAAGGGTTGGCCAAGCTTAAAGCGGCGTTTGGAAAAAATGGAACCGTGACTGCGGGAAATGCCAGCGGTATTGTGGATGGCGGCGCGGCGGTGGTGGTGATGTCGCTGGAAGAGGTTCGCAAACGGAACATGGAACCGCTGGGAAGGATTGTGAGCTGGGGCGTGGCCGGAGTTGAGCCGAAGCTGATGGGGCGCGGTCCGGTGCCGGCGACGAAGATTGCGTTGCAGAAGGCCGGGCTGTCTTTGGATTACATCGATCTCATCGAAGTGAATGAGGCGTTTGCGGCGCAGTATTTGTCGGTTGAGAAAGAGTTGGGGCTGGATCGCGAGAAAGTGAACGTGAATGGCGGGGCGATCGCGTTGGGGCATCCGCTGGGTGCGACCGGGACGCGGCTGGTGATTACTTTGCTTTATGAATTGCGGCGGCGGAAGAAAAAGTATGGGCTGGCTACGGCTTGCATCGGGGGTGGGCAGGGGATTGCGATGATTGTGGAGAGCATGAATTAGTTCTTGGCCACAGATTGGCGCAGATTTCCATCTATCACCGAGGGAGCCTGCGATTAATCAGGAGACGCGGTGAAGCGGATTGCTGGCTCAATTATGGTGGGTGTGCTTATTACAAGCATTCCGCTTGTTTTGGCTGCTCTGTTTCCTGAGACACACTGGTGGAAGGCAGCGGCCATAATCTGCGACTGGCCCATGTCGCTGGTTAAATCCGCAAACATCGGGCGTAGCGAACTGAGGCGCCTCATTTTCTTTTTTGTCGTGAACATTGCGACATGGTGTCTTGTTGCATACTTGCTTTCACTTCGACTGAAGAAACGCGTTGGACGATGAGGATTGAGATGGAGATCAAGAAAGTGGGCGTCTCGGTTGTGGGCTGATGGGGTCCGGCATTGCGTCTGTTTGCGCTGCGGCGGTGATCTTCGAACTCCTCAAAGCGCACTGAACACGGCAATCATCAGGATTTCAGGGAGAAGCGACGCGTGATACTGTAGGCGTATGAACCATCTGCGAAGCCAGATCGACAGCCTCTCTCCTGCCGAAAAGGCAGAGCTGCTGGACACGGTCTGGGAGAGCCTGGAAGCGGACGCGGTATCGTTGACGGATGCGCAACGGGACGAGCTGGATTACCGAATCGCTCAGCACGGGCAAAGCCCTTCCGATGTAATCCCGTGGCAGCAAGTCAAGGCGGGACTATTTAAGGAAAAGTGACTCTCCCGGTCGTTTGGGCGCCAGAGGCGAATGAGGATTTGCTGGAAGCGCGGGCATGGTATGACAACATTCGTCCGCAGCTTGGAGAGCGTTTCGCGCAGGCGGTCGACGCTGTCGTCGAAACCTTAATGGAACATCCGTTACAATTTCCTGTCGTTTATTG
>JBAVQD010000230.1:0-18479 GCA_049693675.1 Candidatus Sulfotelmatobacter sp. | reverse complement strand
GGTCAGGCCGGAGCGAGCAGCGCAACGTCCGCCCGCTCTTCTTCATCGACTGCGCGGGCAATGCCCTCGGCTACCGTAGCCTCGAACCGCTCCGGATCCATGTTGTAGCCGATGAAGCTGAAGAAATCAACGAACCCAACGACAATTCGAACACGCTCTCGCATTGTTGTGCCGAGCGACGCTCTTCGCGCCCGGTGTACACTGAGGGGCAAAACGTGAGGTCCCGTAACATTTCACCCACTCCTCATCCGAAATCGTCTGCAGCACCAGATCCAGGGCTGGGCATGGAGACGAGCATAACGCGGCGCGACTTTCTCGGTTCCGCCTTGCTGGCTTCGGGGTCCGCGTTGCTCGCAGGTATCACTCCGGCGGAGCTATACCTTAACGCGGTACAACTTGCCTTTCTTTGAATAGGCAATCGAAACGATCTATGGTCCGCATAGCGTAGAGGGAGTTTGCCGGAACCGCGTGAACTTCGCGGCTTTGGATATTCGAACATCCGAAAGTGGAAAGGGATGCGATTTCGCGCTATCTCGATTCCATCACGCTGCTTGATCAGGTTTTGAGCTGACACCGGAATACTCTGCCGATTAATACTGTACGAATCCTGAAGGGGCTTGCTATGTCGCGATTTGTGATGCCGTATCTGCTCCGAGCATTCACTGGTTTTTTGGTTGTCGTCGCATGTGTCTCTCAATCGTTCGCGCAAGCGCGCCACGATGGCAAGGTTTTTGGCGGCTACTTCGAGGAATGGGGCATCAATTACGCCGGTTACACTATTGCTGATTTGCAAAGGAATGGTGTCGCGGACGAACTGACGCACTTGATCTACGCTTTCGGCAATGTGATTCCGACTTCTCCGGCGGTGTGCGCGATTGCCGATCCCGTGGCCGCTTACCAGAATTCGAGCCTTCCCAGTGTCAGCGGCAAGCCGTACACCGCGCCGCTCTACGGAAACTTTGGCGCGATCCAGCAACTCAAGGAGCTTCATCCCGCTCTGAAAGTGTTGATCTCTTTGGGAGGACAGGCGGGGAACGTTGCGGGCTTCGTGAGCGCTGCAGCTACGGCTGAGGGCCGCGCGGCACTTGCCTCTTCGTGCATTGACCTGTTTGTGAAGGGCCACATCGCTGCCGGCGTCACGGCTCCAGGGTTGTTCGATGGCTTCAATATCGATTGGGAGTTTCCCGGCGCGGCGGACAAGCGGAACTTCACCGCCCTGCTGAAAGAGTTCCGCACGCAGCTTATTGCTTTGTCCAAGACGACGGGCAGGAGATATGTTCTGACGTTCGATTCGCCTGCAAACCCGAAGAAGTATGTAAACATCGATCTTAAGGCTGCCGCGGCGCAGGTGGACTTCCTGACTATCGATGGTTACGACTATGCGTCAGCAGACGAGAAGCAAACCAATGAGTCGTCTTCCCTGTATGACACGCCCGCGGACCCTGTATACAGCGACGACCGCTATATCGACGCGACGGTAAAAGCCTATCTCAAAGCTGGCGTGCCGGCGGCCAAGTACACCATGGGTTTACCCTTGTATGCGGTCGGTTGGACGGGCGTACCCAACGCTAACCATGGCTTGTACCAGAACGCAACCGCAGCTTCGCCAGTTCCGTTGGCCGATGGGTCGGGTCTGTGCGCGAAACCTGACAAGGCCAATCCTTCGCCCGGATGCGACACCATATTGACCGCGGGGTTCGTTACTTACTCGACCATCGAGAACCTTACGCATCGAGACGGTTACATCGCCTGGTACGATTCCGCGAGAGTCGGCGCAACACTCTACAATCCGGCCTCTGGAAACTTCTATACCTACGACAATCCTGCCGCAGTAGCGGCCAAGACGGCCTACATCAAGAAACACAAGCTTGGCGGCGCCTATGTGTGGGCGCTGAATGACGACGATGCCAACGCATCTCTGACGAAGGCGATTGCGGCTGGCCTCAAGTAATCGGAACGCCGCGTCTCTTTGAAAAAAACCACCGTCTATTGGGCGGCGGGCATAGCTTCAGCCAATCAAGTTCGGTTTTCGTAACAAGATCGCTCCAGAGCCGCCTTTTTTCCACACTCCAAAAGAAACCTGCTCCGCCGCTTACATGCCCCGCACCTTCTAGTGGTTAGCACCTCACTGAATTAAGTTGTAGTTCGGATTTCCGCAAAACGAAAAAATTTATTGACTGGACTGCTTTGAGCGGAGTAGGCTCCCTCGCTACTAGTGCTATAGAGCAGTTTGGAAGTTATGAATCTTCCATGACTACTGAAGTAAGAGTGCTGAATATGACTGCTGAATATAGCTCACTCTCACGACGCGGAGTCCGGTGTAACCGCAGCCGGCCTCTTCTCTCAATCACCAACCGCGGGCGGATCGCTCCGGCACGTCCCCCGAATCAAGGAGCTACAATGAAGCGAGCTTTACTTTTCCCCCTCCTGCTCTGCGTCTTTGTCTCAGTTTCGCTGTTGGCGCAAGCGACAGTCACTCTAAGCCCATCGAGCTACAACTTTGGCAGCACCCCGGTCGGCACAGGTACCGCGTGGGAAACCTTCACGCTGGCCAATAGCGGCAGCTCTGCTGTCAGCATCAGTAACGTCACGGTCAGCGGCCCATTCGTCGTATCCAGTAATTGCGGATCCTCGGTCGCCGCCAACGGTTCGTGTCCCATCTATGTGTATTTCGCCCCAACCGCGTCAGGCGCGGCCAGCGGCACATTGACAGTGACCGACAGCGGCACACAGACAGCTGCTCTCAGTGGAACTGGCGGAAGTGGCGGCAGCACCTGCGCGACTTCTCCAAACACGCCTACAGGTCTGGCTGCCTCCGGCACAACCAGTTCGGGTACGAGTCTGAACTGGAGCGCAGTGACTCCTCCCACGGGTTGCACGATCAGCAACTACGCCATTCTAGAGAATGGGTCTTCGGTCGGAACCTCAAGCGGCACAACGTTCGCGGTCAGTGGGCTTTCGGCATCGACGACCTATAGCTTCACGGTTGAGGCAGTGGACGCGAACGGTGCATCAGCTCCAAGTTCAGCCGTAAGCGTGACCACCCTATCCGGCGGTGGTGGCGGCTCCTGCGCCACGGCATGGAGTTCTACCGCGGTCTACACCGCTGGCATGACGGCGAGCGTGGGCGGAGAAAACTACGTCGCCAATTTCTGGACGCAGGGCAACAATCCGGCCACCAACAACGGCGGAGCCGGAACCGGCGAACCCTGGACCGCCACCGGGGCTTGTTCGACTTGCTCGGCTGCACCGCCCGTTCCGACGGGATTGGCAGCTTCGGGCACCACGCAATCCAGCACAAATCTGAGCTGGACGGCGGTCACCCCTCCGGCAGGATGCAGCGTCAGCTACAAAGTCCTGCAAAACGGAACTTCGATTGCAACCCCAACCACAACCTCCGATGCCGTGACTGGTCTCACGCCTTCGACAACTTACAGCTTTACGGTAGAGGCAACAGATGCAGCCGGCTCATCAGCCGCGAGTTCGGCAGTGAATGTGACGACTCTCGCGAGTTCGTGCACGACCAAGCCAAGCGCTCCAGCGGGATTGGCGGCCTCCGGCACGACCGATTCCAGCACAAACCTGAGCTGGACGGCGGTCACTCCGCCTAGCGGCTGCACCATCACCAACTACACGGTGCTGAAGAATGGGACTTCAGTCGGAACTACAACCACTACGTCCTATACTCCGGGCAACCTTTCGCCTTCGACCAGCTACAGCTTTACGGTTGAAGCGACGGACTATGCCGGCGCGTCTGGCGCCAGTTCGGCCGTCAACGTGACGACCACCGCGCTCACCAACTTGTTCATGGGTGGTTGGTATGAAGAGTGGGGCACTTACTACGCCAACTATAACGTTGCGCAAATGCAGACGAATGGCGTGGCTGCCGTCCTCACGCACGTCATTTATGCCTTTGCCAAACCCGTCGCGAATGGCAGCAATGTGAATTGCGCTCTTGCCGATTCCTATGCCGACTACCAGAAGGTCGTTCCGCAGGTGACTGGCGCCACTCCAGCTGTGGCTCCGCTACAGGGGAACTTCGGCGCACTCGCACAACTCAAACAGCTTAATCCCAATCTGAAAGTATTGATCTCGATCGGAGGATGGAACCCCCCGACCTACAATCAACTGTTCGATCTCGCTGCCAGCACGGTGGCGCAACGTCAGGCCTTTGTCGGCTCCTGCATCAACATGTTCATCCAGGGCAATATCGCCTCGGGTGTTTCCAGCGGCACTCTCTTCGATGGCATCGATCTCGACTGGGAGTTCCCGAATGCAAACGATACGGCCAACTTCACCGCGTTGTTGACCGAGTTCCGCAACGAACTGACTACGTTGACGGGAACCACCGGAAAAACGTATCAGTTATTGGCCGATTTGGCTGCCGGCCCTTCAACCCCGGGCGCGGCCGCAGACTCGGGCAACGACGGCGGTTATGACACCATTAACATCTCGGCAGTCGCCGCGGAGTTGAATTATATGAATGTCGACGGCTACAACTACGCCGGAGACTGGTCGAACGCCACCAATGACGCCTCGGCGTTGTACGACGAAACCGCTAATCCACTGTACGGAAAGCCGGCTGATGATATCGACGCTACCGTGCAGTACTACATGTCACAAGGTGCACCGCCAGCAAAGTACACCATGGGCTTCCCGCTCTATGGTGCGGGCTGGGCCGGAGGCCTGACCTCAGCAAACGGCGGGATGTATCAGAACGCAACCGGAGTTACGGATCCGACTGGAGCTCTCACTCCAAATGGAACCTCTCCGGTTCCCAATGCCAACGGTGTGGGGAATTGCTCAACGGGTGATAACCAGGGTAGTCCAGCAGCGGGATGCGATTTCCTCTTGACGGACGGACTGGCGACCTACGGGACCATCGTAAACCTGCTGAACAACGGCTTCTCGCCGAGCTACGACTCCACTCGGTGCGCGGCCCGGATGTTCAACTCAACCACGTCCACCACATTCAGCTACGACAATGCTACGTCGGTGCAATGCAAGGTGAACTTCATCAAGAGTATGGGCTTCGGCGGCGGCTACGTTTGGGCCATCAAAGACGACGACCCGAATGGAGACCTGACCAAAGCCATTGCTGGCGATCTCAATCCGTAGAGATTGGCGCCAGGAATAACAACGAAGGCAGGCCGACATGTAAGTCGGCCTGCCTTTAATTTTGCCTTCTGTTCGTTTTGGGTGAAGGTGCCTGCGGCCGGTGCCGGCGAATCGGTCAAAATATCCCGCCCAAAAGTAGGGTATTGCAATGTTCCGCTATATAGCTCTATACTCCGGCGGTTCGTACTTTACGAATTTTTGGAGGCGTTTGCCATGTCTACCGATTCCCTACCCCGCTCGCTCCGAGCATCTTTGCTGATTTTGTTGGCCCTCGTCGCATGCATTTCACCCTCGTTCGCACAAAACCATAACCAAGGAAAAATTCTGGGAGGATACTTCGAAGAGTGGAGTATCTATTACGCTGGCTACAACATTGCAAACCTGCAGCAAAACGGTGTGGCCGATAAGCTGACGCACCTCATCTACGCCTTTGGCAATGTCACGACCACTCCAGCGCCAGCATGCGCCATTGCCGACACCTGGGCTGACTATCAATCCCCATACCTGCCCAGCGTGAACGGTACAGCCTACGCGGGACCGCTCTATGGAAATTTTGCGGCCATCCAACAACTTAAAGCACTCCATCCCAAGTTGAAAGTGCTGATGTCTCTGGGAGGAGCATCCGCTACCAACACTGCGGCCTTCGTCAGCGCCGCCGGCACGGCTGCCGGGCGCCAGGCCCTTGCGGCTTCCTGCATCGACTTGTTCATCAACGGCAACATCGCCGCCGGCGTCACTGCCCCAGGATTGTTTGACGGGTTCAATATCGATTGGGAATTCCCCACAGCGACCGACACGCAGAACTTTACGGCCCTGCTGGAAGAGTTTCGCGACCAATTGAACGCCTTAAGCAAAACCACGGGCAAGCAATATACATTGTCGTTCGACGGGCCCGCGGGCTCGCAGAACTATGTCAATATCGACCTACGCAAAGCCGCCGAACAGGTTGATTTCATCACCATCGATGGCTACAACTATTCTGGCTCATGGGTCACGCAGACCAATGAGGCATCGCCACTATTCGATTCCCGCCAGGATCCGTTGTTTGGGCAGGATCTCGACATCAACGACACGGTAGATGCATATCTCAAGGCTGGCGTGCCGCCGCACAAGTACACGATGGGCATGCCTCTCTACGGCGCTGGCTGGACGGGCGCTCCGAACGTGAACCATGGCTTGTACCAGAATTCAACCGCTCCCTCCCCGGTCCTGTGGGCGAACGGAACGGGCTCGTGTCCGGACCTCAGCGGTAATACGGCGGGTTGCGACACACTGCTGACGCCCGGACTTCTGACCTATTCGACGCTTTCCACGCTTACGTCGAACGGCTACAGCAATTATTTCGATCCGCGAAGAGTGGCCGTATCACTCTTTGACCCAACCGGCGGGACCTTTTACACGTACGACGATCCCTTCACCGTGTTCTTGAAGACGATCTATATCAACCTGAAGGTTCCCGGAGGTCTGGGCGGCGCTTACGTGTGGGCACTGAAAGACGACGACGCGAATGGAACCATGGTAAAAACCTTGGCTGCAGGTCTAGGGCGCTAGTTTCGAGAAGCCCTGGAACATAAGAAGCAGAACTCGGGCAAGCTGGCTGAGTAGCCAGCTTGCCCTTTTGTGCTGCTGGACTATTTGTCAAGCGCTTCGGGAACCGCGCTGACCAGATCGCGCAAAGGCTTGATAACCGTGAACCGAATCAGCGCCTGCGGTTTCTCGGCTTCGTCCAAGAGAGCGAGTTCCTGAGCCTTCCAACCTGCAGTCGCGGGCAGTCCGGATGAAAGATGAGACACCGCCTCAAGCCCTATCGTGCCCAATACGGTGAGTTGGTGAGCTCGCGGTTCTGCTCGCGCGAGGATGGGTGAGGCAGCCATCAAACGCAGGATCCCGGGTTCGGCTGCGATCCAAGCTTGGAAGTTGGCAGTAAGCTCGGCTTCTTGCTGCGATTGAGTTGCGGAATCCTGAAGATAGGCGTTCACGAGCAGCTCAAAATTGTGGCGCGACGGCGGATCGGGTGGAAGGGCGTCCACGAGTTGATTGAGTGGCGTGAGTTGATTCGGGTGCTGCATATGTGCGCGCTGGTCGAAGGTGACGGGCTCGAGCACGGATGCGAGGATAACGAGAGGATCGATCTGTCGCGTTCCGGACAACTGCCGTAGGCTGACTGCTTCCTGGGAGATGTGCGTCAAACCAAGAGTTTCCAGTCGCAGTGACTCGACGGCGAGTCTGCGATACATGTCATCGACATTGTCCACGTCACGCGGCGACCAGAAGCGCTCGGCGATGGCCGCCGCGCGAGGCCAGATACGGGAGTCGATGTCTCGCGAAGTAGTCTGCTCGTTCCACATGCACGCCTCTCCACCCAGAATGCGCGCCTGCTCCTCCGGACTCAGGCTGTTCGCTTGGGGCAGAGGGTCCACCATGTAGTGGGCGGCGGCGGTGCTCATCAGATTCAGGTAATAGCCGGCGGAGAGAATGCTGCTGTACCCGTTTTTCGCTCCCGCGGCCAGTGAATCGAAACCTCTCCAGCTCTGAACGACGACGTCCTTGGGCAGATCGGGCGTGAGAATTTCGTCCCATCCAATCATGTGCTTGCCATGCTTCTCAAGAATTTTGAGCAGACGCTGATTGAAATAATTTTGTAGGGCGGCTGTGTCGCGGAGATTGTGTTCGCGCATGAAGGCCTGGATGCGCGGATTGGCCTTCCACTCGACGCCGTTGTTCTCGTCTCCTCCGATGTGCAGGAAGTGGTCGGGAAAGATGGCTGCCATTTCTGCGATAAATGTATCGAGAAACTTGTAGGTACTTTCGCGCGTAGGATCCATCACCGGATCGAAGACGCCGAACTCCCGCTCGATGTGAAAGGGACCGGGAGCGCTGGCGAGGTCGGGATAGCCGACGAACCATGCACTGGTGTGTCCCGGGATGTCGAACTCCGGCACGACACGGATGCCCCGGTCGCGCGCATACGCAACAATTTCGCGGGCCTGCTCCTGGGTATAGAAAAGTCCGTCCGAGCCTTGCGCAGTAAGCCCGGGGAAAGCCCGACTCTCCATCCGGAAGCCCTGGTCTTCGCTAAGATGCCAATGGAAGACGTTGAGCTTAACGGCGGCCATTCCGTCGAGTGTCCGCTTAAGAACCTCAACCGGGATGAAGTGGCGCCCGCAATCGATCATGAGGCCGCGCCCGCGAAAACGCGGGGTGTCTTGAATTGACACCGCGGGAAGGAAATAACCCGTTACATCTCTCTGTATCAGCTGTCGCAGGGTTTCGAGGCCATGCATCGCTCCGACTACTGTAGCGGCGTGGAGGCGCATCCCCGAGGGGTTGACCTCGAGAGCGTAAGACTCATCTTCGTCGACCGACTGGATGCTTTGTCCGCGCCCATCGACGCTGACGTTCAGCGTTCCGGAAGCGCCTGCGCCTGATGGAGATGTTCGAATTGAAACACCGGTTTGTATTTCGATTCGCTCAAGGCTGCGCGCCACGGCTGCGTCGAGCCGCGCGTCCCTGTAGTGATCCGTGATGAGAACCAGTGAAGGCGAGAGGGTAAGCCGCCCTTCCTGCCTGGAGAAATGCGACGGTTGCGGCATCAGAGTGTTCACGAACTCAGCGGCCGGGGCTTGCGGCGGCACTGTCTGACTGGGGGCGCTCGCCGATGCCGCAAGACTGGCGAGAATTATGGCAACTGCGAGATGCATCGTGGCCTCTTTTCACGGGCCGCTGGCTGCAACCCTTAGCGGAAACGCCGGATAAACAACGTGTGCCGTTCGGAGCGGTAGAAACCGACTACATAAATCGTAGCCTTGCCCTTGGTTGAATAGATAATCTGGCGAATACGCAGCACGGAAGCTCCTTGAGGCACACTGAGGAGTTCGGCAACGTCTGCGTCGGCGGACGTCGCATCTACTTCTTCGTCTGCGTATGCCAATTTCGTGGCATAGCTATGCTCGAGAATCGCAAACAGCGAACTCCGCCCCAGAGGGGCCGAGGCCAGGTCGGAAAAGTCCGCGGCGGACAAGTAGCAGGTTTCCAGCGCGAATGGGTCTTCCCCGGTCAGCCGAAGACGTTGGATCCTTACTACTCGGCTGGCTGCTGGCAGCCCCAGCCTCGCCGCTACTTCCGGATCGCCCTCGATCACCTTCGCCACCAGCACGCGAGAGCGCGGAGCCAGACCACGGCTCGACATCTGCTCGGTGTAGCTCATCAGTTTGTTGAAGTGGATCTTGGGGACGGCGACGAAAGTACCTGCCCCGAGGCGGCGTTCGACGATTCCTTCGTGTTCCAGGCCAGCCAGGGCGTGGCGGGCTGTCATGAGACTCACCTTATGGATCTTGGCGAGTTCGCGCTCCGACGCAACCGGATCCCCCGGCCTGAGGCCAGCGGACGTAATGCGGTTGCGGATCTGGCTCTGGATCCTCTTGTAGGCTGGCGTCCGATTGCGATGATTTCCAGACATATATTTCTTGTTTCCAGAGCCTCTTGGACGGCGAGCCGCGCCTGTAGGTCCTCAACCCAACCATTTCGGCGCCATATGCTATATAGCGTATTGAGAGATTGATGTAAAGCTCAATTCCTGAAGGGATGACGTTTGACGGGCCTTCAGCCCCGGATTGCCGCAGGATTGGTTCTGAAACCACGCTACTGTGCGGCCAGATCAGAATGCAGGCAGCGCCGAATCCGGCCGGAAATGAGTAATCTATGCGCATTTGACGCAGTCATTTCCCGATTTGGAACTCGCTCCGTGGCTGTGACTTTCCCCATTAAAGGTTTATTTTGGTGAAGGGCACGAAGGTTCCCTGAAGGCTGAGTCGGACGCTTTTTTCACACTATTGTTTTTTTTCTTGACTATCAGGCATTGCGTGCTATATAGCATAGTTCGTTTCTATTATAGTTCGTTTGTATTAGGGACCAGTTTGTAACCCGGTTGGTGCTTTCAGGAGGCGCTGCGATGAAGAAATTGACGTACCGAGGGCATAGGGACTTGGGACAAGGCGTCGAGTGCGGAACTGTGCGGACGATGGCTTCACTTCTAGCGGTCTGCGTAGTCATCCTCGGCTTGTCAACGGCAGGGCTGGCGCAAGAGCTGGCGGCTACGCTTACAGGTACGGTGACCGATTCCAGCGGTGCTGTGGTGGTGGGCGCTGCGGTCGTGGTTCACAGCAACGAGACCGGCATCGATGTCCGCTCCGTGACCACCACCAACACCGGTAGTTTCAATATCACGAACCTCCCGGCGGGACGATATACGGTGACGGTCAGAAACGCCGGCTTTCAGGCCTACGTGGCGAACGAAGTCATTCTGAATGTCGCCGAAAAACACACTCTCGACGTGCAGTTGAAGACCGGGAGGACGAGCGAAACCATCGAAGTGACGGCAGAAAACACACCCATTCAAACCACCACGGCGGAAGAATCCGGGACTGTCACAGGCGACCAGGTCCGTGAGTTAGCGTTAAGCAATCGTAACTTCGAACAGCTTGTATTGCTCGAACCGGGCGTCTCAAACCAGCTTGGCGACAAACCCGGATTTGGCCTACAAAGCAATACTGAGATCTCGATCAATGGCGCGCGAACCGGGGCCAACAACTGGACGGTTGACGGAGCGGACATCAACGACAGCGGCTCGAACGGCACGCTTCTCAACACGCCCAGCATCGATGCGATCCAGGAATTCACGCTGGAACGCAGCAACTACGATGCGTCGTTCGGGCGCAGCGGCGGCGGACAGGTGGTCGTCGCAACGAAATCCGGCACCAACCAATTCCACGGCAGTGTCTACGAATTCAACCGCAACAACGATTACAACGCGAACACCTTCACGGATCGCGCATCCATTGCCGCAGGCTCTCCTTACTCTGCGTTCCCGACCCCGGTCGAGCACTATAACGACTTCGGCTTCACGATCGGCGGGCCGCTTTTTATTCCCAAGGTGTATCACCCGGACAAGAACAAGACCTACTTCTTCTGGTCGGAAGAGTGGCGCAAGGCGAACACGCCTGACCCACAAACGTTCACCGTGCCAACGGCAGCGGAATTGGCAGGAACCTTCTCAAGTCCGATTCCTGTACTGCCCACCGGCGAAACGGCAGCGACTTGCCTCACAACTTCAGGCGGAAACACCACGATCAGCCCGAAGTGCTTTAGCAAGAACGCCCAGGCGTATCTGAACGCCTTTCTGAGCGCCTATCCGGCAAACGCCAACGGACAGTTGGTCACGGATTTCAGCCAGTTGAACAATTTCCGGGAAGACACTATCCGTCTTGACCAAAATATAGGGGACAAGGTCCGCTTGTTCGGGCGTTACATGCAGGACTCTGTACCAGAGAATTTCCCGTTTGGCCTTTGGGGTTCTGCGAACTACCCGGGAGTTGAACCCACGTCTCTCAACGCTCCCGGCCGCAATCTCGTGCTCAACGCGAGCTTGACGCTTTCACCGAAGGTGGTCAACGAAGTCGAATTCGTTGATGCCTACGGCGCCATCAATTCCGTGCTGACGAATGCAATCGCGCAGTCGCCCGCGTTCACGAGTACGCTCACCGGCCTCACCACATATCAGGACCCGTACGGTCGCGCGCCGGGGGTCACTTTTGCGTCGTCCGGCAACGTAGGCCTGGCAAACCAGAATGCACCCTATTTTGAACGAAATAAAGATCGCAACATTTTCGATAACATCTCCATTCAGCACGGGAACCATACCATCCGCGCTGGCGTTACAGTGGCATGGTTGATCAAAACGGAGAATGCCGACAATGGCGCGGCGAGTTTCACCTTTTCAGACCACACGGCCAAAGGCGGAGATCCTGAATTTGCGAACTTCCTTCTGGGACAGGCAGACTCTTACTTACAGCAAAGCAAGGACACGATTCCCTTCCTTCGCTACGTGAATTTCGAGGCTTACGTTCAGGACGACTGGAAAGTCACGCCGCGCCTGACCCTGAATTTGGGGGTAAGGTATAGTTATTTCCCCTCCCCGTCTGACAGCAATCACACCTTGCTGAACTTCGATCCCTCGCGATTCCTTTTTGGCAGCGCCCCTGCAATCGATCCCGCCACCGGCAGGATGGTCTTGGGGACTCCGAATGCCGACAGTGCCACCTATGCCAACGGTATAGTTTTTCCCACAGGAACCGGCTGTTCCGCTGCCCAGGCGATCTCTTCCACGGCGAGCTGCTCTCCGTTTGGCAGCCTGGTGAATCCCAATTCGAACAAGAACTTCGGCCCGCGATTCGGTCTCGCTTATGACCCATTTGGAAATGGCAAGTGGGCGATACGCGCCGGCTATGGCCTCTTCTATGACCGTACTCTCAACGGTATTTGGGAGCAAAATGCTTTCGACGACCCGCCTCTGGTTCAAACATCGGCGATCAACAACAACGGGCTCTCCAGCTTCAACATATTTGACAATGTGCAAAACGGATCAGCGGCACCTACGCCCCTAACCCCGGTTAACATTGTAGTAACCGGAACTCCGACTTTCAAAGTTCCGAGTTACCAGGATTTCAACCTTTCGGTCCAGCATGAGATAATGCGAAACACAGTCCTCGAAGTCGCCTACGTCGGCACCAGGGGCACCCATCTGCTGGGTGACCAGGACCTCAACCAACCGACTGTGGTCGCACGCCTTGCGAATCCTACCTCGGACGCCAACGCACTGGTCAACTTCCCGGGCTTCGGGTCGATCCGATCGCGGAATCCGATCTTCACCAGCAACTACAACTCCTTACAGGTTTCGCTGAATCGCCGCCTTACCAACGGCTTGACCCTGGGAGTCGCCTACACGTATTCGAAGCTCCTGACCACCCAATCGGTTGATAGAGATTCGGGGATACAGGATACATATAACGTAAAAGCCGCCTACGGCTTGTCCACGCTCAACACCCCTCAGATCTTCGTTCTCAGTTACGTTTACCAATTACCATTCTTTCGGAATGAGCGCAATTTGAAGGGTTACCTGCTTGGCGGGTGGGAAGTCTCCGGCATCGCGAACATCCAAACCGGTCAGTCGCTGACGGTAACCCAGGGCAATGATCCGTTCGCCACTGCGGCAAACGACAACTCAGGACTTAATTTGGCACGCGAAGGCTTGATTCAAATCCGAGCCAACCGGAGCGGCGATGTCAACGGGCCGAAAACCCCGGCTGAATTCTTTAACACAGCGGCTTTCTCCCCAGCCTCTGGAGCCTTCGGCAACGAGGCGCCGGGTTCGCTATTGGGTCCCGGGTTCCAGCTATGGGATACGTCGCTGCACAAGAATTTTGATCTTGGCGAGCGGGTGCGCGTGCAGCTCCGCTTTGAATCGTTCAACACGTTCAATCACGGCAGTCCGAACGCGATCAACACCTCTTGCGTGGGGTCGACGGCCGATCCGCTATCCTGCACGGCTGGGAATCCCGCTTTTGGTACAGTTACGGGATATCACGACCCGCGCACTCTGCAGCTCGGGGCAAAAGTCCAGTTCTGATCGCAAGATCGGGCGAAAAAACAAAGGCGCACGCTTAGCGGCGTGCGCCTTTTCTACTTCCAAAGCTTCTGGAACTGGTTGCTATTTCTGGCTGTCGTGGCTTTCGGTCTTCTCGATCGCAGCCGCACGTTTCTTCTCTTGAATATCGATCGAAATCTTTTGTTCCCGCTTCCCCTCCTCCGCATCTCCAGACAACCGAAGCGCCGTGCCCAGCACGAAATGCGCTTCCGCATAGTCGGGATCAATCTGAATTGCTTTGCGTAGGGGATCGACGGCCGCCGCGGGATGGTTCAGAGCGATCTCTGTCTTACCGAGGCCAAAGAGAGCTTCCCCGTAACGCGGGTTTACTTTGATGGCGGCGCGAAAGTGCGACTCAGCCTCCGCAAGCTGTGAGTTGTTGAACAGAATTTGCGCCAGGATGCAGTTCGAGACCGGATCGCTGGGAAAGCGCTGCAACTCTGCCCGGTACTCCTTCTCGGCAAGTTCGTTCTCGCCTTCTCGCCAATACTCAAAACCCAGGCCAGAGTGGACTCCCATGAAGTTCGGGTCGGCAGCTTCGGCCGCTTGATATTCTTTGATGGCCTCCGGTCGATTCGACCTCTGATCGTAAGCCGTACCCATCATAATGTGAGCGGACGCCGAGTTCGGATTCACCTGCATGATTCGAGCAAACACGCCCGTAAGCGCCTTGTAGTTCTTCATCCGCAGGTACGCCTTGCCCAGCATATCGAGCGTCTCCATATCGGATGGCTGTGCCTGGTTTGCGCGTTCCAGATAGCTCGCCGCTTCCGGATAACGATCGAGAGCGAACAAGCATAGGCCGGCCAAGTCGAGAATCTGAAAGTCGGTGGGATAGGCCGCGGATAACGGGCGAAGCAAGCGCCAGGCTGGCGCGTACCGTTGGGCTTTGAAATAAGCGATAGCTAGATTGCGTTCCGTCGAAGCGTCGTCCGGATGGAATTGCAGCGCTTCTTCGTAGAACGGGATGGCCTCGGCCGGTCGCCCCATCCGGGCCAGCACGATTCCTAGATTGTTCAGCGCGGCGAGCGAATGTGGATCGATCTTCAACGCGTTCCGCAGAGCTTCTTGTGCAGCCGCGTTGTCGCCTTTGTGCATCGCTTCCCTGGCCTGTTCGAGGTAAGTGTGCAGCTGTATCTCCTCGCTGGTTGGGGTTGGCGCGTTGCGCGGCACTTGCGTTTGAGCCGCAACACCATGCACGATCAGCAGCCAAATTGCACAGACTCTCGCAATCTGCCAGGCGCGGATTTGCACTCGCATACGCCAAATTCTAACCCATCGATCGGCGTGGCTGTACGCTGTGATTTCCAACTTTGAGCTTGAGCACCGACTTCTCCATGCCCTGTATAATCGATCTCTGCCTATGCGAGCACCGCTTTCCGTGTGGACACGTTCCCTGGGGATGGGATGGCTGCTGACTGCGATGCTGCTCGCACAGTCTTCCCCAGCCAAGCCTCCGGTAAGTGCATTGTTACCCAAAACGCAGAATTCCGGCGAACAGCCCGTCCCGCAGTTCGAAGATGTAGCACAGGAAGCCGGGCTGACCGTGTCTCACATTTCGTCTCCCGACAAGAAGTACATCGTCGAATCGATGAGCGGAGGCGTAGGACTGATCGACTGCGACAACGACGGCAAGCTCGACGTTATCACCGTCAACGGCTCCACGGTCGAGCGCTACCGGCACGGCGGCGACCCGATGATTACGCTCTACCACCAGGATACTGATTCGAAGAATAACGACTCGAAGAATAGCGAAATTCATTTCACCGACATCACGGAATCCGCCGGCCTCAGTCATAAGGGCTGGGGCATGGGCGTGGCCGTGGCTGATTACGACAACGACGGGCTGCAGGATATTTACGTCACGGGCTACGGCGGCAACGCGCTCTATCACAACCTGGGCAACTGCAAGTTTGAAGATGTAACCGAAAAGGCTGGTGTGGGCGCCGGCGGCTTCAGCACGGGAGCCGCGTGGGCCGATTACGATCGCGATGGCCGGGTAGATCTCTTCGTCTCGCGTTACGTGCACGTCGATATCGACAACCTGCCGCAGTTCGGCAACGATCCACGCTTCTGCCGCTTCAAGGGAGTGTTGGTGCAGTGCGGTCCGTGGGGCATGCTCGGCGAATCGGATTTGCTGTTTCATAACAAGGGTGATGGCACATTCGAAGAGGTGTCCAAGAAGGCGGGCGTGGATGATCCCCATCATTATTACGGGTTGGGAGCGACCTGGGGCGATTATGACAACGATGGTTGGCCTGATCTTTATGTGGCCAACGACGCCGGGCCGAACTTTCTGTATCACAACAAGCACGACGGAACTTTTGACGAGGTCGGACTGCTTGACGGAGTCGCGCTCAGTGGCGACGGCATGGAACAAGGGTCGATGGGCGTCGATTGGGGTGACTATCTTCACGAAGGCCGACTGTCGATGATCGTCACTAATTTTTTTGAGCAAGGCTCAACGCTGTATCACAACCTCGGCAAAGACAATTTCGCCGACGTTAGTGTGCGCTCCGGGCTGATGCGGCCAACTTATCCTCTCGTGAGCTGGGGCACGGCGTTTTTCGATATGGATAACGACGGCTGGCTGGACTTGTTTATCGCCAACGGCCACGTCTACCCCCAGGTCGATACCATTCCCGGAGGAACACCGTACCGGCAGCCGATGCTGCTGTTCCGCAATCATCGCGATGGAACTTTCGAAGACGTTTCCCAGGCGCTGGCAAGCATGCCTCCACAATCGAGGCGGGGCGCAGCTTTTGGAGATATCAACAACGATGGCAACGTCGACATTGTGGTGCTCAACGTGGGCCAGCCGCCATCGCTCCTGCTGAATCATAACGACAGCTCGAATCACCGGGTATTGTTTAAGCTGGTGGGAATGAAAAGCAACAAGGCTGCGATTGGCGCGCGAGTAACGGTGAAGGCCGGCGCGCTGGTGCAGTTCAGTGAAGTGCGCGGTGGCGCCAGCTACCTTTCGCAAAATGACTTGCGATTGCTCTTCGGTTTGGCGGCAAACGACACGATGAATGAAGTGAGCATTCGCTGGCCGAATGGCGAGACCGAAGTTCTGCGGGACGTCGCGGCAGATTTCATTTACACCGTTGTCGAGGGTGCAGGGATTCAGCAGAAGGTGGCTCTTCCGCCTTTGCCGCGGCGCTGAAACCGAACCTTTAGTCGCTTGGGGTGAGAAGGAGACAGCACAGATGAGCCGATCGCTGCGCAGCACTCGTTTTGGCATGTTTCTCTTCGTGGCAATTTTCGGCCTGGCGGCTCGGCTGCCATCTCAGAGTGCCGCCGAAGCCGGACGTGGCGGGCGTGAACTTACCTCCGGCCTCGGACGCAAGCTCTATTCGCTGCCGGATGACGACAATGTTATGAACGCTCGCAAGAACCTTGCAGCAGATCCGAAGAATGTGGATCGGGTTCTTCAGCTTTCCAAAGCAGAGGCGGGGCGGAGGCAGTATAAAGAAGCGGTGGCCACGGCGACCGAGGGATTAGCTTTTGCTCCAAAGAGCGCAGATCTTTATCTGGAGCGGGGACATCGGGAACTCGGACTGCGAGAGTTCAAAGCTGCCATGAATGATCTGGAGCAGGCAACCCGGCTCGCTCCGGAGATGCTGGATGCTTATTATCACCTCGGGCTGGCTCATTATTTCTTGCGCGAGTTCGATGAGGCAGCGTCATCGTTTGACAAAGCGCGAGCGCTGGCGAAGAACAGCGACAGCCTGATCGATTGCTCGAACTGGCTCTACGTCTCGCTGCGCCGCGCCGGCAAAGAGCAGGAGGCGGCTCAGGTTTTGACGCGCATCACGCCTGACATCAAGAACACCGAGCCCCACCTTTATTTCTATTTGCGTCTTTTGCATTTCTATCAGGGACAGCTTACGGCTGACTCGGTCTTGCCGCCTCCGCCTCAAGGACCGGAGGATCTCGAGGGCGAGCTCGCGTTCGACACCGTGGGCTATGGCGTCGGGAACTGGCATCTTTATCATCACGACCCCTCCGAGGCAGCCGATCTATTCCGGAAAGTAGTGAAGGGTGGGGCGTGGAACTCCTGGGGATTTATCGGCTCGGAAATGGAGCTCATCCGCGGGAAAAAGTAGCGCAGTCGCGGGGGGATTAGCTCGCATTTCTACGACGATACTCAGCCCCGCGCCGTTAGAAAGCTGCGCAACTTCACCGACTGAGAAGTAGAGCGGCGCGGTCAAGCTTCCGGCTGAAACCGGCACGGTGCGCTGGCCAGACTTGAGCCTGGAAGACATCTTCTTACCGGTCAGTTAGGTTTCTAGGTGTGGACGCTGGATCGGAACTTCCCAACTTCCGAATGGCTGACCAACCGAGAACTGAACCGCGTCCCCCGCTAAGGATCCGGGCTTCGGATCACATCGGCTCGAAACAGTCTTGTTAATCGGGGACCTGAGAGCAGTTATGACCCTCGTCATGCAGCGATTCTGCTTCACTGCTTTGTACTTCGCATCCATTTGCATCGTAGTCGAACTCCGGTAGACGTTCATGCCAGGCTCCGACTAGAAATCGGTGGACAGGCTGAGTTCTTTCCAGGCTCTCGCTTCTTCTAATCGTGCAAGGTCGTTCTTCTCCGCCCCGTTATACGCATCGCTGCCAAGCAACAGTCGCAACGGAGGTTTCTGTTCCTGCGTCAGCCGAACGATCGCTTGAGCCGCCTTCTTCGGGTCTCCGGGCTGCTTACCGTTATAGGCGCGCTGAAACCTGGCCGTTGCTCCAACAGTCGAGTCGTATTCGGGATGCCCTTCGCTCAGCTTGGTGGAACTGCCGGCGAAGTCCGTGCGGAAGCCACCCGGCTCGATGATCGTGACCTTGATGCCTAGCGGTGCCACTTCGCGCGACAAAACTT
>JBAVQD010000229.1:0-23851 GCA_049693675.1 Candidatus Sulfotelmatobacter sp. | reverse complement strand
CCGAGGCGAGTGACGAAGATCTGGAACGCTATCAACAACAGTTGCAGGAGTCGCTCGACCGCGTCTGCGAGTTTGCAGAGGGACATATTAGAAAGCTCGGCACGGACGAATCTGCTTGCGGCGTTTGAGACTGGCTAAGTCGAATGGAAAGTCGATGACGATCACTTTTAAGAAAATCAGTCCGATGCTGGCCGTAGCCAAGATGGAAGAGACGCTGACGTTTTATCACGAAGTTCTCGGCTTCAATGCCGTGATGAAATCTTCGGAGTACTCGATCGTCGAGCGCGATGGGCAGACCATCCACTTCATGAGGGCGGCGTCGGAAGAGGTGATGCGATGCGTTCGTGGGCACACGGAAATTTACATCGAAGTTTCCAGTATCGCATCGCTTTGGGAACACGTGAAGAACTTCAAGGACCGGTACAAAATTCGGGATTTGTTCGAGAGGGAGTATGGCATGACGGAATTTCACATAAACGATCCCAACGGCTGCCTGGTTTTTGTGGGCGAGCCCACAGTCGCGCGAAAGAAACATGCTTAAGCGGGAAACTTAACGCGTGATAATTTGACTTAGAGCCGATGCAGCCAGTAAGTTTCTTACACCACATTTTTCCGTTCTTTGAAATGTCCTTCGGTTTGCGCGTCTTTGCCTTGTGGCGAAGACAGGGAAGCGGGTGCAATTCCCGCGCTGCCGCGCAACTGTAAGCGAGGAAATCGCAGCCGGTCACTGGAAAATTCCGGGAAGGCCGTCTGCAGGCAATCGGATGTTTGAACTTTAAGTTTCGAGCGTCCTCACTCGCAAAGCCAGGAGACCGGCGTAAACCGTCCACCTTAACCCCTTTCGCGTGAAAAGGAGGATGGTTATGCGCGCACTTTGCGCTTCGTTTTTTGTTTTCGTTCTTCTCGCGGCAGCATCCGCTGCCGATCTCAAAGTTAAAGTCATCGATCCGCAATCAGCCGCCGTTGCCGGCGCTCAGGTTTCTCTGTTTTCAAGAGTGACCGGCACTGCTTTGAAAACTTCTACTACTTCGGCCGAAGGAGTTGCTTCGTTCGTCGAACTAAAGCCCAGCGAATTGTCCTCCGGCAGTTACCGGATTCAAGTCCTGGCTCCGGGGTTCGCTCCGCAGACTGAGGACGTCCCTGCTCATTCCGATGTCATCACGATTCAACTTCATCTCGCCCCGGCATCGGAAACCGTTGTAGTTACAGCGACCAGTAATCCCGTACCCGCTGAAGAGAGCGGCGCCGACGTTTCGACGCTGGAAAACGGTCAGCTCGAAACCATGCAGCCCGTGGCCGCCAATGATGCCGTTCGCTTTCTCCCCGGAGCCGTGGTGAATACGGCGGGACAGCGCGGAGGCTTGTCTTCCCTGTTCGTGCGCGGCGGCGAATCCAATTACAACAAAGTGATTGTCGATGGCGTCACCATCAACGAGCCTGGAGGCACATTTGACTTCGGGACGCTGCCGCTCACCCAAGCTAATCGCATAGAGTTTTTGCGCGGGACGCAAAGTACGCTGTACGGGTCCGACGCCCTGACCAGCGTGGTGCAAGTGTTTACCCGCACTGGGAGCACGCGCACGCCCGAACTCCTATTCGGCGCCGACGGCGGAAATTTTGCGACGGCCAACGGGAACGCCGCAATCTCCGGCGCACGCGGACGCTTCGATTACAACTTTTTGGGCGATCAGTTCAATACCAACGGCTCGGGGATCAACAACGCATACTCAGACTCGTTGCAGGGCGCAAACGTTGGTGTTGCGATCGACAAGAAAACTTCTTTGCGCCTGCATATGCGGCATTCGAACAGTCACACGGGAGTTCCTGGCGAATGGAGCTTCAACGGCTACGATCCGCCGGTCGATGTGAATGGCATTACGGAGCCGCTCCCGCCCGACCCCAACGAATGGTCTCAGCTCAACAGCTTGCTGGGCAGCGTGGAACTCACGGTGGCGGAGCCTTCGGGCTGGCAGCATCACTTCACCGGATTTGATTATCTTTATCGCTACAACGATGTGAATCTGAATGGCGATCCGGACCGCGTGAGTCCGCTCTATGGACAGTTCGACTTTCCCGATCACGAATACGACAACATCAACCGCGCCGGGTTCGAATATCAGGGAGACTACTCCGAGCGAAGCTGGGCGCAGAGTACGTTTGGATATCGCGTCGAGAACGAAAACGGATTTGTCGGCAGCATTGGCGCGCAAACTCCCGGACAGCGGCTCAATCAGGACGCTTACCTGCAACAGCAAATCACTTGGGGCAGGCTCTCGGTGGTTGCGGGCGGGCGCTTTGTTCACAGCAGCGTCTTCGGCAATACCGGAGTGCCGCGGGTAGCCTTAACTCTGCTGGCGCGGCGCGGCGGTGAGATTTTTTCCGGAACACGTCTGCGATTCTCTTATGCGACTGGATACAAAGAGCCGCGGCTGGAAGAAACTTTTGCCGGACCGCCGTATTCTATTCCGAATCCCGGCCTGAGACCGGAGCGGGTTCGCGCCTTCGAAGCGGGCATTCAGCAAAATTTCTATAGCGGAAAATACGTTCTGAATGGAACGTACTTCAACAATCTGTTTCACGATCAGATCAATTACGTAACCGTCGATCCCACGACGTTTGTCGGTGAATACTTCAATGTGAATCAGGCTTTTGCTCAAGGCGCGGAAGTCGAACTGCAGGCTAAACTGCGAAGCCGGTTGTTGCTGGATACGGCATACACTTATACGTCGACGGAGATTCTCAGCAATCCCGCTCCCATCGATTCGCAATACCTTCCGGGGGAGCCACTACTGCGGCGGCCAAAACATTCTGCGACGAGTTTGTTGTCCTATCTGGGAAGTAAGTGGGGCGCGAATTTGAGTGGAAGTTTCGTCGGGCGCCGGCCGGACGATGATTTTCTCGGCTTCAACATCGACCATGCCGCGGGATATGTTCGCGCCGACCTTGGCGGCTGGTATGCCTTCAACTCACACGTGACCGCTTATGCGAATGTCGAGAATGCTTTGGACCGTCGCTATAATGAGGTTGTCGGCTATCCGGCTTTGCCTATAAATTTCCGCGCCGGATTTCGCTTCCGCATCGGAGGGGAATAGTTGGCAAGGCACAAAATGAAAGCGGCACAAGTTTGATTCGTGCCGCTAATTTTTAATCGGGCCGCAAAACTAGCTGACTTTTTCTGGAGGCCTTGTCATCGCCATGGGCATGGACGCGGCCATTTTCCCACCGAAATATTTTGTCCGCGCCAGCAATAATTTTTCGATGTCTCCGCCGCTCAGCGGCTGCTGGCGGCCCAAGAGGTGCGTGACCAGAGCGATCTGCGCGAAATGCTCTACGGTTTCCATCTTCATGTAGGCGTGTTCAATCGTATCGCCATAGGCCACCACGCCGTGGTTCGACATCAAGATGGCATCGTAGTGAGGGACGTAGGGTTCGAGCGTCTTGGCTAGCTCCGAAGTTCCGGGCGTGCCATAGCGGGCAAGCGGAATGCATCCCAGGCCCATCACCACTTCGCAGACGAGCGGTTCGGTGAGGGCCATGCCGGCGGCGGCAAATCCCGTTGCAGTGGGTGGGTGAGCGTGCACAATCGCCTGAATGTCCGGCCGCGTGCGGTAAATCAGGAGATGCATCCCGATTTCGCTGGTCACGTTGCGCCGCCCTGACACTCGCTTGCCCTCGAGGTCTACGATGACCATGTCCCCGCCGCGCATCGCGCCCTTGCTGACGCAGGTGGGCGTCACCAATATTCGCTCATGATCCAGCCGGACCGAAAGATTTCCGTCCATTGCCGCCACGAAGCCACGCTCATGCAGCATGCGTCCGTAGCGAACAATCTCTTCCCTGTGTTTGCGTTCAGCGGACATGGAAAACTCTCTTGGGGGAGTGACGAAAGCGGCTAAAGCTCCAGCCCCCGCATAGTATCGCACCTTGCTCGCGGCAGACAAACAAATTTACCAAAGATCACAGAATATGTTGGCCCGGAGCTGAAAGTGGGATGGCCGCGTTGCTTTTATAATCGACGCCGTGCTGGTTTCTGACTTCGACTTTCAACTTCCCGACGAGCTGATTGCTCAGGAACCGCTCGCCGCGCGCGACGCTTCCCGCATGTTATGCGTGGGCCGCGGCTCTGGACAGTGGTCTGACAGCCTGTTTCGCGACTTTCCCGAACGATTGCGATCTGGCGATTTATTGGTTTTTAACAATACTCGTGTTTTTCCCGCCCGGCTTTATGGCCGCCGCAAAGGCGCGCGAGCCCAACCTCTAAGCCCTCAAAATCCTGCGGCCCGGGAATTTCTCCACGGGCGAATCGAAGTTCTTTTGACTCGCCAGCTATCCAGCGAGCCGAACGATTGGGAGTGCCTGGTTCGTCCTGGACGCAAAATCGGGGTAGGAGAAAGGTTATTTTTCGGCGAGCAGGATGAGCTGCAAGCCGAAGTAATTGCCCGTGGTGAGTTCGGCGAGCGCCGCATCCGCTTTCAGCCGGTCGAGAATTTCTTCCTGATTCTTGATCGCATCGGCCACGTTCCACTCCCGCCCTACATCGCTCGCGAGGACTCTTCGCGAGACCGCGAGCGCTATCAAACTGTTTACGCCGCACCCCCAGGTTCGGTTGCCGCTCCGACTGCCGGACTTCATTTCACCGCGGAAGTCCTCGACCGCATCCGCCGCCGCGGGATTGAGACCGTTGAAGTCACCCTGCATGTGGGGTTGGGAACGTTCCAGCCGGTTCGCGTGCAGCGGGTGGAAGATCACAAAATTCACTCCGAACCTTATTCCATATCTTCGGATGCGGCCGGCGCGATCACTCGCGCGCTGAAAGAGGGCCGTCGCATCGTTGCCATTGGCACTACTACGGTTCGAACTCTCGAACACGCGGCGCGCGCGGGCACAGGCTCGATCCTTCCCGGGTCCGGCATGGCGGATATATTTATCTACTCCGGATTCGAATTCAAGGTGGTCCGTGCAATGCTGACGAATTTCCATTTGCCGCAATCGTCATTGCTGATGTTAGTCAGCGCGTTTGCCGGGAAAGAACAGATCCTTCGCGCCTACGAACATGCCGTCGGAGAAAAGTATCGCTTTTATTCCTATGGAGATTGCATGTTCATCGAGTAAACGAGCGACGGACACATCCGTTATACTTTTCCCGAGCCATGGCTACCGCGACGAAACAAATTCCAATTCACGATTTCGTAACCGCTCTGCGTAAATTTCCCGAAGCAGCATTTGTACCCATCGAGCAAATTCGCAGATTCCTGGGAGAGAATCCGCTCAACCCGGAGTCGCTGACGCCCTATCTCACGTGGGACCGCCAACACTACACGCGCAATTTAATCGATAAGACCGCTTTTTACGAGTTGATTGCGGTTTGCTGGGAACTTGGACAGGCCAGTTCCATCCACAATCATCGCGACCAGAACTGCTGGATGGCCGTCCCCGTCGGACGTTTGCAGGTGGAAAACTATCATGTGCTTCACCAGGACATTGCCGCCGGCAAATGCGCCATCAAGTCCACCGAAATCGTTGAGATGAATGCGCAGCATCCTTGCGCGGTTAACCCGCTCGAACCCGTGCACCGGGTCTTTAATCCGCGCGAATTTAACCAGCGTGCCGTCAGCCCGCACGTGTATTCGCGTCCCTTCGATACTTGCGTGGTGTACTCCGCGGAGCAGGGAACATGTGGAGAAATTCAGTTGCACTACACCACGGAATATGGAAAAACGGTTCGAGCATGAATTTAATGAGCCGCAGCCGATTCGTACTTCTGGCGGTTGCGGTTGCCATGGCTTTTTTCGTCACCGCTTGCCAGACTAAAAAGCCGCCTGCCGAAGATGTTGCACTGCCGATGGATCGCGTGGCTGCTTCGCCCTCGGGTTCGCAAACGATTTTGCACAAAACGTTTTCTCTTACCTCCTCGGCGAGTTTTCCCTTCGAGATTCCTGCGCACGCCGTCACGCCGCACCTTCACGGAAATTACAAATCTTTCGTGAAGCAGATCTCCGCCGACGCCAGTGACGATAGTGCGAATGTCGATTTCCTCATTTTGAAGGAAGATCAGTACGCCGATTTTGTGCACGGGCACGCCGGCGAAGCGCTGTTCTCCGCGGACGCATCGCATGATCAAGATGTGGACTTCAGTCTTCCCGCTTCGCAGGATCAGCCGCGGAAGTACTACCTGATTTTCCGCAACAGCCCTGGCGGATCAACCAGGAAAATTGTGCAAGCGGACTTTACCGTCGACTTTTAGCGCGTATTGATCCTGCTAAACTAAGAGCTTGCCTGTTCGTAAACCATCTTTGGAAGGCCCTGCGCCGTCTTCCGCGCTCAAGCCGAACCATCAAAAAGAGCGCATATACCTGATCGATACCATGTCGTTCATCTTCCGCGCCTATCACGCCATGGCGCGCCAGCGCTCCATGTCCACCAAGACGGGCTTGCCTACTGCCGCCGTTTACGTTTTCGTGAACATGCTGCGGAAGCTGCGCGAAGATTTTTCTCCGGCCTATCTCGCCGCCGTCTTCGATGTGGCGGCCAAGACTTTTCGCGACACGCAGGCGGAGGCGATTACCAGCGTTCGTAAATTCGACATCAAAACGCAGACGTTTACCGAGATCGAATACAAAGGCTACAAGGCCAACCGGGCCGCAATGCCCGAGGATCTTGCGCAGCAGATTCCTTACATTCGCCGCGCGCTTGACGCCTACCGTATTCCTATCCTTGAACTGGCGGGCTTCGAAGCCGACGATGTGATCGGCACACTGGCCCGCAGAGCCGCAGCCGATTCGTATTGCGTCTATGTCGTCTCCAGCGACAAAGACATGATGCAATTGGTCAATGACGATGTTCAGATTCTTAATCCTCCGAAAGATAATCTGATCTGCGACGCCGCCAAGGTGGAAGAAATTCTAGGAGTGCCTCCGGAGCGGGTGATCGACGTGATGGCGCTGCGTGGCGACACCATCGACAATATTCCCGGCGCTCCCGGCATCGGCGATAAAGGGTCGGTCGAGATTATCAAGCGGTTTGGGAGTGTGGAAGCTGCGCTTGACCGTGCCGCCGAAGTGGAAAAGAAAACTTATCGCGAGTCGCTGCTGAACAATCGCGACATCATTCTGTTCAGCAAGAGCATGGCGACCATCGACACGAATGTTCCCGTGGAATTCAATGTCGAGGCCATGCGCGCCGGCGAGCCTGATCTCGTTTCACTGCGCCAGCTCTTTACCGAACTGGAATTTACTTCGCTGTTGAAGGAATTGCTTCCGGAAGTTCAGATCGCGGAGACGCACTACGCAGAAGCCCAATCCACCGCGGACGTGGAGGCTACTGTCGCTTCTATCGCGCCGGAAGCTTCACTAGCCGTCGCGGTGGAACTGGATCAGGCAGAATCGCTGCCAGTCGCCGATGAAGAAGTCGTTGACGAGGCTCCGCAAGATGCGATGCTTCCTTTGACGGATGGCTCTGCAGAGGCGTCGCTGTCGGCCCCCGAAGCCGCTTCACGCCGCATCGCCATCTCGGGGGCCGCTGGCTCCGCTACCATCGTCAAACTGGATTCCGGCGGCGCGGCCGTGAAACTTCGAGCTATCCTGGCTGACGTAAATACGCCCAAAACAATTCACGACTACAAAGCGGCCATTCACGCCCTCGATCTGCAGGGCATCCGTGTCAGCGGTGTGAAGCACGATTCGATGTTGTATTCCTATCTGCTTGATCCAACTTACTCCTCGCATCGATTGGCAGATGTGGCTCTGCGCCGCTTCAATCTCAAGCTCAGCGGCGATCTTGCGGAAGCCGCAGATATAACGGGCAGGCTTGCTTCTGCTTTTCGCGAAGAAATAAAACAGGCTGGACTCACCAAGCTCTACGAAGAGATTGATCTCCCGCTGGTTCCGGTTCTGGCCCGCATGGAGCAGGCGGGGGTAAAAATCGACACGGCCGCGCTGGCGCAAATGTCGACCGAACTCGAGCGCGAGATCGGAATCAAAGCAAAAGAAATTCAAGAGATCGCCGGTACGGAATTTAATATTGGCTCTCCGCGCCAGCTCGGCGATGTTCTGTTTAACAAGCTGAATCTGCCGAAGCCGGTGAAGTATGGCAAGGGCCGCACTATTTCGACCGCGGTCGATGTACTGGAAACACTCGCCGAGGATTACCCTATCGCACGGATGGTGCTTGATTACCGCCAGCTTACAAAGTTGAAATCCACCTATGTCGACACGTTGCCGGCGCTCATCAATCGCTCTACGGGACGGCTGCACACGACATTCGGGCAAACTGGAACCGCCACGGGACGGCTATCGTCGGCGAATCCAAATCTGCAAAATATTCCCATCCGCACTGAACTGGGACGCGGCATTCGCGCCGCTTTTATCGCTGAGCCCGGTCATGTTCTGCTCACGGCCGATTATTCGCAGATCGAGCTTCGCCTGCTTGCGCACTTCTCGCACGATCCGCTGCTGGTTGAAGCATACCGTCGCGGTGACGACATCCACACTCTCACTGCTTCTCAGGTGTTTGGAGTTCCTCCGCTGATGGTCACGGCTGATCACCGGCGCCAGGCCAAAGTGGTCAATTTCGGAATTGTCTACGGCCTCTCGCCTTTCGGGCTGTCGCAAAATCTCGGCATCGAGCCCTCCGAGGCGAAACAATTTATCGCGGCTTATTTCGAGAAGTACAGCGGCGTCAGGAAATTTATCGACAAAACACTTGAAGAGGCTCGCCGCGATCTGAAAGTAAAAACTCTGTTCGGGCGCGTGCGGCCCATCCCTGACATCAACAGTAAGAACTCAAACCAGCGCGGGTTTGCCGAACGCACTGCGGTGAACACTCCGCTGCAAGGGACGGCTGCAGATTTGATTAAAGTAGCGATGATCCGCATCGATGCGGCCGTTCAGGAGCGCAAATTAAAATCCCGAATGACTCTTCAAGTCCACGACGAACTGGTTTTCGAAGTCCCGGAGAAAGAAGTAGACACGATGCAATCGCTGGTGAGAGAGCACATGGAAAAAGTCCACCCCCTGGCGGTCCCTTTGCTCGTGGAAATGGGCGTGGGCCCGAACTGGAGAGACTTAGACTAGCCTGTGTGGGTCGGACACTCCTGGCCGACAACTGTCGGCAGTGCAAACTCAGATGTCGGAGTCGGCGAAGGGCACCGCAACAATCTGAAATTCGTCTTCGTGTACGACGTAACACGGTTGACTCGTCTTGATCATGCGAACAGGTACGTCGTGGTGCTCCAACAGCGCGACCAATCAAGTCCAGTACCGCATGTTATACTAGAATATAACTAGGGAATACCTATGCATACCACCAACCTGCGCAAACTCGGCGGCTCAGTCATGTTAGCCGTCCCGCCCGCGCTGCTCGACGTCCTGCAATTGCGGCCTGGCGTCAAGGTCGGCATCGCGATTCAAAGTGGCCGGCTTGTCGTGGAGCCTCGGCCGAGTCCGCGGTATACCCTGAACGAATTGCTGGCCCAATGCCATCCCAAGGCGCGTCGTTCGAAAAAAGGCTCGAAACAAGAACGAAAATGGCTCGACAGCAGACCTGTTGGCCGCGAACTCCTCTGAGATCATGCGCGGTGGAACGAATCGAGATAACTGAATTGGGGTAAAGGTGCAATGAGGCGCGGCGAAATCTGGCTCGTCAGTCTCGATATCGCGCCGACCAGCGCGCCACAGGAGTCGCGGGTGTTGGGCTAAAGCCCGTATTTATTTTGGAGCTGGCAATCGCAGCGGTGAACCGCTGCGCCACCCAAAGTCAGACGTTCCCAAAGTCAAACCGTTCTGAAAGTCAGACCGTTCTTAAGGAATCCATGACAGGCAAAGCATCCGGCCACATCGACCACGAGGACGCGCAAGCCGTTCCGCACACCAGCGCCAATCCTGACACTCTGGAGCTTGCTCCCGGAACCGTCCACGAAAAACTCGAAGGCTGGATCCCGCAACTCGCGAGCGACGAAGAGATCCGCGTCGCCATGGAAAAAGCATTTGACTATCGCGGAGACGTCACCATCACTCGGAAAGACGGGTCGAAAATCGAAGGCTATTTGTTCGACCGTCGCACTGCGGCCACGCTGAAGGATTCCATTGTCCGGCTCTACCCGAAACACTCGAACGAGAAAATTTCCGTCTCTTATGCGGACATCGCCGCCCTCGCTTTTTCAGGAAGGGATACCGCCGCAGGAAAAAGCTGGGAAGCGTGGATGAAAAAATACGCCGCCAAAAAGGCGGCGGGCGAAACCAACATCGCTCTCGAACCCGAACCCCTAGATTGAATGGATCCTGACTGACTTCGCTCTCTCCCACGGCGGAGGAAGTTTAATCGAAGCCATCCCGGCGGCTTTCGCCGCCTGAATACCCATTTCCGTATCTTCGAAAACCAAACAGAAGTCTGGCGACACGCCAAGCCTCGCGGCCGCCAACAGAAATGCTTCGGGGTCGGGCTTGCTCTTCGTATAGTCTCCTGCGCACACCATCGCATCGAAGCGCTCGAGCAGTTTCAGCGCGACAAGGGACGCTGTCACCGATTCCCGCGTGCTTCCCGAAACCACGGCAAAAGGAATTCTCTTGTGCTCCGCCTCAATGTGCCGCAGAACTTCCGGAACAGCCTGCAGTTGTGGCAGCAGTTCGAAGTAAAGTGCTTCCTTTCGACGCGCCACAGTCTCGACCGGCATTCGCAGTTCATTTCTTACATTTAGCGTCGAGATGATCTCCGCCACGGGCATTCCGCCCCAATCGTAGAAAAGCTTTTCCTCGAATTCGCAATTCCATTCTCCGAGCGCTTGCTTCCACGCGCGGTAGTGCAGCGGCATGGAATCGGCGATGGTGCCGTCGCAATCGAATAAATACGCTTTAAACGGGCCCTCTGGCAATTTCAGTTTCATGCTGCCGGATGAATGCCTTTCCTGGAGCTCAGCGCTGATGCGGTTTTGCGGCTACGGCAAAACTCAATCCCGCAACCAACTCCTCAACTTCGTCTTCGGTCCCACCGATAAACGTAAACGACACCGCGTAATCACGCGCCAGCATCACTAACGTCGATTGCCGCATCACGCGGGAACCAACGTCCTTCTGAAAATCTCCGCGCACCACTGTCTTCGCGCCGATCGCAAATTCGTACGGTTCTTCCGCTACTGCAAACCCCTGCGCCTTGGCAATCTCCGTGACCGGTGCGAAATACTGTGCGGCTTCTTTTAGTCCCGGATACTCGGACGTACTCTCCGCCGCAATCAGGATCGAGGAATTCACATCCTCGCCGCGCGCCGCCGGGGGCCGCGAAAATGCGGCCAACAGCACGCGACCAGTTTTGCCAGCCGCCGACGGATCCGGCTGCTCGTCATCGCCCTCGTTCATCTCCTCGGTTCGCAATACCCATCCCTGAGGAACCTTGCAGTTAAATCCGAAAGCAGGATTGCGGTATGTGCCGTTGCTCACGGTTCCCAAATCCAAGGGCAAATTGGCGTCCGGCGCGGTTTTTCGCGGATGTGGCACCGAAGAAGAACTACCGGAAGGAGGCGCGGACTGTTGCGGGCAAGCGAAGGGAACAGGCACCGCAACGATCAGAAAAATAAAAGCGCACAGCTGGGATGGAAAATCCATTATGTCGAAGTTGGAACCGCGATAAGGCGCATGAATATTTTGTGGGCAACGCTAGGGCACAGTGCGCCGCACGCTCTGGGCACTGGTGGATTTATAGTCCGCCGGATACAGCACCACACAGCGGTCGCGGCCTTCGCCATCACTCTCGGTGCGCAGATCCGTTTCATCGCGCAGCGCCAGGTGGACCATGCGCCGCTCCCGCGACGACATGGGAGCAAAATGAAAAGGCACACCGGTTTGCCGGACTTTCTCCGCCGCCACGGTCGCAGCCATGCGCAATTCCTTCAAGCGCAAGGAACGCTGGTTCTTGCAGTCGAAAGAAATTTTCTCGTGCTCCCCGGAAGGCAATCGCAGAATTTCAAACGCCAGCAGTTCCAGCGCGCGCAGAAGTTCGCCGCCACGATCCAGCAGCAGCGCCGAATCCGGACCGGAGAAATCCACATAGATCTCTGGCTTTTCCCACTCGCTCATCGCCGGAGGATCCACAACAATGCGGTACTTCAAATGAAGGCCGCCGAGATTCACGACCGCCTGTAGAAATTCGTTGATTCGATTCGCAGCAGCGACTTTATCCATAAGAAAGCTCTTAAGCTCTTACTTCTCTTTTTTCCTGGCGCGCTTTTCCATCATCTCGCGCATCTCGCGGCCCAGTTTAGTTCGGTTCATGATGGCCTGTTGCGCCATCGAAATCAAATTGGTCTCCGCATAATATAAATTCAATCCCGCCGCAAAGTTAAAGAAGAGGAAGCCCATCATCAGCGGCATCATCCATGTCATCATTTTTTGCTGCGCCGGATCCATGCCGGCTTGCGGCGTCATGCGCTGCATGGCAAACATGCTCGCGACCATCAGTATCGGCAGGATAAAATAAGGATCGCGCGCGGAAAGATCGCTCACCCACAGCCAGTGCGCGTGCCGCAAATCGAGCGCCACACCCAGCATCCGGTAATAAGCGATGAGGAAGGGGAACTGGATCAGCAGCGGCAGACAGCCTCCGGCGGGATTCACTCCTTCTTTCTTATAGAGCCCACTGATCTCCTCGTTCATGGCCGCCTTGCGCGGATCGCGCAGGCTGTACTTCTTATATTTTTCCTGAATCGCTTTGATCTGCGGGGCGATGCGCTGCATTTTCAACATCGACTTCATCTGCGTAATCCGCAGCGGCAGCAGGGCGACGGTGATGATCAGCGTTTGAATGACAATCGCCCAGCCCCAGTTGGGCACGATGTGCTTGTAGGTCCACTTCAGCCACAAGAACAGCGGACGTGCAATCAAGCCCCACCAGCCGAAATCGACTGTGCCACGCAGATCGGGATCGCCGTTCTTAATTGCCGGCACATGCACGGCTTCGAGGGAAGACAGTTCCTTGGGGCCGACATACATGCGCTCCGCGGTGGGCCCGCGAAGATCGCCAACGGCTGCGCCAATAACATCTACATTCGAAGTTTCTTTGGCTTCGGGCTTTTGTGGATCACGCGGTACTTGCAAAGGATACTTCAGCGTGACCACCGCGGCGGTATCGGGATCGTCGGGAATAAAAATCGCGGTGAAATATTGATCGCCGGGTCCCGCCCACTCGAACGGTCCCTTTATCGTGTTGCCCCCGCTGATGCTCTTGACTGCGAGGCGCGACATAAAGCTGGGAAAGATCAGCGCGGTGCGCTCATTGGAAGCATCGTTGTGGTAATCGATGCGCGCCGCCGCGTAGGAAGCTGGCGCAGCCTGATCACCAAAACCCGCCGGCCACCCCGGCGCGGCAAATATTTCAGCGCCCTTATACAGCACGGAGGTTTCGACGTTCAGAACATACGTGTGATCGAAATGGAAAGTTTTGCGGACTACCAAATCCTGGTCGGCGTACTCGAATGTGACTTCCGCCGGAGCAGTGAGATGCCCATCTTTGGAAGCTACATAGAGCGCTGAACTTAGTTTGCTGCGCAGGTTCTCGTCGTAGGTCCACAGCGAGAGCGGATAACCATACTTTTGCGCGGCGGCGTCATTCACCAGTTCCAGCGGGCCATTCTGCGCGTCGTTATCGAACTTCTTCAGAATCCAGGATTTCACCTGCGCGCCGCGATTGGTGAAAGTGATTTTATAAAGGTCGTTCTCTACGACAGTTTCTGTTTCGGACGAAGCCTGTTTGCTGGTAGTGGACTGCTGAACTTTCGCGGGCGTCACGGTGGCCACAGCAGCGGCAGGCGGTGCCACGGCCGGAGGTGGCTGCGGAGCAGATTGTTTTTGCGGCGTGGCCGGGGCCTGCGGCAAATATTTTTTCAGCAAGGGCTGGAAAATAATGAGAACGACGAACGTCAGAAGAAACACGAGAAGCAGCCGCTTCTCCGCGCCGGGCTCTTGTTGAGGATTTTTAAAGTCGGCCAAATTTTATCTACCGTTCAAACTCTTGCTGCGCAGGCGTCGCACTTCTGCAAATGATCCGCGCTCTTCCCTGGCGCTACCGGGTCATAACCGGCTCGGGCAAAAGGATGGCAGCGCAGCACTCGGCCTAGAGCCATCCATCCACCACGCAGGGCGCCGAAGCGCTCAACCGCTTCCATGGCATATTCGGAGCAGGTCGGCACATAGCGGCAGGCTGGCGGAAACATGGGCGAGATCGCCCCCTTATAGGCCCGCAACAATTGCAGCGTGACGATTTTGGCGAAGTCCATTTTGTTGCAACCCATTTTGTTGCAATTCATCAACGCTCGCGTGGAGCAGCCGCCCCCGGCCGCGCCTTCCCTGACAATTTCTGTTCCATCACTTCGAACGCCCGTTTTACTTCGTTCAGCACATCGGCGAAGTCAGATGTCAACAATGACTTCTTCGGGTTGATGACCACGTCCGCCGCAATCCCTGAGGCCGGAAGAGACATGCGAACCGCTTCGCGCAGGCGACGCTTCATGCGGTTGCGCTGCACCGCTCCGCCCAGCGCGCGCCCCACTGTAAACCCCACGCGCAGGCCACGAAGCAGCGGCATCCTCGCCGCTACTTTTTCTGCCGGCTCCTCCACGTTGGCGTCCGGACGCGGCCAATAAAAAACCGTCATCGACGCGGAAAAATGCCGCCGCCCTTGTTTGTAAACGCGCTCGAAATCCGCGTGGCGCAAAAGCCGCGCCGTGCGCGGAAATCGTGCTGCCTTCTTTGGTGGCATTCTGGAATCGAGCCGAGTTACCAGCGCGGCATCCGCCGCCGTTTCCTCAGGCCGCAACAAGAGGCCAGGTCTCTCAACAATGAAAGTAAGCGGCACGAAAAAAGCTACTCGCGGAATCCGGGCTTTACTGACACCCGCTTCCGTCCCTTGGCGCGGCGGCGGGATATTACCTTTTTGCCGCCCTGGGTTTTCATGCGCGTGCGAAACCCATGCTTCTTGCTTCGCTTGCGCCGGTTAGGTTGGAATGTACGCTTGGGCATGAAAGATCGCTACTCCTGGTTCCGTCGACAGTCTTGAGGCAAACGGTAAGTATAAATGACCAAGTGCCGTAAGGGCAAAGGGAGGACGCTCAGCTTCTCGAATTTCTTCTCCGTCTCGCGCAGCCGTTCTCCGCGACGCGGCGAAGTAGGTCTTGCTTCCGATTCTAAATCGAGCGTCCTCCGATCATCGGGATTGGTTTCACGTTGTAAAAATTTTGGAACCAGCCGGAATTTCGGACTTCTCGCCGCCGGGAAATTTCAAATCCCGCTTCATGCTTTGCACCGCTCCCGTTGCAGTTACATGTTAGACACTTGACAGGCGCGCCGCTTCGCGTTGTGAATGAGCGTGCATCAAAAATTTTCGTTGAGATTTTTGTGCGACGAAAAAAATTTCGTGCTACTATGCGGCACTGTTCGGCTTTAAGAAATTCTCATTCACCATGACAACCGCGCAAGCTACAAGAGGCGCATTCCGCAGTACACTAAGGGTTCCATCAGCAATTCGGTAAACAGCATTTATTAACAGGCGCCCTCAGCCAGCCGCCGGGACGCCGCGGCGAGTATTTCATAATTATGTCAGTCACAACAACGCTTTCCCCAAATCCGTGGATGCGCATTCTCGACGCGCTGGAAAAAAAGATCAATCGGCACTCCTATGACACCTGGCTGAAACCCACACGGTACAGCCATTCCAGTGGAGGGATTTTATTCGTCCGTGTGCCCACGGTGGAGTTCCGCCACGCCGGCGACAAATACGCGGATCTGATTCAGGAAGCCATCGACAATCTTGGCCTCGAGTTCAATGACGTCAAGTTCGTCACGCCCGAGGACGATCCCGCCTCTACCGCGGTGCGCCACAACGGAGGGCTCTCTGCGCCTCCGGTTGCGTCGGCTCCGGCGCAGGCGCGCTTCGATTGGGATGGCGCGGCGCAATTAAATCCGCGCTACACCTTCGACGCATTCGTAATCGGCTCCGGGAATCAATTCGCGCATGCCGCGTGTCAGGCGGTCGCCGAGCGGCCCTCTAAGGCCTACAACCCGCTATTTCTCTATGGCGGAGTTGGGATGGGCAAGACGCATCTGATGCAGGCCATCGGACACGAGGTCAAGCGACGCCAGCCACAAGCCGCCATCTGCTACGTATCCAGCGAGAAGTTCACCAATGACATGATTAATTCGCTGCGCTACGACAAAATGACCAGCTTCCGCGACAAGTTCCGCGGCGTAGACGTTCTGCTGGTTGACGACATTCAGTTTCTCGCCGGCAAGGAGCGTACTCAGGAAGAATTTTTTCATACCTTCAACGCTCTGCACGACACCATGAAGCAGATCGTGATTGCCAGCGATCGTTCGCCGAAAGAGTTGGCCGAGATCGAAGACCGCCTGCGCAGCCGCTTCGAGTGGGGATTGATCGCCGACATCCAGCCGCCCGATCTCGAAACCAAAGTGGCAATTCTGCAGAAGAAAGCGGAGCAGGAAAAAGTAACATTGCCCACCGATGTGGCTCTCTACGTCGCGCAAAATATCCGCTCGAACGTGCGCGAGCTGGAAGGCGCCCTCATTCGGCTGGTGGCGCACTCTTCGCTGATCGGCGCCGAGATCACTCTGCCTTACGCGCAGCAGGTACTGAAGAACTTTATCGACTCGCAAGCCCGCAAGGTCACCATCGAGTCGATCCAAAAAATGGTGGCGGAACAATTCGGTCTGCGACTGGTCGAGATTAAAGCCAAAGATAATTCGCGGGCGATTGTCTACCCGCGCCAGATCGCCATGTACCTGGCCAAGCAGATGACCGAAGCGTCACTGCCGGAAATCGGACGGCAGTTCGGCGGAAAGCATCACACTACCGTTCTGCACTCGGTGGAGAAGATTGAAGAGGTTCGCAAGAACGACAAAGATTTAAACAGGCTGCTCAATAAATTAACCGAGCAATTGGGCGGTTAATCGCAGTAGTTTTCAGGTTTTGCATGGTGCAGCGCAGTCTTCCTTTCGTCCCGCTGTGAATGCGATGTGGAAACTGTGCAAGGCCCGGGCGAAACTGGAAATGCGGGATTTTTGTGGTAGGGTCTCCGCCAAGATCGGGACCGATTTCTCACACGAAGGGCTGGTCCCCAAAGTGGTGACAATAGGACGGTTCATAAAGTTTTCCACTTCTCCGACTCGCCTACTGTTACTACTGGTTTAATAGGTTTTGCATTTGATATAAGGGTAGTAATAAAAGTAGCACGCGGCAGGGGAGAAAAAGTCTATGCCGGTGGAAGCGGCCGTTGCGGTAGGGACGATGGAGATCACGGTCAGCAAGGTCGAATTGCTGCGCGAGTTGACCGCCACGCAAGGCGTGGTCGAGCGCAAGACCACGATTCCTATTCTGTCGAATTATTTATTCGAGGCGGCGGAGGGCAAACTCTCGCTCACCGCGACTGACCTCGATCTCAGCCTGCGCACTTCGTGCAACGCCAAAGTGAAGAAGGAAGGCTCCTGCACGATTCCCGCGCGCAAGCTGCACGACTACGTAAAGCTCCTGCCCGACGCCGACATCACCATCAAGTTGCTGGATAACCACTGGGTGAGCATCCGCTGTGGACGCTCCAATACCAAGATGGTCGGCATGGCCAAATCGAATTTCCCCAGCCTGCCGGCGTTTCCCACCGCCGGCGTGGTCAAGATTCCCGGCCAGGTGTTGCGCGGTTTGATTGCCCGCACCGGTTTCGCCATTTCCAGCGAAGAATCGCGCTACACGCTGAATGGTGCGCTCATGTTGTTGAAGCCGGAGTCGATCACGATGGTCGCAACTGACGGCCATCGCCTCGCCCACTGCGAGCGCAGTGGCGAAAAGTTCGAGGGCATTTCTGGCGAGATGAAAACCCTCGTCCCGAAGAAAGCCATGGACGAACTCAAATCCCTGCTCGATTCCACCGACGCTGACACGGTTGAGTTCGCCAAGGACGATTCCACTCTGTTCTTCCGCATCGGGTCGCGGCTGCTTACTTCGCGCCAACTCACGGGCCAGTTCCCCAACTTTGAAGCCGTCCTGCCCAAAGACAACAATAAGAGCATCACGCTGAACAATTCGGACTTGAACTCGGCCATCCTCCGCGTCGCCCAATTTGCCGATGAGCGCTCGCGTGCCGTACGCCTGAAGCTGGAAAAAGGCGAAGTGAAAATCTCCGCTTCGTCTACCGAAGCGGGCGAGTCCGAGGATTCCATCGAAGCCCCTTACGATGGCGAGACCCTTACTATCGGCTTCAACGCCCAATATCTTGTGGACTTCCTCAAAGCCTCCGGCACCGACGAAGTGCGGCTGGAACTGAAAGATTCGCAATCCGCAGGCCAGCTCCGTCCCGCCGAAGGCGATGATTACAAGTACCGGTACATCGTCATGCCCATGCGCATCTGAGGGCCCGGTTGTTGGCATCGCTGAAGCGATGGCTTGATGCGAATCGTTTTTCAAAATTCATGACTGCTACGTAGGATGGAGCCCCGGACGCCTTCGTCCGGGGAGTAGCGCTACGGGTTGCAGTGGCTGATTCCTGCCGCGGGCGGACGAAGGCGTCCGCCGCTCCATGGTTCGGGTCCCTGGTTTGCGTCCGTGGTTTGCGGTTCCAGCGAAGTCCAGCTCTTGACCTTGCTCCCGTTCCTGTCATAATTGACGGCCAATATATTGGAAGGAGCTTCAAATGCTCAGTGGATTCAAGAAGTTCATTCTGCGTGGCAATGTAGTGGATATGGCCGTCGGCGTAGTGATCGGCGCGGCTTTCGGCGGCGTGGTCGCGGCGCTCACTAAAGATTTGCTCACGCCCCTCATCGCCGCACTCGTCGGCAAACCGGATTTTTCAAACATCCATTTTTCGCTTCGCGGCACTCCATTTCCGGTTGGCGATTTTATCAACGCCTGCGTCTCGTTCTTTCTGATTGCAGCGGCAATTTACTTCTTCGTGGTAACCCCGGTAAACGCGCTGGTGGCGCGGATGCACAAAGGCGAAAAGGCACCCGATCCCACCACGAAAAAATGCCCGGAATGCCTCAGCGAGATTCCGATCGATGCCCGCCGCTGCGCACATTGCACGCAGCCAGTCCTGGGACGCGCCGCATAGTCGTCTTGTTGGAGCGAATGTGCCACTTTTCACCCGCTAGCAGCTGCGAGACCCCTAATCGTAATCCACAACATATCCACAGATCGGTCTCGCATTCCACTATTACCAAGTCGATCCTGGGGCGCTCTGCCGGTCCGGTGCGCAAAGAAATTCCACTTTCACGAATCCCAGGCTGGGCTCGGAGTCCTCAGGAAGTTGCTTGGCGAGTTCTATCCCACAGAGTAACTCCGCAGATTCTTACTCAGCCGGATTCACCATCACCACCCTGTGCATAAACTTTGCGCCAAAAAAGAAGAGCGGCCCGCCAAGGCCGCCCTTCAAGAATTAGAAGCTTGAAACTGTCTACCGACCCGCTGTGGCCGCCGAAGTCATCATGCCGGCGATCTGCATTCCGTCAATCCGCGCCAGCACGTTCTCGATGCTCGCGCCCGTATCCGTGCACGCATCCACATAAGGATGCCGGCTTCCGTCCGCGTGCATCACCAGCACCGGCGTCTCCGCCTGCGCTTTTTTCACCATATAAGGCAGATGGTGCCGGTCATTGCGGGACAGGCTTGGACCTAGAACCACCAGGTCGAATGTTCCCTTTTGCAGAGCCTCGACCACAGCCTTGCGGCCTTCGGCTTTAAGCACCGTGTGTCCGGCCTGCTCAAACGTCGCCGCCGGTCCAGCCTGCACTTCCGCATCACCTTCACCGTAAAGGATTCTCAGCTTCGCTTTTGCCATTGCTTCCGTCCTGGCTCAGCGCAAGTTACTTGGCACTGGCCACAGCAACGGTAGCAACCGACCGGCTCCCTGAGAACGTCACCGAAGACCAGCGACGAACGGACCGAGATGATGGTCTCGCCCAGAAAGCCCCTTCCACTTAAAACCATTCAGCGCTACACTTTCCCCCCGGGGGGGTCTCTCATGTTCCGCTCACACTTCGTCGTCTTTGTTTCGTTATTGCTAGGCGGCATCTGCTTCGCGCAAAAGTCGTCCACGCCTACGTCCACAGCCAGTTGTTATCTCGATGATGGACGCCAGGTTTACATCCGTTATAACCCGGTCACTGTCTCGAGAAACGATAAGCTCGCCAACGGCAAGCCGTGGGAGCCCGGTGGCGCTCCGATGACTTTATTCACCGAAGCCCCGCTCACTTTCGGCGGTTCGAATATCCCGATTGGCGCCTACACCGTATATCCCATCCCTTCGAAAGAGAAGTGGACTCTCGCCGTCAACAAGAATGTAACTCCTGGTTCTGCCTACGATGAGAAACAAGACATCGCCCGCGCAGCCGTAGAAACGGACCAAGTGAACACGGCCTCGAATGACCTTGAGGTAGCCTTTTCTCACGTGGGCGACAAATGCACACTTCGTATCTATTTTGGTAAGAGTGCCTCGTTCGCTCCTTTCACCGCTCGGTAGCTACGCTCGCATCCTCGGCTTGCCACTGTCGTCCTGAGGCCCGCGCTTACGCGGGCCCGAACGATTTGGATAATTTCGTGCGCGCCATTCATGTCCATTGCATTTCGTCTGTAGAAATCCTAGACTTTCGCGCATGAGGCCGAATACCGCGTTTGTTTTCGCTGTGCTTCTCGCCGCAACCACCGTTCCCGGTCAAGTCACCCGGCAAACACAGCCATCAAACACCACCGAAAATCTGCGCGGTGTCAGCGCCGTTTCGCCGCAGGTCGCCTGGGCTTCCGGAACTCACGGTATTTTCCTTCGAACTACCGATGGCGGCCGCACCTGGATCTCCGGTCATGTCCCCGACGCCGCTGCCGTGGATTTCCGCGGGGTGGTCGCCTTCTCCGCCGATGAAGCTTTCCTCATGTCCTCGGGACCGGGCGATCAGTCCCGCATCTATCACACGTCTGACGCAGGCCAGCACTGGCATCTCGAATTCAGCAATCCCAATCCCAAAGGCTTTTTCGATTCCATTGCCTTCTGGGATCGTACCCACGGCATCGTCCTCGGTGATCCTATTCCCGACGAATCCGGCCAACTGAAATTCCAACTTCTCATGACTGCCGACGGCCAGTCCTGGACTCCTGTTCCAACCGCGCAGCTTCCGCCGGCGCTCGAAGGCGAAGGCGCGTTCGCCGCCAGCAATAGCTGTTTGTCGATCCTCTCCAACGACCCCAACATCGCCAACGACCACAACATCGCCGATGACCCCAACATCTGGTTCGCGACCGGCGGCAAAGTCGCGCGCGTCTTCCACTCACCCGATCGCGGCGGCACGTGGCAAGTCTTCGACACCCCTATCCTGCACGGCACCGACTCCGCCGGCATCTTTTCCATTGCCTTTCGCGATCCGCTCCACGCCGTGATCGCCGGCGGGGACTACAAACATCCGGAGCAAGACGGTCCCGATCTCGCCTTCACGAGCGACGGCGGCAAGACGTGGGCGCTATCGAAAATATTTCCGCAATCCTATTACTCCGCGGTTGCCTACGACCGCCGATCTTTGTCCTTGTCCTTGCGGGCCTCAAGCGCGTCCCTCGACGATAACCAGGCCCACATCCGCCTCTTCATCGTCTCGGGTAAATCTGTATACGATTTCCGCCCGCCGAATAACCCTACCCGCATCAGTCCGCCGAAGAAGTCGGGGCTACAATTCAATGCCGCCAGCCCGTACCCCACCGGCGGAGTCCTGCTCGTAGGCCCCCACGGCTCCATCGCGACCATCCCCTAAGCGGGTAAGCTAATTCGGCGACCCCTGTGGAGACAGCCCCCTCGGCTGTCCGGCGTTGGCGAAGCCAAGCCGCGTGGGACGCCGGCCAAGCCAGTCCATGCGCTTTTTCCGCTCCCCGAACCGGCCATCAAACATCAAACCACCAGCTATGTTCCAAAGTTCCTCAACGGCGGCCCCTCGATCAAGCAGATTTGGAGTACACTCCTAAGAACGTTTTGGCCTTATGTTCATCCCACATCCCAACTTGGCAGATTGCGTCAACCACGCCATCGTGCAATCCGAAGTGGAAGGCGGCGTCTTTCTTCACGATCTTCCACCCTCTACCATTCTGAAAATTCAAACTCTCCATCATTGCTATACCGCTGTTCTTCTCGGTGGCAGTGAAGCTCTGCTTTCCGGTCATCCGGAATTTTGTCCCAGCCCGGTTCAAGTCGCGATTGCAGGTTCCACCTGGGGCGGCTCCATGCTGAAACTGCAATATGTGGGACGCGGCATGCACCTGGAATTTCGTCATCCCGAATATGCCACGCCCATCGTCACTTCGCCCATTCAGGAAATCCGCGACTACCCTTCTGTGTAAACCTTGCTCCCCGGTGTTGAAGGTTTTCAAACTTTAGGAGACGCCCGCATTTGACGAGCGGCCCCCGGCCCCACTACCATTCCCCGAAGCCTCGAAGCCCATGCAGATCCACACCCGCGAAGTCAGCCACGTGACCATCGTCGATCTCAACGGTCGCATCACCCTGGGCGATGAAACCGGTAAGCTTCGCGACACCGTCCGCAATCTGATTGCGGCCGACAAGAAGAAAATCGTGCTCAACCTCGCCCAGGTCGATTACATCGATTCCTCCGGTGTCGGCGAATTAGTCAGCAGCTTCACCGCAGTCCGCAATGCCGGCGGCGAACTCAAGCTCCTCAACCTCACCAAAAAAGTACAGGACGTACTTAACGTCACTAAGCTCTACACCGTCTTCGACATCAAAGACGACGAATTTACTGCCGTGAAGTCCTTCGACTACTTCTTCGCCAAGTAGATTTCCCGTGAAGCTTTGACGTCGTCTCTGCGCGAGACGAAACATTGCGCGCAGCTTTGGCCGGCGCATCAGCTATATAGCACTTAGCTGAATTCATCACTCAGAATCTAACGGAGTCGCCACATACCTTACCCTGGCAAATCTGACCGGATTCGAGCACCACTACGATCCGCGAAGAGTTGCGCAATGGGCCTACGATCCCTCGACCCTGACTTTCTGGACGTACGACGATCCCTCGATCGCCTGGGCGATAGCTCTTTATGTCGATATTCGCGTCCCAGGAGGTCTCGGCGGAGCTTTTATCTGGGCCTTCAAAGACGACGACACCAACGGCACCATGGTAAAAGCTCTGGCGCGCGGCCTAGGCCGTCACTAAACGCTTACGGTCTGATCAAAGGGATGGACCGATGCTGAATCGTGTAGGGCCGGGTCAAAGATCCGGCCCGCTGCGAATCGGTGCAAGCCTGCCTTTCAGTCGGGACGATTCTAGAATCGGGAGCAGTCTCGAACTCAGGCTTAGGTTTTCTTGCCGTACTCTTGGACTTTCCCATCCACCGATACCGCTACGTACTTATGGGTCTCGGGATCCAGAAACTGCACGACCTGATGCTTTTCGCGCGCCAGCTTTCCCCACCGGCTTGGCTTCTCAGGATTCTGCTCAATCGCTTCCATCAGCCGTCCGTTCATGCGAAATTGCGCCATTCGCAGCCGCGCGTGCCCGACTTTTCGTACCGGAATCTTCTGCTCCCCAAGCGACACCTGGTCTTCATTCATCAGCTGCGCCGCGACTACGGCTAAAATTGTTGCTGAATCACTCAAAGTAATCCCACTTTCCTCAGACAAACCTTCTTCATATCGGTGCAGCGCGGGTCAATGTTCGTCGGCCATCCCACCATTTAACATTTAGATTCCCATCCGCTGGCGAGCCAAGCGCGTTTAAGCTTTCCCAAATATGATCATTCGATCGAGAAGCGGCGCACCAAGTTAGTTAACCTCAGGCTCCCTCTCCCACTTGCCGCAATCCACAACACGTATGCGTTA
>JBAVQD010000228.1:0-3089 GCA_049693675.1 Candidatus Sulfotelmatobacter sp. | reverse complement strand
ATCATCTCGCCCGCCAGCACCATCTGCATGGCAATACCTTTGCCCACCAGCCGCGGCAGCCGCTGCGTTCCGCCATAGCCAGGAATAATTCCCAGCTTCACCTCAGGCTGTCCCAACTTCGCGTTCTCACTCGCCAGCCGCATCGTGCAAGCAAGAGCGATCTCGCATCCCCCGCCCAGAGCAAATCCATTGATGCAGGCAATCACCGGCTTGCCCAGATTCTCGATCAGGTTCAAAACGTTCTGCCCACGGTGCGTATATTCCTTGGCTGCAACCGCATCGTTTTTAGCCAGCTCGGCGATATCCGCTCCCGCGATAAACGCCTTCTCGCCAGAGCCGGTCAGAATAACGACGCGAACCGCCGCGTCATTCTTAATGTCGTGAAACGCCGCCCGCAACTCTTCCATGGTAGCCATGTTCAGCGCATTCATAACCTTCGGCCGGTTCACGGTGACGTAAGCAATCGCGTTTTTCTTTTCGAGAAGAATATTTTCAAAGTTCATAAATTAACCTGCCACGGATTCACGCGGATCGACGTGGGTGGCCAGAAGAGCCGAGCATTCGCTAGTGCTATAATTGTATAGCAAGAGGTAATTCATGTTAGCGATCCGCCTTCCCGCCACCATCGAAAAACGCCTCGCCCGCCTCGCCAAAAAAACCGGACGTACCAAAACATATTACGCCCGCGAAGCCATCCTGCAATATTTGGATGACCTGGAAGACATTTATTTCGCGCAAAAAGAGCTGGAAGCAATCCGCTCTGGACGAAGCAAGACCATTCCGCTGGAAGAAGTGATGCGGCTCTATGGCTTGGAAGATTGATCTCTCGAGCAATGCTCTCAGGCAACTTCGGAAGCTGGACAAACCTATCGCTACCCGAATCCTTAAGCTTCTGCGGGACCGGATCGAGAAACTGGACGATCCCCGGAAAATCGGCGAGAGGTTGCAAGGCCCGCTAGGTGATTTCTGGAAATACCGCGTTGGAGATTATCGAGTCATCTGCTCGCTGCAAGACGATAAGCTGCTGGTTTGGGTAGTTCGCATTGGGCACCGGCGCGAGGTTTACTCCGGCTGAAGGTTCACTTCCCCCGCGCCACCGCTTCCACTTCATCCTTGCTCAAATCGCAACTGATGCAGCGCTGCGTCCACAGCCGGTGTCCGAATACCTTCCCGCAGCGCGGACACTTCCATTCCGTCAGCCACCAGGCTCCCGCCAGATAAACTCCAACCCAAGCCAGCAGAATCGCGAAATCCTTGCCTTCGCCCAGCTTGAGCTTTCCGATCATCAAACCGAGAAATAGAAAGCTCACAAACAGGACGACGACAAGATTCCGGCGTGCAACGTAGCTGTGCCAGGCTCGACGATACATCGCTTTATCCTCCGGGCCGCCTTCACCGGGCAGCCGGTCGGTTTTTCTGCGCCTGAACATTGCGATTCAATCTTGCTACGGTTCAATCCTAGGAATCTTCTGGCTTGCCGATGTCCTTCAAACTCTTGTCATGCTGAGCGAGGATTGAGCTTCGCAACGCGAAGCTCAACCGCAGTCGAAGCATCCCTACCAGTCATCGGCCACCAGGAGAGCGCATCATTGACGGAGCCTCTCACGCCGGTCCGATTTTACAGCTTATTCGCCCTGGGCTGATTCGGATCCGAATAATCGTAAAATCCTTTACCCGATTTCCGTCCATACCATCCCGCCATCACCAGCCGCTTCAGCAGCGGAGGCGACGCGAACCGCCGTTCCTTGAACTCGTCATACATCACCTGCGTAATGTAGTAAGTCGTATCGAGGCCGACAAAATCGAGCAGCGTAAACGGCCCCATCGGATATCCGCATCCCAACTTCATCGCGTTGTCGATGTCTTCGATCGATCCCACGCCCTCTTCATACGCCCGGATGGCATCGAGCAAATAAGGCACCAGCAGCCGGTTTACGATGAATCCCGTCTTATCGGACGTGCGCACCGGAACCTTGCCCAGCTTTTTCCCGAACTCGTAAGCGGCCTGGTAAACATCGTCGGCGGTGGCAATCGTCCGCACCACCTCCACCAGCTTCATCAGCGGCACCGGATTAAAAAAGTGCAGCCCAATAAACCGCTCCGGCCGCTTCACCGAAGTCAAAAGCTCGGTCACGGAAATCGAAGAAGTATTCGAAGCAAAAATCGCGTCTTTTTTTACGAGCCCATCAAGAGAGGCACACATCTTCTTCTTCTCTTCCACATTCTCGATGATGGCCTCAATCACAATGTCGCAATCCGCCAAGTCAGCCTTGTTGGTCGTCCCCTTCAGCCGCGTGCGGATCGCATCTTTCTGCTGCGCCGTGATCCCGCCCTTCTCCACCGGACGCTCAGCAAATTTTGCCAACGATTTCTCAATCCCCGCGAATCCCTTGTCGAGATATTTCTGTTCGACTTCGAGAACAGTCACATCAAATCCAGCCGTAGCGCAAACCTGCGCAATGCCAGACCCCATCAAACCGCAACCGAGAACACCAACTTTATTGATTTCCATAGGAAAGCCTTCTTGAGATGAAAAAGATATCTACGAGCAAAAAGTAGCGCAACGTCCGACCTCATTATCGCGACTGCCATCGCCTCGGATTGCGCCTGCCATGGAAGCAGGCGATTACCACGATCCGATCCTCCTGAACCTCGAAGAAAATTCCATAAGGAAAGCGACGCACTCCAACGCGGCGGCGGCCTCGATAAACGACAGGAAATTGCAACGGATGTTCCACTAAGGTTTCGACGACAGCGTCGACCGCCTGCGCGAAACGCTCGCCAAGCTGCGGACGAATGTTGTCATACCATGCCCGCGCTTCCAGCAAATCCTCATTCGCCTCTGGCGTCCAAACGACCGGGAGCCTCACTTTTTCTTAAACAATCCTGCCTTGACTTGCTGCCACGGGATCACATCGGAAGGGTTTTGCTGGTGCCGAGCGATTCGGTTATCCAACTCGTCCCGTTGCGCATCCGTCAACGAAACCGCGTCCGCTTCCAGGCTCTCCCAGACCGTGTCCAGCAGCTCTGCCTTTTCGGCAGGAGAGAGGCTGTCGATCTGACTTCGCAGATGGTTCATACGCCTACAG
>JBAVQD010000227.1:0-12890 GCA_049693675.1 Candidatus Sulfotelmatobacter sp. | reverse complement strand
TAGGGCTGGCTGATATAGAGTTGCTTCAGAAGGGCGGAAAAGAATTCGCCGGGATTGAATGGGTCGGCGACTGTGGCAGGAGAAGCCAGCGAGCTTTGCTCGCTTGGACCGCCGGGAGCCTGCCCTGAGCCTGCCGAAGGGGCGGCTGTCCCCACATGTTCTGTAATGGGCTCGCGCTCTGAGGGAGATGCGAACTCCGGCAGATCCTCCCAAAAGAATTCGCGGCGGTCGACCACGCGACCGCCGCGCATGTGAAATAAATTTACCGCCAGCATTCCATTTTCATAGTGATAGCCAAAGACGTCCGCGTCATCGCCTTCGGCGGCAGCGATGCGTTGACGTTCCTGCAATTGCTCGACGGTTGAAATCAGATCGCGATAGCGGGCGGCGCGCTCGTATTCCTGCGCGGCGGCGGCCTGTTCCATGCGCTGCTCGAGCGAGCGCGCTAAATCCGTGGGACGGCCTTCCAGGAATAGCTTCACGTCGCGAACCGCTTCCTGATAGCTTTCGGGCGTGGTCAGGTTCTCCACACACGGGCCCAGGCAGCGTTTAATGTAGAACTGCAGACAAGGGCGCGGATGAAATCGGCTGAGATCGACTTTGCAGGATGGGATCAGAAAATTGCGGTGAATCAGGTCGACGATGCGATAAGCGAGATTGGCAGGAAAATAAGGACCATAATAGGCGCTGCCGTCCTTGCGCAGGCGGCGAGTTACGTACACTCGCGGCCAGCGCTCGCCGAGGGTGAGTTTCACGTAAGGATAGGTCTTGTCGTCGCGCAGCAGGATGTTGAAGCGTGGTTTGCGCTGCTTGATAAGATTGTTTTCCAGCGCCAGCGCCTCTTTGTTGTTCGCGACCACAATGTAGTCAACGTCGACCGCCTCGCGCACCAGGGTGCCAGTCTTCGAGTCCTCCCAGCGCCCTTCGTGAAAATAGCTGGCTACTCGGCTGCGCAGATTCTTCGCCTTGCCCACGTAGATCACTTCGCCTTCGGCATTCTTATAGAGGTACACGCCGGGCTCAGCAGGGATGGTTCGGATTTTCTGCAGCAGATCCATGATGGAGTTCTTATTTATTCTATTTGATGAGGAGACAACCTATTGTGTTCCAGGAATGCCAGACGGAAGCTAGATGCGCGGGCCGGGCGGAATCATTTCGAAAGCTGATTTGTGCAGTGTGCGTGACCATTCTCTTTTTTTACTTATGCACTCCTGCCGAAACCGCGCGGGCGATTCCGGTATTACAAACCAATGGAACCACAGCCGCCAAGGCTCCGGAGCAAACGAAAGACAATGCTGCTCAATCCGCTACGCAGCCCGGCGCCCATCATTTCGACCGAGTCGTGATTATCGTGCTCGAAAATGGTGACTACGAAGCCGCGGTGAAGGATCCGAACTTAGCCGATCTGGCCACGCGTGGCGCCAGCTTCTCAAATTTTCACGCATTGTTTCATCTGTCGTATCCCAATTATCTGGCGATGGTGGCAGGAACAGACTTTGGAGTTCACTGGCGCGGGCGATTTCTGGCCGACAGACAGGTCAATTTTCCCAATGATGCTGTGCATAAGACCATCGCCGATCGTTTGATCGGCAGTGGTCTGGACTTCAAGAACTACGCCGAAGAGTTGCCGGAAGGAAATTGTCCCTTTCGAATCGACAGCCAGCATGTGTCAAAAAGCAAAAAAGGTGATTATGCCCGGAAGCATGTTCCCTTTCTGAGCTTTGAAGAAGTGCAGGAAAAGTGGTGTGACCACGTGGTGCGTGTCGATTCCGGCAAGGGAAATGGTTTGCTGAGCGATGACAACTACTTTGTACGGGATGCGAAGGCTGGCTTGGTGGCCTATTCTTTTTACTCGCCAAATATGAATAACGACGGGCACAACACGAATGTGCGCTTCGCCGCGGAATGGCTGCATAAATTTCTCGATAAAACCTTCCCCGAGAAACTCCGGAAAGGCACGCTTGTGATCGTTACGTTTGATGAATCCGACCACAATGCCGATAACAGGATATACACGCTCTTTCTTGGCGACATGGTGAAGGAAGCCAGCGAGCAGGATCCTAAGGTGCTCAACCGCCGTTACACGCATTACAACGTGTTGCGCACGATCGAGGACAACTTCGGCCTGGAGCCTTTGGCTGAGGGGGACCGCGATGCGTCGCCGATTACGGACATCTGGAAGTAGTGAGTGGATACTTAGCGAAGCTAGAAGTCATTTGTATTACGATATTGCCACATGAGTCACACGCTCACAATACGTCTTACAGATGAGCTTTTGTGTTGGCTGAAGGAGCAGTCGCAACGGACCGGGGTGCCGATGGGACGGCTGATACGGGAGCAACTGGAAAGTGCAAGATCAGGCGAAGGCAAGCAGCGATTCCTTCGGCATGCTGGCGCCATTCGCGGTGGTCCGCCTGACCTTTCATCCCGCAAAGGTTTTTCGCGCTCATGAGGGGCATAGCGGATACCGGTTTCATTGTTGCCTTCGCAAGCAGCAATGATGAGCACCACGATTGGGCGGTTAATATTGGCCGCGAACTCACAGAGCCGTTGCTGACTTGCGAAGCGGTTCTCGCCGAGGCAGCATTCCACCTGCAATCGAGTTGGTACGTGCTGCGCCTGATAGAAGATGGGCTGCTGCTCCTGGCATTCGACGGTCCGGAAAACTTGAAGGAACTGACCGGGTTGGCGAAACGTTACGCAGATCGGAAGCCTGATTTGGCTGATCTTTGTCTCATCCGAATGAGCGAACTTCATCCTCGGCATAGCGTGGTTACTGTCGATGAAAGGGAATTTCGAGTCTATCGCAGGAACGAGCGGGAGATAATTCCCCTGATCTGTCCGCCCAAAAAGAATTGAGCACAGATTTCCAGTCCGGCTAGAACCGTATAAAATTTCCCTATGGAATGTGGGCTTTGCGTTCCTTGGGCCCCGATTGAGTTAATGGTATTTAGCTGTAAGCGCACCCAAACTATTGAAAACGTATATACTTATGACTGGGAGTGCCAATCGAGGAAACTGGCACCTCCCGTGCAAAAGTAATAGCGGGAATTGTAGGGACCAACAACTGTTCCGGAGCCCGCATCACAGAATATGCGCGAAACTCCCAGTCGCGCCGAGACAACCTCAAGGAGCTTCTCCAATATGAACCGCACTTCGTTGATGATTTTGCTGGCGGCCAGCATGGTAGCGTCCGTCGGCTGTACCAGCAAGAATTACGTAAAGCAGCAAACCACGCCTCTGATCAACAAGACAAATGAGCTTGATGACATGACGGCGAAAAACAGCAAAGACATTAAGGATGTAGATGCCAGGGCGCAAGCCGGCATCCAGGCAGTAAACGCTAAGACGGTCGAGGCCGACCAGAAAGCTCAAACCGCGGGGCAGAACGCAACCCAGGCACAGCAGATGGCCGATGCCGCGAATGGCCGCGTGGGCGTTCTTACGAATACCGTAGCGAATTTGGATAACTATCGTCCGGTGGCGGAGACCTCGGTGAAGTTTGGTTTCAACCGCGACAACCTTACACAGCAGGCGAAGGACGCGCTCGATCAGATGGCGGGAAGCATTTCGACCACGAAGGGTTATATCATCACGCTCGAAGGCAGCACCGACTCCGTAGGATCGGCCGAGTACAACTATGACCTCAGCCAGCGGCGTGCAAACTCAGTGATTCAGTATCTGGCTTCGAAATACAACGTGCCTGCACATAAGATCTATGTGATCGGATTGGGCAAGGACAAGCCGGTCGAGAGTAACAAGACCAAACAGGGCCGGGCTGATAACCGCCGTGTCGATGTGCGGCTGATGACCAACACGGTGGGCGACACCAACCAGCCGACGGCACCAGCGACGACCGGGCAAAATAATCCGTCGTCGATGTGAAGCATTATTAATTTTCTCCTCCTCCCCGGGGGACTTTGCCAACAGGCCGCTCAATCCTCCCCCTGAGCGACCTGTTTTTTTTGGGTCTGAGCAGGGAACGCGGGAGGTAAAATATTGAGTATGGCGTCGCGATTTTTCGCTTTTACAATTTTAGGTTTGTCGGTGGCAGTATGCGCGCAGCAGGGGAATTCTGCCGACCATAACTCGCCCGGAGCGGCTCAGCCGAATTCCACACAATCGCCGGCTTCTAGTTCCAACCTGGCGCCGCCACGCTCGGACCGAGTGCAGGCGGATGATTTGGGATCGGAGATAGGTGAAAGTTCGAGCAAAGATACGCAGATTGATTTAAGCCCTCCGGCAGACGATTCCAAGACACATCCAAAAAGTTCAGCAGCGGTAGCGGAGGCAGAAACCGGCGTACCGAACGGTGCCAGCGGGATTACGGAGTTCCATACATGGGATCCGCACAAAGCGGCAAAAAGCATCGAGGTCGGCGATTTTTATTTCCGACGCAAGAACTACCGGGCAGCCGAGGGGCGCTACCGGGATGCGCTGCAATACAAAGACAACGATGCAGTGGCGACAATTCGGCTGGCCGAGTGTCTGGAAAAGCTAGGTGTGCTGGACGACGCCCGCGCCGAATACGAAAGCTATTTGAAGATTCTGCCAAACGGACCGGAATCCGCACAGGCGCAAAAAGCAATTGACCGGCTGAAACTGCAGTCGGGGACCACGAAGACGCCATAGCTCGGTCTTAGTTACGGGCGGTGCCGAGATTGCGACTTCGCTTGGGTTGTCGTTTGTTGCGTGCCAAACGGGCGCTAGATTTTGTATTGCCGTCGTCCTCGCCATAGCTCACCTTGCTTTCGGCTTCCTCCCCTAGAATCAGAGTTGCGGGCCACTTCGGTCCGGAACAGATTTTTCCTTTCGATCGCGCGGCTTCTGCGACCATGATCTCCACGGCGTCGAGGCAGGCATGGAACATTTGTGTGCGCAGCGCGCCAAGCGCGCCGCCGCGAATCAACAGCACCGCCGTGCCATGCATGAGAGACCAGAGCGAAAGCATGAGGCGGGTGTGCTGGCGGGGAGTTCCTCCCAGGCGCTTGGTCAGCAGCTCGCGCAATAAATTAAAAGATGGCCAAGGTTCGTGCAGAGAGGGCGGCTCGGCGAACCTGTCGTAAAGCACTTCATAGGCGTGGCGGTGCTCAAGAGCAAATTCGAGATAGGACTGGCAAGCTTGGGCTAGAGTGCGGGAGGCGCGCAGAGTAGCAAAAAGCTCTATGCGCGTCTGGATGCGTAAAGCGCGAAGAATATCGTCGCGGTCGCGGTAACGCTCGTAGACCGTTGGCGTGGTGGTCCCGGCGGCCTTGGCCACGGCGCGCATGGTGAGGGCTTTTTCGCCACCTCTGGCGCGCAATCGGCCGGCGGCTTCCAGGATGCGCTGTTCAAGTTGTGGATCTGCTTTTCTGGGCAACGGCTCGACTCCGGATATAGAGGATCAATGCTAGGGCCCAAAAATATTTGAAACAATAATTTGAACAATGTTCAACTAACAATGTACAATATAAGCATAACAGCGAGTGAGTTCTCCCGCGGGCTGCATCCTGTCGCTGCCGCCAAAGATTTCGTCAAAGCCTTCCCCCAAGGCGGATGGCTCCGGCAGGATGCGCCCCAGTTCAGACCAGATTTCAGAAAATCAGGAGTATTGATGTCCAACGATGATCCCCAAAAACAAGCAGGAATTGCCCGATTAACTTCCGACCTTCGCGCCGCCAAAATCGAACTGTTGAGCGCCCAGTGTGCCACCGACCGCCTTCGGCTTCAATATTCCTTAGCAGACCTGGTTTCGTTCGGCGAACGCCAAACGCTGAAGTCCGCCATCGCCTCTGCGGACGCGCTGTGCCGCTTCTTTTCTTCCGTTGAGCAAGCCCTCGAGCAAGCCGATCTACAGGAGCAAGCCAGACAGTAATTTCCCTGTTTCTGCTGTTCCACTCTTCTCGGAAAATCAACAGGTCTATTTCTCCACTCGGATGAACTCTCCGGTCGAGGCGTTAACGGCGACCGTCAGCTTAGCATTGTCGCGGTCAGATCCGTAGATGACATGCCATGTCAGTTCATTCGTATTGTGGTTCCAGTCGCAGACATAGATCACAGGCAGGGACGGATCTTTTTCCAGAATCTTTTCTCCGCCGTGTTTTTGAGCTACCGCAAACGCCTGGTCGGAATCGATTTTGAGATAGGCAACGTCGAACACCTGGGTGGAGGCATTGCTGGGGTTGTAAACGTCTTCATTGCCGGGTGAAACGCCGCGGGAGGGAGCATCGGGCGCGTCGCTGCCGGACCAGGTGAAGGGCTTTACGCCGTGTTGCATCGCGGATGCAAAGCTGGCGCTCCAGATTGCCGACTTGCCATCGTGACCGTTGCCGTCCGTGGTCGGAGTCGACTGGATGCGGAACGGCTTTACATCTGCCGCATAGTTGCGGGCGGCGATAAAAAGCTTTTGAAATGCCGCTCGTGCCGTGAGTAACTCCGGACCTTTCGGTGCCGGCTTGGCCTCAGGCGCTGGGGCGGGGTTCGAGGTGCAGCCAACCAGCAGAGAAAGAACCAGGAAGATGATGGCAGCAAGAGTCCACTTTGATCCGAGCCCGCGCAAGCAAACGCCGGCGCGAGTCTGCTTTACATCCGCGCGTTCCGGCCAAACGAAGTCCCGCATCTTCATAGCAACCTTCCTGTTATAACTGGGGATGATTTCATCTTCGCGCAACATTTTACCTGAACGCGCGGAAACGCGAGATGGCGGCATGGATTCCTTGCTCGAAGAGTTGAAGCAAGCGCTCAAGTCTGCAGTGGAGGGGATGTCGAACCGGCAGATGAGTTGGCATCCCGCTGAGAAGTGGTGCGCGGCAGAGGTGCTGGAGCATCTATACCTCACCTATACCGGGACAATCAGAGGATTCGGACGAGTTCTCGCTGCAGGCAAGCCGATGGTAGGCCGAGCATCCGTGAAGCAGCGTCTGCGAACTCTCGTGGTGCTAGGGTTCAGCCATCTGCCGAATGGCAGGAAGGCTCCGAAACAGACTGTGCCGCGCGGTTTAGATTCCGAAACCGTGCGAGCCGAGGTGGTGCAGAAACTCGAGGCGATGGATGAAATCATTACGCAATGCGAGGCTCGCTTTGGGCACGGCAAAGTCCTTGACCATCCCATTCTCGGGCCTCTGACAGCGGCACAGTGGAGAAAATTCCATTGGATTCACGGACATCATCATGTGAAGCAGATTCTGAAGCTGCGCGAACAAGAGTGTGAAGGAGCTACCATTGCGGAGTAATCGAAGGTTAAAAATTGAAACGCCGGTCATGGGCCGGCGTTTTATTGCGTAGCGAACAGATTTTTGCGAATCCTTATTCAGTGCTTTGCGGTTCCCGCATGGCGGCGGGCACTCCGGCCTTGCGGGCTTCTTCCTGCATGTCATCCAGCTTCTGCTTGGCATCTTCTACAGCCTTCTGTTTGTCAGCGATTTTTTGCTTGAAGTCCGCGTCTTCCTTATCCCACTCCGCGGCATTGCGCATGCGGTTGCCGGCGTCGCCGTACATGGCAGCGGCGCGAAGCTGGTATTCCTTCTGCAGCACGTCGAGTTCGCGCGACGACAGATCAATTGCATTCTTCTGCGACGATAGTTTGTCCTGCCAACTCTTCCATTCCGCCTGCTTCTTGGCTTGATCCTCGTCGGCATTTCCCGCGGCGTCCTTATCGTCGGTCGTTTTCGCGTTCGCGTTAACGTCGGATGCAACCGACTCTCCGACCACGGAAAGTTTGTCTTCTTTCGGCAGATTATCGTTGTCAAAGACGACCTTGGGCTTTGATTTAACGGCCGGATCTTTGTGCACTTTGCGGGCATAGTCCCCCAGCGAAGATTGTTCAGGCGCGGTGGTAGTTGGGGCGGTCTGCGCCTGGGCTGAAGCACCGGCCACACTGAACAAGGCTACGGCGAACGTGGCGATTGTGAATGCAAAACATGTGATGCGCTTCATAGCTTTCATCCTTTGTGTAAGTCCGTGGGCGGATCCATCATTCGGTTCTGCCCGTTTATTTTGTCGTTCAGAATTCAAGTGTTTCGACCTGCCGCCCTGGCGCGGCTCCCGGAATCCGACGCAGATTGTTTCTTTGCCAGGAATCCTCCAATGCGGCGGTCCAGACTCGCAGCCTCACCTGCAATATCTGCCGCCAGTTGTGGCGCGAGATCAGGATCGCGGTTTCGGGCCAATTGCTGCGCGTAGCCGGCAATGGTCGCCAAGGATGTGCGTAACTCGAGAGCCATTTCGGCGGAAACTTCACCCTGCAATTCCTGTTGCCGGCGTATCTGTTCAAACTCGCTGCGGTCGCTGATGAGGCAGGCCACTCCAAGCAGACTGCCATCGACGGCGGGCACGGCGGAAATCGTAACCGCGAGATGAAGCTTCTCTCCCGCAGGAGTGGTGTAGTCAGCCTCAAGTTGGCGGCGTTTACTGTCTTCGTGCCAAACCGCATGGATTTCCTCAGTGACGCTCGCAGAATCATCGGCCCTGTCGGAAGAGAGCGATTCGGAGTTTGTAGAGCAGACCTTGGCGTCACGGAAAATGTCTGCCGCGCTCATTCCGGAAAGGGAGGCAAAACCAAGAATTTCTTTAGCGGCAGGATTAGCTTGTTTCAGCAATCCGTTCAGTCCGAACACTAGCACTCCGGAGGGAAGATTGGATAGCACGGTCTGGCTGAAGTTTTCCGTGGTGCGGGCCCGGCGCTGCTCAGTAAGTGTCTGGACTTCTAATTCGTGCTTTTGCTGCTTCAGTTGCTGGATGACGGTGTTGTAGAGGTGGACCGGTAACGTATCCAGAGTCGGAGCGGTGCCGGAATCAAGATCGGCTTCGGCAGCAATATTGTGGCGCAAGCGGCGCATCAGAAAAATAGCAAGAATGAAGGCGAAGCCGGCCGCGAACAGCACCAGCATCGACCGCATCACCAGCGGGTTCGTAAAAAGCCTTACCACCAGAGCCTCCCGTACCAACGCAGGAACTGGTTGCCGACAAAGAGCGCGAGCAGGGCCATGCTGCCCAGAAATACGCCGAAGGGCATTTGATAATGGCGATAAACCATCTGCGCGGATTGCCATCCTCGCCGGCGTGCGGCTTGCAGGTTGGCCAGTCGGCGCTGGAAACGGTGAGTGCGTTTGATCCAGACCATTCCCACAGTAGCCAAGCCAAACAGGGAACCCACTAGCGACGCTGTGAAGATGGTGAAAATAGTCAGCTTCATCCCGAGAAAGGCGCCGATCATCGCCATCAGTTTCACGTCGCCAAAGCCCATGCCTTCCATGCCGCGCCAGCGCAAATACACTGCGCCCGCGCCGTAAATGAAGGAAGCCCCGAGAGCCGCGCCGAGCAGGGAATCGAAGAGCGAAAGCACGTGGCTAACTACTTCGGCACTGAAAGGCAGATTCAGCACTCCAGGGAGAAGCTGCGAAGCGAGGTCGTTGACTGGGATCAGCAGGCTGAAGACAATCCCCAGCACCAAGCCCGGCAAAGTGAGTTTGTCGGGTAGAAGTTTGGTTTCGGCGTCCGTGAAGATCAGACCGAGGAGGAGAAACCCAAATGCGCAATATTTCAGCGTAGCCAGGGTCAGTCCGAAGTAGGCGTAGCAGCCCAGGAAAAGAGCTCCAGTGAGTAACTCAATAAGGAGATAGCGCGCCGAAATCCTGGCTTTGCAATGGCGGCATCGGCCGCGCAGCAGCAGCCAACTGAGCACCGGAATATTGTCATAAAACGCAATCGGCTGCTTACAGTGCGTACAGCCTGAACGCGGCGAGACCACCGATAAGCCCAAAGGCAACCGATAGATACACACATTCAGAAAGCTGCCAAAGGCCAGCCCCAGGACAAAGATCGACGATGCGTATATGGGATCCACTGTTTTCGTGGCGCTCTCGGAAGCAAACGTCTCAGCGGCGCGAGTTCTTCCCTAGAACGCTAATATTCCTTAACCTTGAGTGGATTATAAGTCGACGAGAGCAGGGAAACTAAGGTACTGAAGTCACTGTCCGAAAGGACGATGGGGCTAAGGATAAGCGAGCCGCAGCAACTCGCCCTCCAGTGGGATTGAGGAACAATCCTCGGCAGGAAGGAATCCGTTCCACTGAGTCCAGTTTCGCGGGACTAACCGAGTCTGAGGCTTGGAACTGGTTCGCCACTCCTCGGATATCTGGTCGCGCACAAAAAAGGAAAAAGAGGATTTCCCCGCGATCCTGTTGACGGGCCACGAACTCCAATCAAACAAAGTTGCCTGAAGGCTTTCGGTAATGGATTCCGAAGGATCCAGGCAAAGAATCCAATCATAACGGGCTTGGTCAAGGTAATGATTCGCAGTAGGCTCAAGGCCGCCGCGCACGATGCGCGCTCCATACTGTCGAGCGACGCGCAGTGTCGAGTCGGTGGAATGACGATCCACAACCAGAATCTCGGCGCAAGGCAGCAGCGTTTCCAAAGCACGACCCAAGCGAAGACCCGCATTTGCGGTATGTAGCAATGCTGTAATAGGTGGCATGAGTCCGATTCAATGACGCTCTAGAGTTTACGACGACGAAGTGCCCGACGAGCAAACCGGGCAACTTCGCTCGGTTAAATGCTGGATTGACCGGCCCATGCGGTCGTGAGACACTTCTCGCGCCACTATGTACCGCAGCACTTCAGTATCTTCATCCCATCGAATCTGGCCTTCTGTGACGGTTTTTGCCACCAGTTTGTTCTTGGCGGCAACGGTCTCAGCGCAGCGTGGCGATGTCTTCAACGCGACCGGCGCCACCACGAATTTGACGCCCAGCTACGATAGCCGGGGCGGTGGAACCGTTCTATTGCTCACCGTGTACGCGGGAAACAACAAGAAGCGGCTGGACCGGCAATCAGTTGTCAAACTTACAAACCAGACCACACAAACCGTCAGTTGGCAGACCACCTCAGACCAGTCGGTAGCGTCCTTCGGCGATATGCCGTTCGGGCATTACGATATCGAAGTGAGCGCCGTGGGATATATCACCGGGCACAAAGAAATCGAAGTGATCAGCTCTATCAACACGGTGAATTTGGATATCGTGCTGCAGCCGGACCCTACTGCCTTAAAGCTCGATGTCGACGGAAGCATGCCGGGCAAGGCTCGCAAAGAAACCAAGCATGGAGTTTCGGCGCTTAAATCTGGAAATCTTAAGCAAGCCCAGAAATGGCTGGATGCCGCCTACCAACTGGCGCCAGACAACTCCGACCTGAACTTTCTGATGGGATACCTTCGTTATCAGCAGAAGGATTTCGATCACGCGCAGACTTACCTGGGCACGGCCGCAAACCTGAATCCGCGCGATGTGCAGTCACTCACGTTCCTGGGGCGGCTGGGGCTTCAAAAAGAGGACTACGTCGGAGCTAGTTCGATTCTGGAAAAAGCGGTAGCCGCCGATTCAGAGTATTGGATGGCGCACGATTTGCTGGCCAGCGCTTACCTCAAACAAAATAAATATGAGCAGGCTCGCCAACAAGCCGAACTGGCCATAGCCAAAGGCAAGGGCGGAGCCGCCTCAGCGCAACTCGTCTTAGGGCAAGCGCTGGTAGATCTGGGGCAGAAACAAGAAGGCATTGACGTTCTAAAGTCATACTTGAAGGAGTTGCCGAAGAGCCCTGCGGCGCCACAAGTAAGCAACTTGATAGCGGAACTGGAGCAGCCCGGCGGAACGGCGGCCTCTGCAACCGGAGCTCATTCGGCTTCCACTCCTTTGGCCGGAGTTGATCCTCTGTTCGCGTCTCCGGAAATGTCTTTTACGATGAAGCCTTGGCAGCCTCCGGGAATCGATGAAACGAAGCTCTCCGTAGCAACAGGTGTGACCTGTCCGTTGGCTAACGTGATTGAAATGTCGGGCCAGCGGGTGAAGGAGTTGATCGCGGATGTTTCGCGCATCGCCGCCATTGAACGCCTGCTGCATGAACAAGTGGATGAGATCGGCAATCCCATCACCAAGGAAACTCGGGATTACAACTATGTGGCATCCGTCACGGAGGACAAGCCTGGTTTTCTTGAAGTCGATGAATATCGCTCGGCCCATCTGGGACTCTCCGATTTTCCTGATCACATTGCCAGCAGCGGCTTTGCGGCGTTGGCATTGGTGTTCCATCCCGACATGCGGGATAACTTCGAAATGACCTGCGAAGGTCAGGGTGACTGGCACGGGCAGTCGGTGTGGCTGGTCCATTTTCGGCAGAGGGACGATCGTCCCGCTCGTATTCATGACTACAAGGTTGGCGGCCAGACATATGCGGTAAAGCTGAAAGGACGCGCGTGGATTACCACAGACAAGTTTCAAATTGTGCGCATTGAGTCGGAATTGATGAGTCCGATGAAGCCGATTCAACTTCTCAGTGAACATCAAATTGTGGAGTATGGCCCCGTCCCGTTCCAAAAGAAGAACATGGAACTCTGGCTGCCGAAAACGGCGGAGATTTACTTTGATTTTCGCCGTCACCGCTACTACCGGCGGCACAGTTTTGATCACTACATGTTGTTTGCCGTAGATGCCGACGAGAAACGGAAAGAGCCGCAAGCGGCGCCGCCGGCCAACAAAACAAGTCCCGTGCAGGATTGATCTCGCAGCCTCGCTCAGTGGTGCCGCCGCTTGAGTGGTATGGCGTTAGGATTGGAGCCTTTGGATTGCCGTTCCTTGGGCGCGTCGGTGACGGCTTTTGCCTCATCGGGAAATGCACTCAGGCAGTGAATGCGTTTCACCCTTCCCTTCTTTTTCATTCGAAAACGATCCCGTTTCGACTTACTATGAATTGCCCAGCTTTGGCCTCGCGGCGTCGCTTTCGGTCGGCTTAATGATCGTGACGGGGGCCTGCAAAGTGAAGTTGAGCACGGTTTCCGAGGGCAGTTTGATTTGTTGACTCTTGCTGGCGGCCTGCGCACCGCCTCCGACGCCGGCGCCGGCTGCGGTGCCAATGGC
>JBAVQD010000226.1:0-6451 GCA_049693675.1 Candidatus Sulfotelmatobacter sp. | reverse complement strand
CCCGTTGGAAGCAGCTCTGCTGTTTCCAGTTGAGCAACACTTTTGCCAGATCATCATCGAGCGGAACAAAATCGTGTGAGTATTCGGTCTTGACGAAATCCACACGGCAATGGACCGCGCTTCTCTGAACGAGCAATACCCGGTCATTGAAATCGAAGTCGCCCCACTTCAAAGCCACAATCTCGCTGACTCTGAGCCCCAGGCACTGCGCTACGATCACCATCGTCCTGTAAGGTTGTTTGAACGAAGCCTTAGCGGCAGACGCTTTCGCGTGCTCGGTGTCAGCAGTGTGCTTGTGAAGGAATAAGGTTGGGTCATGAGGAGATCACCTATGACCCACCTTCGCAAAATGATGCTCGAAGAACTCGAGCGTCGTAATTACGCTCCGACTACCATAGACTGCTACATCCAAACGATCGAGGATTTTGCGCGTCACTTTCGGCGCCCTCCGGATCAGCTCACTCCTGAGCACATCCGCGAGTACCAAGCGTTTCTCTTCCGCGAGAGAAAGCTAGCCGCGTCCACCGTGACGCAACGACTTGCGGCTCTGCGGTTCTTCTACACGCAGACGATCAGGAAAGCCTGGAGCGTAGCCGATACACCTTACCCGAAAAAGACGCGACCCCTACCCAGCATCTTGAGCCCGGAAGAAGTGGCCCACCTCATCGACTCGTCCCAGACTCGGTTTCATCGCATGGTGTTGATGACGCTCTATGGCACGGGGGTACGACGCGCAGAGCTGGCTCGCCTGCAAATTTCCGATATCGACAGCCGACGCATGGTTATCCACATCCGCAGTGGCAAAGGTCGTCAGGACCGAGACGTCATGCTCAGTCCCAGGCTGCTGGAAGCCTTGCGCGACTATTGGCGTAGCCTGAAGCGCAAACCCACGGAATGGTTATTTCCGGGCGGGTCCCGGCACACCTCCAATCGTCCCATCACTCCCCGAGCCGTGTGGTATGCGTGCCAACGTGCTGCCCAGCGGGCGGGACTGCAGAACCGGGTTCATCCCCACACGCTGCGCCATTGTTTCGCTACTCACTTACTGGAAAACGGAGCTGACCTACGCACCATTCAGCTGCTCCTGGGACATCGCGATCTGAAAGAAACCACGATCTATCTCCATCTCTCGCGACGGCATCTCAACGCCAGGATCAGCATAGGTTTTCACGATAGCGAAAAACGTGCCGGACAGCATAGTCCTGAATGGCTGCTTTCTGATTATCAATCGAATATTTTTGGGGGTCATCCGACATTCGTACATATTGAGCAACAGGAATCAGCTCCCGAGCGTTCGTCAAATTAAGCCTCCGCTGACATTGGTTCTCCTCCCGGGCCCCTGGCTCAATTTCCCGACGATAAGTAGCTCCTTCTCGCTAATGTCCAGTCGCGGAATCAGAATGACTAGTTGAGACAAAATTTCTACATGTCTCTTTCGTCGGGCCACAAAAGCAAGCAATTCGTATGCTTCGGGATGATGGTTCCGCCAGTAATCAGCGTCCCAGTGCTCGATCGCTCGCATTTCCTCTACGAGTCGCCCGACCAGGCTCCATCCATCGTTATCTGACAACATGCGACAGGTGGTGGCACGACGACGACCATGCGTCGTGTGCAGTATTTTCAATGACTTAAACTGCGTATGCAGCCCGATGGTGCCGATATCTCGGTAGAGTGCCGACGTTTCGGCACCATGCACAGCGATTTTTCGGTTGCCGGTCAGAGCCGCGCATTGGATTGGCTTAGCAAAGAGATGAAAGGGAATTATAGAGGGCATCTCCCTGCGTTTACGAAATTCGAAAACAATCAGAGAAACATGACTTCCGTAACTAGAGGTAATTATTTCCCTATGACAATCTTAGATAGTCTTCCTGGCAAGTGAATAGCCCGTATGTTGTAGCTTCTGCATGACTGATCGAGTAACTCAGGCTCCGAGTCTTATTCATGTATTTGCGCCGCGCGATCTTTCGCCACGCTGTGGTTTCACTTTCGTTCGTGCTGTTGTATCTCTTGCTGAACCGGCCTGAAATTGTTTTCTTTTCTCGCATTGGATTCGTTGCTTGGTACCCTGCCGTCGGTCTGACCATGGCGCTCATGCTGGGCATCAGTCCATGGTATGCGATTCTGGCCTGTTTCTCCGTCGCTCTTGCTGGCAGGATTTTGTATGCACAGCCAGTCATGTCGTACAGCAGTACGGTTGATGCGGCAGGAATTGCTGCTTGTTATGGTGCAGCAGCCTACGTTTTGCGGGGTCCATTAAAAATCGATCTTCGGCTGCGCCGTCGTAGAGATGTAGTCCGCTATCTTTTCATCAGCGCCGTGGCAGCTGCGGGAGCCACGATTGTTGGTGTCGCATGTCTGATCGTGGATCACAGCATTACTTGGCGCGACTACAATGCTGCTACCGTGGGCTGGTTTCTGGGCGACGCGATCGGTTTGGCAGGTATCGCACCGTTTCTTCTTGTCCACGTATTGCCGCACGTTCGCAGATGGCTCTCGGCGGCGCCATCCGATCTCCAGACAACCAGCGCACATTCCAACCGGGCAAAGGTCGGTTTTGGAGCGTTGGCGGAAGCCTGTGGCCAAGGCCTGATGATAATAGCGGTTTGCTGGGCAATGTTCGGCATCAGCGACGGACGCTACGGGCATTTTTACACGTGCTTCATTCCAATCATTTGGATTGCAATGCGCCACGGAGTCCGGCGAGTCGTTACCGGTTTGCTGGCGCTGAATTTTGGGATCGTAATTGCAATGCATATATTTCCGCCAACCGAGGTTGTGTTCACGAAAGTTGCCTTGTTCATGCTGGTGGTTTCGGCGGTAGGACTGATCGTGGGGTCCGAGGCCAGTGAGCGACACCATCTGGCCGTGGCAATGAAAAAACAAACTACATATTTAGACTCCCTGATAAAAAATAATCCTCTGGGAGTGGTGGTTCTTGACCGTCAGGGCCGGGTGGAACTGGCGAATTCAGCTTTTGAAAAGCTTTTTTTGTATCATCGCGACGAACTTGCTGAGATTGATATCGGCGTCATGGGGAGACCTCATAATGATAACGGGGTTACTGACTCCGCACAACTGATTCCGCAAATCTTTGCCGGGAACGCAGTGCACAGGACCGTGCGACAACGACGCAAAGACGGAAAACTTCTGGACCTCGCATTGCATGGCGTTCCCCTGCAGGTAAACAACGAGATACGAGGCGCATACTTGATCTATGAAGACATTTCTGAACAAGTCCGGGCGCTCGAACTACAGCGACGGCATGCAGAGTCGTTAGACTTGCTGGTGAAGGAGTTGGAGCTCCGCACAAAGCAAATGAGCTCGTTGAATGAAATGGGGGCTCTCCTGCAGTGCAGCCGGAATGTCCCGGAAGCTGGCATCGTGGTAGCCAATTTCGTTCAGAAGCTCTTTCCCGAGGCCTCTTGTGGAGCCCTGTACTTGTTCAGGTCGTCGCGAGATCTCGTCGAAGCGGCGGCTCGGTGGGGTAAAAAGGATGTGTTAGCGCCAACATTTCCTCCTGAGGCATGTTGGTCCCTGCGCTATGGCAAGCCTCACTGGAGTGAGCGCGCAGGCGGCGGCATCACTTGCCAACATTTGACTGAGGGGTCAAGAAGCGAGTCTCTCTGCGTAGCCATGGTCGCACAAGGGAACACAATTGGTGTCCTGCATCTCGAGTTCGAGGAAATCCGGCGAGACGATTCGGGGATGGGGGACTTTCGCGAATCTCAGCAACAGCTGGCCATCAGCGTGGCCTCGCACATCGCCCTTTCGCTGGCCAGCCTCCAGCTGCGAGAGGCTCTTCGTGAACAGTCGATTCGTGATCCGCTCACTCGGCTGTTCAACCGACGCTTCCTGGAGGAATCGCTGGAAAGAGAACTACAACTGGCCAGTCGAAAAAAACAAGCGGTAGCCGTTCTTTTCCTCGACCTCGACCACTTCAAGAGGTTCAATGATACTTTCGGTCATGACGCGGGAGATATGGTGCTCCAGTCTCTTGCGGACCTGTTGCGTACTTTCTTTCGTGCCACCGATATATGCTGCCGGTACGGCGGCGAGGAGTTCGCCATTATCCTGCCTGAATCAGCTGCACAAGATGCGGCTGTGCGTGCTGACGCATTACGCGCCGAGGTAAAGGGCCTGCGTTTGCAGTACAAGAAGCAGCCAATTGGAGTCCTGTCGCTTTCGGCGGGGGTAGCTGCGTTTCCGGAACATGGTTCAACCCCCGAGGACTTACTCAAGATCGCGGACCGATGCCTTTATGAATCTAAAGCTCGTGGCCGAGACATCGTGACCGTGGCTTCTCCACAAAAAGTATAAGTATCGTCGACTCTTGCTAGTAGCTGCCCGGCTTGTGTCTAAGACCGAATATGGCGCGGTGGACTTCTAGGTCGGCATGGATAAGGGATTCATATGCTTACGGAAAGAGCTTCTCGCGAAAGACCGATGGGCCTGCCGATTGATTGCTCCTTCAGAAGCTGCTCGATCATCTCTGCAGGGACTGGCTGAGAGTAAAAATAGCCTTGGGCCAATTCGCAATCCATACTCTTGAGAAGGTCGAGTTGCGCTTGTGTTTCGACGCCTTCCGCAACGACCTTCAAGCGGAGACCGTGCGCAAGGATAATAATGATGCGAACGATTTCGTGGGTCGCGAGGTCAGTGTCAATGCACGAGATGAAAGCACGATTGATCTTCAGGCTATCCACAGGAAACCGCTGCAAGCGGCTAAGCGAAGAATAGCCTGCGCCAAAGTCATCGATGTCCAGACGAACGCCCAGGGCTTTCAGCTCGGAGAGCACGACGGCAGAACGCTCCGCGTCAGCCATGGCAATCGTTTCAGTGATCTCCAAGTTCACACAGCGAGGATCCAGTCCCGTCTCCCGCAAAGTGTTGCCAATCTGAGAGGTCAAGTCAGGTTGTGCGAACTGTTTGGGTGTGATGTTCAGATTGACGGTTGAGGGGCAGGATAATTCCCGTCTCATCGGCGACGGCGATGAATTCCCCTGGCATAACCAGGCGTTCAGGACGCTGCCAGCGGCTAAGCGCCTCGAACCCCACGATCTGACCGCTGAGAAGGGAGACGATAGGTTGGTAAAAAACTCGGAACTGGTTCAACTCGAGAGCTTTGCGCAGGTCTGTTTCGAGTTGCAAACGTTTGACGGCACCCGCATGCATTGCATGGTGAAACACTTCACAGCGGCCTTTGCCGCTGCTCTTGGCGCGATACATAGCAATCTCGGCTTCGCCGAGAACGTCTGGTGCCTCGGCCCCACGATTGCCACTGAAAGCAATACCGATGCTTACGGTCAACACGATCACTTGACCATTTAAATCGAAAGGAGCGGCTAGTTTCTGCTGAATGCGCTCGGCGACACGAACGGTGTCGCTGGGATCCTGAAGCTCCTCGATCAATAGGGTGAACTCGTCGCCCCCAGGACGAGCAAGCGTACGCTCGCCCGCAAGCGGGACTGCGGTGTCAAACATGGGAGGACGCGAAATAGTATCGCTGCCGCGGAGGCTGGCGGTTAAACGCTGTGCGATTTGAACGAGCAGCGCATCTCCTGCGGCGTGCCCCAGACTGTCATTGAACACTTTGAATTCGTCAATATCAATGAACAACACGGCAAATCTGAAGTCTGTGTGGCGCCGCGATAGTGTAATTGCACGTTGCAGCCGGTCGAGGAGAGCGCGGTTAGGGAGATTAGTCAAACCATCGTAGAAAGACAAGTGGTCCAGCTTTTCCTGTTTTAGCTCCATAATTCTGTCACCCCCTAACGGCAACGTGAAAATGTCACTCCATGAGAGGAAGGACATACGCGTTGAGTCAGAAGGAACTGCAACGAGTGAGCGTAATTTCCAGTTGTGTTAAAGGAGACATGGCGTGCGCCAGAGCCGCCGCACTGCTCTCGCTCAGCGTCCGTCACGTCAAACGTCTTAAGAAACGTATGCGCGAGCAAGGGGAGGCGGCTCTGGCGCACGCCAACCGCGGACGTCCCAGCCCCCGCCGCCTGCCCACCCGGGTTCGCCAAAACATCATTCATCTGGCCCGCACCACCTATGCCGGGTTCAACGATCACCACCTCTGCGAAAAACTTTGCGAGGTCGAGGGCCTCCCGCTCAGCCGCGAAACTCTGCGTCGTCTCTTGCGCCAGGCGGGCGTCGGTTCTCCCCGAAAACGACGCGCTCCCGCTCATCGCCAGCGCCGTCTGCGATCCGCCCGCGAAGGCGAACTGGTGCAACTCGATGGCTCGCCCCATGATTGGCTCGAAGGTCGCGGCCCTCGTCTCACCGCCCTCGGCCTGCAGGACGACGCTACCGGAAAAATCCTGGCGGCTCAGTTCTTTCCTTCCGAAACCGCCCTCGGCTATCTCTCGCTGCTGCGCCAGTTGCTGCGCCGCCACGGCACTCCCCTCGCCTTCTACGGCGATCACAGCGGCGTCTTCGTGCGCAACGA
>JBAVQD010000225.1:0-13950 GCA_049693675.1 Candidatus Sulfotelmatobacter sp. | reverse complement strand
GTTCATGCCGAGCGAAAGATTATGCCGAGCTGATAGGGACAGTCTGCAAATTGGCGGCACCAGCCCCGAAGCTAGCGGAAGCAGCCCACGTACTGCTCGGCATAAAACTGGCAAGTTGATTGGAGCTTCAATGATCCAACTCTCATCGGATGGAGCTCGGTATCGCTGGGTGCAAGTTCGTAACGAAAGGTGATTTTGCCGATCCGGGGTATCGGAGACCATCAGACGTCAGATGCTTTCGGCTAGTTCCTCAACTTCTGCCTTGCCCGTGACACGGGATAAATCCGATTCGCAAGGGGGCTCATTTACGTGCTCGGACTGGATCCGATATGTATGCACACGAGACAGCTTCGCATCCGTAACGATTCTCTTAATGCGTCGTCTAACGATCTATGTGGGCATTGCGAAGTACTATAACTTGGTATTCAGAAATGCCGTCATCGCTGATGCGCCACAGGAAACGATATCTGAGGGTCAGGATTTCGGGCCGACACATCGTTTGCCAAACCGGGAATCCCCTTTTTCAGGAGTAACATGCGACGTTCAGTACTCGCCTGTTGTTTTGTACTCATCTGCCTTGGTGGCGCGGCGGTCGGCCAGTTTGCCAAAGATCCGCAGCAGCCTATAGCACTTGATCCGGAATATCGCAAGCTTGATGCTCTGGTCTCATTTCTGCGGGCTCGCAACGCGGAGCAGTTTGCGATTCGCTCACCGAATGGTATCGATGAATCCAGCTTCGTTCCCATCGGTGGCATTGAGCAGTGGGTCACGATTCGCGGCCAGAATCGGGCGAATCCCGTGCTGCTATTCCTGCACGGCGGCCCGGGCGATGTGACCACTCCTTGGGCATTCGTGTTTTTCGCCCCCTGGGAAGAGCATTTTACGGTGGTGCAGTGGGATCAGAGGGGCGCGGGCCGCACGTTGAAAAAGAACGGCCCCGGGATTGCACCGACTCTAACGCTGGATAGGATGGCCCAGGACGGCATTGAACTCTCGGAATACCTGCGCAAACATCTGGGGAAAGACAAGATCATTTTGGTCGCCCATTCGTTTGGTTCCGTCATCGGCCTCCAGATAGTGCGGACGAGGCCTGACCTCTTCTACGCGTACGTCGGTACCGGCCAAGTGGCCACCGAAATCAATAACTATGCTGTTGCCTATGACGCATTGCTAAGAAAAGCGCGAGCCATCGGTAATCAGCGCGGCATCGATGAACTGACGAAAGTCGGCCCACCGCCGTACTCCTCCGGTGAGGGATACGGGGTGCAGCGCAAATGGTCCAATGCCTTTGAAGGTGCGGATCGGTTCCTGCCATCGACGCTGGGCCTCGCGTTGGTGGCTCCCGGCTATTCCGTACAAGACATCAATGATTCCACTGAGGGCCAGGTATTCAGCGCCGAAAGACTGGTTCCGCAGACGAAGTCAATCGGGCCGAAAGAACTCGGCCTGAAGTTCTCCGTCCCGATGTTTTTCTTTCAAGGAGACGAAGATTTCACGAAGTCCAACAGCGCTTGCCCGCGATTACCTTGAGGCCATCCAAGCACCTCGCAAGGAGTTCGTACCCATCCAAGGTGCGGGGCACTTCGCCGTATTCATGCATTCTGATCAGTTTCTGGAGGAACTCCTCAGGCGGGTTCGCCCGCTGGCCGTTAGGCCTTGAGCGCGGGAACGCCGTAATAGTCCCACACGCACGTTTCCGGCGGATTCACGACTTTTAGAAGAATTGCCCCCAATCCAGAGACTACGCATGTTCGGCTCGAGACCGTCGTCTTTCATAAGAATCAGAACTGGCAGTGGGCCAAGTCAAAGCAGCCCACTGCCGGTAGCTACAACGACTTGAGAAAGGCCAATAGAGCATCATCCGCTTTGTATCGACGTGGTTTCATTCCCATTGGTTCAAGTCTGGCCAGCGCCTTTTCTTTCATGGCAAGGTCCGCATCCAAGTAGACTTGGGTGGTCTCTATTGACTCGTGCCCGAGCCACAAGGCAATGACAGTTCGATCAACCCCAGCCTGCAGCAGTTCCATCGCAGCGGTGTGACGAAGAACATGTGGTGTCACGCGCTTCCTAGCCACACTCGGGCACGTCATTCTGGTCGCTCTTGCATGTTTGGCTATGATGTACTGAACGCCATCGGCGCTCAGTTTCTCGCCGCGGGCGTTAGTAAACACCCTGCTGTTCTTACTGCACCAGGGCTCCTTGAACCAGGCTTTCAGTACCTTGATCGTGCGCTTGGCGAGTGGAGTGCACCGTTCCTTCCGACCCTTGCCAATCACTCGCACGTGAGCGCCGGTCTGCAGGCTTACGTCTTCCTTGCTCAAGCTAATGAGTTCGGAGAGACGCAATCCGGTTTGCAGCGCCAATAGCATGAGAGCGTGGTCGCGTCGCCCGAGCGGCGTCGCCAGATCCGGAGCCCCGAGCAGCGCGTCGGCCTCCGGCCGTGTAAGAAAATTGACTAGCTTTCGCGTGTAGCGCTTTCCGGGAATCGCCAACACCTGCTGGATGTGCGCTGCCTGGCTGGGCTCCTCGAAAGCAATATAGCGGAAGAATGAACGAATGGCGCTCAGACGCAGATTGCGGGTTCGTGCGCTGATCTTACGTTCCTCTTCGAGTTCATGAAGAAACGCCGTGACCGCCGCTGCATTGACATGTTCCAAACATAGATGAGAAGGTGACTGCCGCAGTCTTCGAGAGAGGAACTTCAGCAAAAGCCGGAAGGTGTCCCGATAGGAATTGACGGTGTGAGGACTGGCCTGTTTCTGCTGCATCAGGCGAGTGGTGAAAAAGCCTTGAAGAAGAGGCGCGATGCTTACGGTGGGATTCACAGGGATCCCTCCCAACGTGCATCAAGCCTTTGGACCGCGAGTTTCATGAGTTCGGGATGCTCGGTGAGGTACCAGTATGTGGATCGCACACAGGCATGTCCGAGAAACGTTGACAGCACAGGAAGGTGCGGCTCGATGTCCTTGCCGGAGCGGTACCAATCAATGAGGGTGCGGACTGCAAATCGATGTCGCAGATCATGCAGACGCGGACCTCCTCGCGAAGTGACGTCTCGTATGCCAGCACGCACCAGCAGTTTCTTGAATACACCGTGGAAGTTTGGCTGTCGGAGAGGGGTTCCTTTGCGGCATATGAAAAAGTATGTTGAGGATCGCGTTCCGAGGAACCTGTCACGCTGACGCTGGTATTCGTGCAGCTTCCTTGTGGTGCTCGCGTGAATGGGAACCAACCGCGATTTTCCGAACTTACTGTTTCGGATCGTGAGGATTCCATTTGCAAGATCAACGTCGCGGACCTGCAAACGGATGGCTTCGCCGAGACGCAATCCAGAGACAGCAAGAAGGCCAAGGAAGCAAGAGTACGTTGTACGAGGCCGGTCATGGCCCCAGTCCCGCGCTGCGCGTAACAGTCGCTCGATTTCCCGGTCACTGTATATATAGGGGCGGGGCCGTGGATACTTCGTGCGCAGCACCCCAAGGTGTGGAACTTCGGTCCGAGCGTCGAAGATCACTGCATATTTGGCCAATCCGCGGACCATGGAAAACCGCCACTTCGATTGGCCTTGTTTTCCTTGTTGAGCCCAGTCGAGAGCCAAATGTGTCGTGATATACGGACTTTTTCTCTTTTCCACAAAGGAAACGAAGGCTGGCAATGCCGCACTTTCGTTCCCCATCTTGAATCCCAGGCCACGCCGAGAGATACCCGGTCAGCACTTGTCGAAGGCTTCTCACCGCACACCTCCCGGCCAATGCCGCGCAAGGGGGCGGAGAGCGCCTAAATCAACCTTTGTATAGATAAATGTCGTGTCCGGACTTTCGTGCCGAAGCACCTCGCCGATCTCCGCCAGTGATGCACCTTTCGCAAGCATCTGGTTGCCGATGGTGTGGCGGAACTGATGGGAGCCTCTGGTAGTTGACTGCACACCAGATCGTTCCAAAGCAAATCTCACTACGCTGCCCACCACAGTCCTGCCAATACCCTGGCGAGGCGCACCAATGCGCTGGAAAAGTGTCCTGTCCGGCGACGACCGCCGGTCCTTCCGCAGATAAACACTTATGGCCTGACCAACGTGATGGAGCAGTGGCATCTGGACCACTTTTCCGCCTTTACCATGAACTGTGAGAGTACCAGTCGTCCAATCGATATCCATCGAGTTTGAGAGCTTCCACCTCGCCGGCGCGCAATCCCAGGCGCGCCAGCAACAGCAGGATCGCGTAGTCTCTTCGTCCGGTTTGGGTCTGCCTGTTACAGCTCGCCAAGACACGTCTTACCTGATCAGCAGTTAGGTGTCGGGGGATGTTCGTGTACCGGCGGTTCAGCGCACTTGGAACCGCTATCGAAAGATCCTGCGTGACAAGACCAGTGAACAGCAGGTATCTCATGAACGCACGCAATGCTGTCTCCACCGTCTTGATGCTGTTGCGCCGTCTGACCGCTTCCATCTGCACAAAAGCAATCAGATCCGCTGCCTTAATGCTGGAAAACTGAAAGGACCCTCTCCTAAACTTCTGAGCAAGAAATGCTGTCACGACGGTCTTTCGGTTGTTTATTGTCCGGCCTGCAAGCGCACATTCCTCACTCAAGAAATTGCCGAACTTGTGAACAACGAGTTCCACCCGGGACTTCGGTGAATTCATCGGCAATATGCGACCTTCTTGAGCAAGCATTGCAAAAAGACGCTTCAGCGCGAGTAATGCGCCAAATCCCTTTCTGCGGCGACGAAGACGGACGTACCTCCGCGCATGGGAAAACGTCACATGACGAAGAGGAATATGCCGTCGGCGTAACCAGCGGCCAAACTCCTCCACAGTGAGAAGGTGCCGCAGCGCTTGATCGCGACAGTACCCTTGCTCATACAACCAGTCTGCCAACCGCTCAATGTAAGAGCCGAATGGGCTGGATCTGTAACGCTGGATAGTTCTTGAATCTTTGAAAAATCGTTCCATGAGAAATCCTCCGGGCGTGAGTGTCTCATGGAGGATTCTCCAAAATTATGCCGACTATCGACTCACACCACAGGTCCACTTGAGGCGAGCGAATCACCACAGACGTGAGGCCGCTTAAACTTCGGCACCATCAGGCTGCATCGGCCTCGGCATAATCCTGCGCTCGGCATGAATGCGGTTATACCGAGAACGGCATAACGGTGTGATGGCGAAGTGCGCGGTGGCGGAAGTCTGTGAAAAAGGACTTTGATTCGTCGAACCAGTTGTGGATTGCAAGATAGTCCTCCGCCTTGCCGCCGAATTTCCGAGCGCTGCTTTCTGCGTGCTTGAATGGGTGGGCCACGGCTAAACCTCGTAGCTCGAGGTTGTGTAGTCTTCGAAGCGGTCGTTGCGTTCAACCGTGAGTGTGCGGGTTTTCACGTTCAAGATCACGTCGCCGAAGCCTCCACAATTATTCTCGTAGCCGTAGGGAACCAGAGCATCAAAATATTCCTGCAGGTACGAGAAGTTGGTGGCTTGGGCTTCGTTTTCTTCGTAAGCGTAATCCTCAGTGGCGTGGCACTTGATGTCTTCGTTCACGCCTTCATCGCCTGAGCCGTCGAAATGCACGGCTACAAACGTGATTCCCGATTCGGCTAATCGGTCACATTCTGCGAGGATAGCTGCCTTGGCTGCGGCCTGCTCGGGTGGAAGTTCCTGCTCTGCATTTGACGGTTTGTTTTCCATGGGTTTGCCTTTCAACATCGGAAACTACGCTGCGGTTGCTAATGAGAACGGTGAGGCGAAGTACGGCAAGCGCTGGTGATGTTTCTTGCCCGAAAGGGTCTACTGTTTCACAACTTCTCCGCGTGCGGCTGTTTCGAGCGCAAGCACGATCTCACGCAAGGTTTGAAGGTTGTCCACCCGGTCAATTGACTGTAACTTCAGAGAGCGGAGTATTTGTGTCAGCGCTTCCGGACCGACTCTGTCTAGCGCCGCATCCAGTCGGCGGAAGCCCCGTTCCGCGGCTTGCATGTGTGCCAGCACTTTCTGTTGGATCGCTGGCTCCTGAATATCCTTCGGATTCCATACTCTCGCTAGGGTCTTCAACAACCCGCGATACATGCGTTTTCCCAGCGCTCGTTCCATCTGCTCGATCTCGCGAACGAGGCTGCCGCCTTGGTTGCTCGCACCGTTGCCGTTGCGTTGGCCATCGCCATGGCCGTCGGTTCCAGCAGTTGTTCGCTCGGTCGGCTTCGAATCCCCCTCTGCGTAGGGCCGAAGACCCCGGCGCCATCCTTCAGGCGTTGCCCAGTCCGCCAGTTTCGGAATAGTTTTGGGCCGCTTGCGATCGTCCAGATCGACCCACGTCCCAGTGAAGTAATACAGATACCGCCCGAGTCCAAAACAGGAACATGCCCTCTTGAAAGATTGCGCTTCCGCAGCCGTAGCAGCGTTATCATCGTCGGCCCACTCTTCACCCGTGGCCGAATGCGAACCCAAACCGAAGATGGTCAGTTCACAGGTGACCAGCACTTTCGCGATGATCCTCTGATCCTTACCCCGCTCAAAATTCGCGGTGGTATGAATTGTGTACCTGCGTGTCCAGCCCGCCGGAGTAACCAGCGTATTTAGACGATCTGTGTAAGCTCTCTGGTCAGCGTAGGGCATAACCTGGCCACGCGGCGATCCGCCCTTGCTCGTGTTGGTGACGCGCCATTCGATCACTGACGGATGGAAAGGTACTTCCAGATTAGCGATCAGTTCCTTGATCTTTGCCGCGTTCGGCGTCAGCGCAGTGGGAATGTTTGTATCGCTAGCCGGTGGAGCAAACTGCTGCACTGCCGTGGTGGGGATATTTGCAGAGTCATTGGCATGTCCGTTGGCTGGGCTCATGACAGCTCTCCTTTCGTGAGGATGTGCAGGAATCTCCCAACCGCTTCAGAATGGAATATCCTGATCCACAATTTCGCCGGAGCCAGCGTGGGAAGGCTGGTCCTGATTCTCATCGTGCGTCGGACGTTGGTGGTCGCCGTCGCTGTTTTCCCGCGGGCCCAGCAGCAGCAGGTCGCGGGCGACGATTTCAGTGCGGTATTTCCTCTCCCCGCTCTGCCGGTCCTCCCAGCTTGTGGTCTGGAGCTTGCCTTCGACGTACACCTTGGAGCCTTTGGCGATGTACTCCCCAACGATCTCCGCCAGACGCTGCCAGGCCACGATGTTGTGCCACTCTGTCCGGTCCTGCCACTCACCGCTGCGATCTTTGAACCTTTCGTTGGTAGCGAGGCTGAAGTTGGCGACCGGAGTGCCGCTCTGTGAATACCTAACCTCAGGATCTTTGCCAACGTTCCCAACGAGGATGACTTTGTTTACGCTCTTTGGCATTTCTCTACCTCCGATCTAAGGACATCTGCAACAACGAGCGAAGCTCGTCCTTTGCCGTCAGATTGTCCCGCGAGTGATTGCGCTGATCGGCCCATCGCAGGCCGGAATTTCGCGTCTCCAGCGACTTCCAGCGTCAATCACTCGCGCGGCAATCTGACGGCGAGAGTGGCGGGGATCCAGTCGAAGGGAAACAGGTGGAAGATGAAGATGAACGCCGCGACCGTGTTTAGGAATCGGTCGTTGGACTTTCGAAAGTCAGTTGCGCCTCAATATGTTCACGGCTTCGCTGGTCTCCGAAATAGCAAAGGCCGACCAGTTCCTCGCCGGCCTCGGCGACTAGCCGGACTAGCTGCTCGCTGTTGACGGAATGGACCGGATAGGATGGCCCGGCGCGGAGCGCAAAGCGCGCGCCGGAATCGCAGGGATCGTGAGGAAATTCGATCTCAATGTGCTGTCGTCGGCGTCCCAGTTCGAGAAGGAAGCAGGGCACCACAACATTTGAGACCCGCACGATTTCCTCCACACGCGCATCCTCCGCTGGAATCCCCCTTAGGCCAGCAAAGAGTTCAGCGATCAGGCGAGCCCTGGTCCGCTCGCCCCATGAGTCCGGCTGCACCGCGAGCTCGAGGATTTGCTCGTGCAGCGGGGCCAGGAAGCGGGCGAAACCTGCCTGCCGCAGGTTCTCAACGAAGACAGGAGAACTGTCCAGCAGGCGTTCACATTGCGCAAAGACTCGCCCCGCCTCCTCCGGTCCGATGCGGGGGATTTTCTGTCTATTCTGTCCGCGATTTCCGGTTTCGGTATCAGGCATATTGATCCCTCTTTCCCGGCGACCTAGGTGGTTCCGGGTTGTGCGGCCACGAGAGCTGCCCGAATTGTGGACGGCACATTATAAAGGACAACAGATTTGTGGATTTTGTGGACTGCGCTCCGACCCCGACAATACTACCGAGCGGAGAGGCAGAATAACTCGCGAAGCCGCGACCGGCGACTCGGAAAGACTGGCAGGATGAGCGAAACAGATGTAGTCAACTCCCAGACAGGATTTTGTCGCACCTTTCTTCCAGCAGTCGCGCCAGGATTTCCGAATCGTGGGCGGCATCTACGGGGTCGCGACACAAAGCGGAGCGAAGCGCCGTTTTAAGCCAAAAAGAAGCGGCAGGGTCGGCAAGAACCTTATCAATCCTAGGCAGGTCCCTTGCTGTAGGGCTGTCGCTCATCCAAGACTCCTCACGCCGCTCCGCTCGCAACTGCACCGACGCTCGAGCTCCGCTCGTCGGTTGCAACAAGAACGTTGGGATTATCAGTCCGGTCCGGGCCAATCACCTTAGGTCCAAGCAAATGACAATGACGGCAGCCGAGACAGCACACGGCAGACGTGATTCGAGTGGCAGCATCTTGGAAGTCGTTTGGCAAGACCACACGTTCCCCCGCCCGAGTGTAGAAAACCGGACAGACGGTGCCGTAGAACGCGGCGTCCTTTCCCCACAGCTCCATCTCCAGGCCGCCCCTGCGGCCATAAAAGAGGACCGCGCTTTCGAGCCGTGGCCTCTGGCTATCACCCGATTTTGCCAGTTGGTGGCGGGTAATGAGCAGATCGTACGTCCGCTCTATCCGAAGCATTTGCACCCGGATCAGTACCGGTGCGACGACGATCGCGTGCACGCCGTTTACTCCGATGCTGTCCACGCGCTGAAGCCAGGGCAATGCGTTGCCTTGTTCATCTACGAAGCTCGCATATGCGCCCACCTCTGCGACCGCCCCGCCTGATTCGACTCCACGAAGCACGTACCTCTTTGCCAGATGCTGATGCTCGATTGATATCGAAGGCTGGCAGTAGATGCTGGCGGTACGCAGACACTTCAGCGTGATCGCTGGGAGCCGTAGTCCCTGCCGCGCCAAGACGTCGGTCTCCACGCGCCTATTGTGCGTTGTGAGCTGAGATTCCATCTTCAACCAGCCTCCTAACTCGAATCGGGTGTCCCAAAGCCGCTCGGATCATCTCCTTGCTGCATCCGGCCCAGCACTTGTACTTGCGCGGATCCGAAACTGAAATAGCCAAATTGTCACCGCCGCGATCTCGTCCATGTTCCGCGCATGATGGACAACGTGCCCAGTAGTTCCCACAACGCTTCGACGTCGGCCGAACGTGATCGAGAATGCGGAACTGTGGGCGCGTGGGATCGTATGGAGGCAGCTCTACTTTTGGCTTGGGACGAAATTCTTCCGGCATTTCGAGTCCATGAATGAACCCGTCCATTTCGTTCTCAGTGATCTTTCGCAGGCGCTCCAGGTACTCCATCTGTGCATCGAGTCGGTAATCTGCACCATAGAACCAGTAGCGCCTTTCGGTGGCACGATGAATTCCGAGCGGCCCCCGAATAGCATTCCCGAATTCGTCAGGGCCGAGTTGATCCTGGCGCGGAAACACCTCGATTCCTTCCGCCAAACCAGAGCCGCCCTTTACCGGCACTTTCAAGCGACGAGCCAGGTTGTAGATGTAGATCCGGCAGTGTTTTGCAAGCAATGGCTTGTCCGCGAAGATCCAGAGGTGAGCACCGCGACGGGACTTTTCGAGCGCCGCCTCAACCTCATCCTGACGCAACTCCCATTGCAACTTCAGAAGATCCTCCAGCGCGTTGTCGTAGTCGGCGTCAATTGCCACCCACTTGGAGCGCTGCGTATTCGGATTCAGCGCGTACAGGCCAGCGGTCAGTTGACCGTTCAGATGCTCGCGAATGGTCTGGAGCGACAATCGCCGATCCTGCTTCGGACGATAGTAGTAGTGCTTCCCGTTCGCGCCCGGCTTGTGGGACTGCAGGGTGTAGGCCAGGCGATTTACGAACAATGCAAAATACCGCGCTGCCATTTCCGCGCTCGCTTGGCCTACTCCTTTCATAAAAGTCCCCTCTCTAAACTCGCCGTTCGTGTATCGGGACGCGTACGGCTGCCGTGAATGCAACTTACGCCATCCCAGGTATTCCAATGGCCTTCCGCAGAAGCGCCGGATGTGCCGTCCATGAGACAAGGTTGTACTCCGTGACAAGTTCGTCGAACTCTGCCGCAGTGAGGCTGTCGTCACGTCCTTCGTCGAAGACCACAAAGTAGAAGACTTGCAGCTCGCGGTCGTATAGGTAAATGGCACCGGACGCGGGGTCGTCTGGCACGGTCTGCAGCAACAAAACGCCCTTTGGCATTTCGATCCAGCGAGAAGCCAATCCTTCGCCGAGGGTGACAAAGACTTTCATCACGTGTTCGACATTGGCCTCCTTGCGCAGGCCAATGTCCTCTGCTGTAAACAGCGGTTCAAAACTTACTGCTCCCCTGCTTTGAGACATGGTGTGCTCCTCCTAAGTTGATGTGACTAGAGTTGATCTGACTTGCCCTACTGTCCACGAAGAGGCACGCCAGAGAGTGACAGACCCGAAGTGCACTCCTTCCGTCGAGTTCTGCATTTGAAAGCCGGACAAAAAACTGTAGTTATCGTCGAGGGAGGGTGCGATGTGGACAGTATGTAGACTTTCAACAACCACACATGCGGACAACAAAGAAGCCGCCAACTCGCGGGGAAGCGAGTTCAGTTTGCCGCGCAGATTTGCGCGGCGATGTGCGGCTCGATTCGTCAATTGTCTGTCGGGATGAAGCTGGAATTGCCGAGCCGACTGGCGTACTTGTATCCCTTCGCGTAGCGATTGGCGTGCCGATGGTGAGCACTTAGCCGAGCAGCATTCCGTGGAAGAGTTTGTGCAAGTTCTGGTCTCAACCGAGGCGCAGGGTCGATGATTCGTCTGCGGGCAGCGCGACTGAGCACGGAACCAGAGGGCCAACGTGACTACAGGGCTGTTGATGCACGCCAAGTCATGTGCACAGGGCTGTTCCAGAAGGGTGAAATACAGGGGGGAGTCAGAACCCAAGTGATTGACCGGAAGCATGTTACTTACCCCCCAAAAGGTCAATTTCGCGGCGAGCGCGCTGCGCGAACAAGGCGCGGACAAGGCGACGGTGAGGCAAAGGTGACGCGGCACTGTGTTACCCGGTTCTCGATTCATTGCAGCAGGTCCCTAAACCTGGCGCTCGCCGCATCCCGGCCGGTCATGACCGGGGTGTCGAGGAGTTCTTTCGCGAAGTCTCTGGCGTTGGCAAACGCCAGGGATCTGTTAACGGGCTGCAGTTCATGGACGAGGTGGAGCAGAACCTCGACGCCTGAAGTCAGGTACAAGATGCATCCGATCTGACGCTCAGTCTGAAGCGCCCCCCGAATGCGGTCGTACTCGCGGAAGCTTTTTAGAGTGCGTTCATACTCCAGGGCAAAACGCGCGGTCTTGTCGCCAACCCACACGTCGACAATGGCGTCGTAGTCCTTCCGATAGGGTGTCCGCGAAATGGTGTTGAAGGACGCGATTTCGACCTCCGACTGCCATCCCGCCAGCAGGTTCGCCTGGGCCAATGCCAGCTGAATTCGATTCAGTTCCAGCGAATGGAACGCCTGCGAAACATGCGGAAGATGTTCGGAATTGGAGTGCAGGACACTGGTGAACTGGCCGTGGTGTTCGAGCAGGGCGATCCCGCCTCGAGCGATCCTGTAGACGGCCGAGCCCGCGCCATAAACGTCGCGGCAGAGATCCAATTGACCGTACTTGACGAGCCGCTTTACGCGCCAGTTGAAGCTGTTTCGGGAACGGTCAACCCCGCCGAACTTCATGAACTCAAACAGCTGATCATGGCTCACGAAGCGGGAATTACGCACTTGGCGCAACAGAGGAATGTCACGTTCCTCGCTGATGACTAGGTTGCCTTTGGCGTATCGCATGATCCATTCCCTTCAGTTCAGCGCCGCATCTTCGAGCAGTTCCAGCGAAGCGCCATGGAGCAGATTTGGCGCAACCCTCAGTTGCCAGATGCCAAGTGTGCTTCTGACCCAATCGCCGGCTTTCATGAGCAACATTGCTTCCTGTCGTTCGCCGATATGGCTCACAGCGATAGGCGTCAGAGACTCTGATTTCCAGTCGGAAGCTTCGAAGCTAAGGGCGCCGAACCTGCCGCTGGATACAACCAAAAGGAAGTAATCGGGCCGGCACGATTGTCGGGCTTTCCGTCGAAACAACACCCGATTGCCGCCGCACGCAAAGACAAGATCGGTGCATTCAAACACCTCCCCGACAGCCCGGTTCGGAAACTGTGGATTGAAGTCCCCGACGCCGTTGAACCGGATCAAGCCAGGAACGATCCAGTAGCGCCTCATCTTGCTTCCGCAGCGCACACCCGTGGAATTGAAGTAGGCGGCATGTTTCGTGTGCCGGTAACGGTCGTGCGGATCACGGCCGAACCGAGCCCACCAGTTACTGCCGAATTCCAGGATCTTGACCAACATCATTGAGGTACTCCATCAGTTCGCGATTGATGTCCTTCATGGCGCGAATGCGATCCGGCACTGGAAGTTTGGAAACATCTCTAACCCTCTCGACAATGGACGCCGGAAGGTCCATCCTTTGCTGGGAAAAGTACTGGCAGAGATCGGCAAAGCGCGTGCTTTCTTCTGCGAACTCCTTTTGCTCCGCAGGCAACGAATTCAGCCGTTGTTGGTACTCGTTACGGTCGTCAAGCGGGCCCGACTCGCCGCCCGGCTCGAACTTGTCGAGAGCGCCAGACTTCGGCTGCGACCGGTTCTTCTTTTCGTCTTTCGACATCTCTTTGGGAACTCCTTCTCGATTTCTGGCGCCGAGCTACGCGCCTTTCAGACTGCGGTTCCTCTGTTGTTCCTCCTGGAGCCGTCGGTCTGACTCGCTTACCTGACGGCGCAAGAGTTTGGCCTCATCCTGGGACCGGCCAAGCTGTTGCTCCAGCGAATTCACCTTCATGATCAGGTCTACTTCGGGTTTGAAGAGTCCGATCTGGTTTGTGGGCTGGTTGGCGGACCGTGTTCCGGTCGCTGCGCTCACCGAGCGGTCGGTCGCTGATGTGGCATTGCCATTCTTTGGTGTCGCTACCTGGCTGACCGGTATGCTGGATGTCCGGGTGCGAACGGTCTGTGGTGCAGGACGGTCCTGCACCTCCCCAGGTGGCGCTTGGGAACGGAGCGCGGATTCTCGCAGCGCATTTAATGCCTCCATCAAGCCCCGATTCCTGTTTGTGGCCTCTTCCACATGAGCATTTGCTCGCGCGAGGGCGTGCTGGTGTTGTGCGAGCATCTCCGCCGCGGTCCACTCCCGGTGGGTTTGCACTGTGCGCTGATACACAATGATGACGAACAGGCACGCCAGCAGCCCTAATGCAACCAGGTTCGACCAGAAGTAGCCGTTCCTTATGGTTTCGTCGAGCACCATTTTGCGCCCCTCATCAAGACACTGCCCGTAGTCTTTGTCGGCGGGATTGATGCGCTTCAGGGCGAAATCGACGAGGCCGTCCTTTTGCCTTGGAGACTGCGCTTGAGCGGCAGGATCGTAGCCCGAAGGGCGTGCCTGGGCGAAGCAAAGCGATGGCAGCATGGCCAAGAAGAGGCCGGCAACGACAATGCGGGATGGACGGCTCACATCCATGTCAAACGGCCAGTGCGCGAGGCCAAGCGGCCATTGCGACGAACAACTTCGGGGTCCTTGAAGCGCAGGTTCGCGCCTTCAGTGTGAGAAACTGCGTGGAGCCT
>JBAVQD010000224.1:0-2391 GCA_049693675.1 Candidatus Sulfotelmatobacter sp. | reverse complement strand
TTTTGTCGTCGGCGAACTGGCGAATGTTATCGCGAAAAAGAATTTCGTCTTCGGTAAGAGTGGTCAGCGGCGCGGGAACGGCGGACTGGAGGGTCTCAGGCATTTGGATACCTTCAGGCGGAGGAATGGGAAACTCGTAATTTTAGCACTGTTGGCGGCTGACAATACGGAGCTGACAATCGGGAGGCGTTCGAGCCTCTCCAAATCAAAATCACTGGCGCAGTCGTTGTCGAGCCCCATTTTGTTTAGGAATACAACAGTTTTGCGAATGGAGTGCGAAAAATCTTATTTGAAACAAGACTCTCTCTTGCACAGCGGCTGGTGCAAGGTTATAGTTTCCGACGCAAGCAAGACTTGGGTCCCGATTGGTCTCATGGGGGAGAGAGATTCGGGACCCTTTGTTGTTAGCGTCACATCCAGACACGACTCACTTCGCGATTCCGAATCGCGCTCCAAAGCGTCCGCCCGAATGTTCACTTCCCAAGAAATGAAGCGACGAGATAGCATTCATGTCTCCAAGGTTATGCACGGGTTGAACGTTTTTGACTTCAGAGAATGTTTGACTGTGGAGAATGTTTGACCGTAGAGGACGAGATCAGTGAGGACTTGATGGCTCATGGCGAGGCGGTGAAATCTGCGAATGCATCCAAGCTGGTGATCCGAAATATTGGTTTGCTGCTCACTGGAGACCTGCAGCGTCCGATTCTCGACGCCGATACTGTGGTAGTCAACGGCGATCGAATTGTCGCCGTAGGGAGAGAAGAGGATGTGGACACATCATTGGCCACGGTTATCGACGCCAAGGGTACAGCGCTCGCCCCAGGTTTGATCGACAGCCACGTACATCCGGTGTGCGGAGACTGGACGCCGCGGCAAAATCAATTTGGTTGGATCGACAGCTATCTTCACGGCGGCGTCACCACAATGATCTCGGCCGGTGAAGTGCACACGCCCGGACGTCCGAAAGATATCGTCGGCCTGAAGGCGATGGCGATCTTCGCACAACGTGTGTTTCATTCTTTTCGCCCCGGCGGCGTCAAGATTTATGCGGGGGCTCCGGTTATTGAGCACGGCATGGTGGAGAGTGATTTCAAAGAACTGGCTGCGGCTGGCGTCAAGTTTTTAGGCGAGGTCGGCCTGGGCAGCGTGAAAGACGGAAAGACCGCGCGACAAATGGTCCTCTGGGCGCGCCAGCATGGGATTCAGAGCACGATCCACACCGGTGGGCCTTCGATTCCGGGATCAAGCTTGATCGACAAGGATATGGTGTTGGAAACCGACGCCGATGTGATTGGGCACGTGAACGGGGGACACACCGCGCTTCCCGACGACCAGATTATTGCGCTCTGCGAAAAATCCACGCGCGCGCTGGAGATTGTGCACAACGGCAACGAACGCGCGGGATTGCTGGCGCTGCGCACGGCCAAAGAACTAGGTCAGTTGGATCGCGTGATTCTTGGCACCGACTCGCCGGCGGGGTCAGGGGTGCAGCCGCTTGGAATTCTTCGCATGATTGCGATGCTCGCTTCTTTAGGAGAAGTTCCGGCGGAGGTGGCGATTTGTTTCGCCACCGGCAACACAGCGAAGATGCGCAACCTCAATTGTGGATTGATTGCGCCGGGCCGCGAAGCTTCATTCGTGCTCATGGATAAAGCGCAGCACTCCGCGGGCAAGGACTTGCTCGACAGCTTGCAAAAGGGAGATCTTCCCGGCATCGGGATGGTAATCACTGACGGCGTGGTCAGCACGCAGCGCAGCCGGAACACGCCACCGGCGACGCGCGTTCCTGAAATTGTTATTTCTTGAAATCGGACTTGATGCAAATATCGTTAAAAAGAAGACATCACTACCTCAGTCCGTCTTCCCCTTTGATTTGATCTTTAGTAAGTCCGCCGACGCGGGCCAGAGGCCGTCCGGAATCCGTCACCGCGACTGCGACCATAATCTCGTTGGCGCGCGGGGCATCGTTGATTCGAACTTCCATTCCATCGAAGTGACTGCGAACATACGCCGCATCTTTGTGTCCGAGAGGAATCTCAAGCGCTACACCGAGGCCGCCGCGTTTTTTAGAGGACGGAATCAGCGCCGCGCCATTGCCGAGCACGCGCCGCACGGGTGTGCCCAACTTCGGATGCAGGATTGCAGCCGCATGCTCGATCTCGCCGTTTTCCCCAACGGCGGCGGCCTTGCCGTAGCTCTCGGCGGATGGTCCTGGAATGCCCAACGCAGCGATGGCTCGTTCGGTGAGCAGCTCGCCGAGCTCCTCGCCAATTGTCATCAGCTCGGTCAAGTCCTCTACATATTTTCCAGCGTAGGGATTTTCAATTACGGCGACCGCGGCAGCTTTTCGTGTGGGCGGATCGACGGTGCGACCCATCTCCGAGCGGGTCT
>JBAVQD010000223.1:0-14771 GCA_049693675.1 Candidatus Sulfotelmatobacter sp. | reverse complement strand
CAGCTCCCACTTATTGCGGCAGCTATCGTTGCAGCTATTCTTCCTGCTCTGCACCAGTGGTTTCGCTTCAAGCACCTTGAGAGCAAAGCGAGGTAACTATCGGGCTGCGCGTGCTCGGGCCGCGATGCCCTGTATTCCGGAAGGGTCCCAAAGTAAGGTAGCATTTGATCGGGCGGTTGTTTCGGGGGCAGCAACCCTGGCGTGACGAATAATTATCTGGCCACGATCTCCAGCAGCGGCGGCGTGTCTTTGGCGATGTTGAACCTTCCAGGCCAGCAAGGCTCGATCCAACCGGTGCTCCAGCGACAGGACGGCAATTTCGTTGGAACGTATACCCTCACGAAATATCTGGTGCCGGTCGCTGTCCTTGGGTTTGGTGGGCACGTCCTGCAATGGTTCCTTGCGCTTTCTGCGTATCCACCAATATGCCCACTGGTGCGGGTGCGGATTTTGCTCACGCGCCACAAAGCGCCGGTACTTTCTCCCCGTGGCTGTCTCGTATTTCTCATCCCCACAATCGCGGAAGTTTTTTCACGCTACATCCCCCCGGTCCAGCGCAGCCTCTGCGCGCTGCAACATGAAAGTTTCCACGCGCGTGCGCCGAATGTAGCTCTCAACCTGTTCTTTCGTGCCAATTTTCCAGTATTCTGCACCCCACATCCCGGCCCATTCGGAAGCCTTCCGCATTGAGAATTTCTGTTTCTCCTCATCGAACATCGCAAATCCCCCCGGTGCGGTCGATGCCCAGCGTTTGCGGGCGGTCCAGCGCTTATGTGTTTTCCCTTTGGCATCCCGGTAGCGCTGATCTGCTAATTTCTCAGGCTTTTTCGTGGTCACGCCATGCCTTTTTTCTGTTGCCTAAGGTTGCGCTCATAGAGCAACACCGCGCCAATATGCTTACACGCTGTTTTGTGTAACTCATCAATGCCCCGCTGATATATACCCAAATTGCGGCAAACTTAACTAAAGCCTATGGAATCAGCTAGCTAACTGCGCAGCCGTAAAGGTAGGGTTGAATCAAATAGAATAATCGGCACTCATGGGACGCGGGTATCAGCAAAAAGGTTGGCAGAATGGGGGCAATGGCGTTCCTAGCGATCCCTGCGGTATCGGCTGTTTTTCCGGCCTGACCACTGCCCCCTATGGCTGATTCATTGCTTGAGATGCAACCAACTCCAATCGGTTCGTTCGGCCCGTTGAATAGCTCTGCGACCGGCGCGTTGGAGCCGGTTCCTATGCCAGTGTGCAACTGCTAAGGCTGCAACGATTGCACCCGCCAATGCTCGTTTCATAACTTCCCCCGGCGCAGCAATTCCCCGCGCTGCTGTAATAGTTTCTTCTCACGCCGGTTATCCCGGTTCCACTTGAACCACTCATACACCAGCAGCACCCATCCGCGCATCTGTGGCCCAAAGCCCCCCTCAGCCGTTCCACTATCGTGCTGGGATTGGCCCGCATTGGCGCGGAGTCGGTATTGCCCCGCAAAGCTGAGAAAAAATAACCTATGCTGAACTATGCGGAATTTCCTTTGGGATGCAGTAGGCTGCTGCGCCAGATTGCACACGCGAGAGCAATAAATTCAGGTACTTGCAGGATTGAGCAGTACGGGTTAGCACCCGCACTCAGGAAAAGATCAAATGTTCGGCAAAGTAGTCCTGAGCATTTAGGCATCGTCCAACACGATCCCCTGCTTAATTTTGCTGGTCATCTTCGGCTGTTTGCTGAGCTCGTTCTTCGTGGTGGTCGGGACTGCGCAGAAAGCCGTGCGAGACGCCTTTCGCGTCGGTGTAACTTCCCGTAATCGCCCCGGCGGCGTTGATGCTCGTGGGTGCAGTGTCCGTAGAACCAGGAGGGTCGAAGGTGGTTAACTTGCCCTCGCGATCCCTCACGAAGCCGTGCTGCCCGCCGTTGCCGATATAGTCGCCCGTAATCACTCCTGCGGCGTTGACGCTCTCGGGAAAAGTACCAACCGCCCCCGGACCATTGAAAACGATGATCTTTCCGTCGCGGTTCCGCACGAAGCCATGCACCTTGAACAGGTCGCTCTTATAGAACGACCCGACGATTTCCCCTGCGCGGTTGATCGAAGACGGCATAGTGGCGAACGCCGCCGGCGGATCAAAGGTGGTGTACGCGCCGTCCCGGGAGCGCAGGAATCCGTGTTGAAAAAACGGCCCTTCGTCGTAGTATCCAGTAATCTCTCCGCTCTGGCTGATAGCCGTCGCGAAAGTTCCATTCGAGCCCGGAGGATCGAAGCTTGTAATGGCGCCATCGCAATCGCGCAGAAAGCCGTGCGAGACGCCGCTCGCGTCAGTGTAACTTCCCGTAATCTCTCTAGCTGCGTTGATGCCTGTGGGTTCGGTCTCTACTGAACCAACCGGATCGAAACTGGTCAAGGCTCCGTCGTGAGAGCGCACGAAGCCATGTCCCACCAAACCTCCTTCGAAGTAATATCCCGTGATCGTCCCTGCCTGGTTGAGGCTTGCCCCGACGGTAGCGGTCGCCCTCGGAAAATCGAAGGTTGTTAAAGTGCCGCGGCGAGAGCGCAGGAAGCCGTGGAAAATTTTGCCGTCAAAGTAATATCCCGTGATCTCACCCGATCGGTTCATGCTGTTAGGAATGGTTTCAATCGAGCGCGGAGGATCAAAGGTGATTACGGCAGACTTTTCCGCACTCGCAGGCAGGCTCAGTCCCAGCGTGCAGAGGGTGAGAACAGAGAGCGCAATCATTCCTTTTTGTCGAGTCATTGGAACAATTTGGGCGGCGAAAAGTGGACGCGTCGTCATGGATTCAGCTCCTTTGCCGAACTCTCGGAGCACACTAAGTATAACGAGAAGCTCCGCGATGGCCCTATTGGATGTCATCCGGCTTGCGAAGGAAGCCGTCCTCTCGCCGGCTCGACAAAAGTTCGCGGGGGCGGCGCCGAAGCAATGCGGTCTTCTTAGCCAGTGGTGGATCCCGACTATATTGTTGGCCTTAAATTCCGGCTCTGAAAGTCAAGTAGTTTTCGAGTATATACTGGCGTTTATTCAGCGCTTCTTGATTGGAGCTTTCGCCGACTTCGATCCCTTCCCCGTCTTGCCGGCGCCGCTTGCCCGGGTAGCGCTGCCCACCCCCAAAGTTGTCACCGTATTCTTCCCCAGATCAATCGCAAAACTATCAATCAAGCTGCCGCTGGGTGTTCCGGAGCTTGGGTAAGGCGCGGAACGATAGGTTCCGACAATCTGGCTCTGGCTCACCTCAAGGCGAAGAAATCCAAAGTTCTTCTGATCGTACTGCTCAAGACTCAGGCCATTTCCCAGCATCAGAGGAACCTTGGGCGACGCGCCGTTCACCGTATGCAGGGCCGCCAGGTTAGTGTATCCGCCAGCACCAGCCACCACGTAAGGAATCTGCAGCTTTCCCTTCGGTCCCTGTACCACATTTGTGAAACGCTGGTAGTTGTGCACGTGCCCTGACAAAATCAGGTTAGGATATCGTTTCGTCGCCTGAAAGCTGCTGGAAAGAATCTGATCCGCCACGCTGCTGCCGGAGTGCTCAACATCGCCGGAAAATGGCGGGTGATGAATGGTTACGATCAAAGCCAGATTCGGATCTGCCGCCGCCAACTCTTCCTTGAACCAATCGACTTGATCCGGATGAATCTCAGCTTCGGTTTCGCCGACGTTGGAGAATAATCCGAGGATCGTGGCGAACGGAGTGGTAAACGTCCAATACACATTCGGCAAATCCATTTGAGTTCGATTCGACGACGTCTTCAGCGAGCCCAACTGTGCAGGATTCTTCGACATGAAATTCTGTATCCAACCGTCGAGCGGAAATTTGTTGGGATCGACCGGCCCGTCCTGTGGATCGTCCGGCTGGCAATCGTGGTTGCCCGGAATCGAAACGATGAACGCCGGATAATCCTGGTAAGTATCGTAGAAGTACGCGCCATATTTATCGATGTCGCCGGCAAAATAAATTATGTCGCCCAGATGGTAGTAAAACGCCGGCTGCTTATTCTGGGGGGAACTCTGCGCGTCTTGCGTCATCAGCGCGGCCACCAGATCCTGTGGCCCTGAATCTCGATAGTCCCCCGTGTCGCCCACAGTATGGAAGGCCATCACGCCCGCGTTCTTGATTTTTGTGACGTCAGCGGCAGAGAGCAACTGCGACAAATCAAACCGGTAAGGAGATGGACCATTCGGTGTGGGTAGCGGCTGGAAGGGATAGTGCGGCAGTTGAACTTGCGCTCCGGCGCGCGAAGCTTGCACAGGAAAATTCGCCGCCGGAATTGGAGGAACGTGGCTTCGTCGTTTTCCCGCTCCCATTCCGGTGCTGAACGCATGCAGCGTCATATACGTTTCCTTCGATGATTCTCCAGCACCACTGGTTGATAATTTTTGGCGCTGCGCAATAATCGGGTGAGGCTTTGTTCGCGGCTGTAGTTTAGAATAGTTCCATGGCTCCCGAACTTAATTTCGGCCCCTACGTCGAACTCGAAGATGGCAAGAAGATCGTCAAGGATTTGACCTTCGGCAATCCCACGCCAGAGGGAGTGGTCTTGACCACGCTCGATTCCGCTGTGAACTGGATGCGAAAGGGCTCCATCTGGCCGATGACTTTCGGCCTGGCCTGCTGCGCCATCGAAATGATGTCCATGGGAGCGTCGCGCTTCGACATCGCGCGCTTCGGAGCGGAGGTCTTTCGGCCATCGCCTCGCCAGAGCGATCTCATGATCATCGCCGGCCGTGTCTCCAACAAAATGGCGCCCGTCATCCGACAACTTTGGGAGCAGATGCCCGAGCCAAAGTGGGTCATCTCCATGGGAGCCTGTGCTACCTCTGGCGGAGTCTTCAATAACTACGCCCTGGTGCAAAGCGTGAATCAGGTAATACCGGTCGATATCTATGTCCCTGGCTGCCCACCCCGTCCGGAGCAACTGATCTATGCCATCACTCTTCTGCAAGAGAAGATTCAGAACGAGCGCGGGACCATCCGGAAAGCTCTGAACCTAGGTTAGTATCCCGCCCCAGCGAAACTAGGCGAGATCATTCCCTTCTTGCATAAAGCTACCCACTCTTGTTCAAACCCAATTGCAGCAATGAGTTGGAAAAGGCCTTGTACCGAAATGGGATCCCTCCTGCCGGAACTCGAAACCATTCCACAGATTTATGAATCTAAAGGATTGAGGGTAGGACTATAGTAGAGTTCCGTAGGCAGCCTCCCCCAGTTTGTTCCCAGGATTCAGGTCGCGTGGAAGGTGCTATATGATTGCAAGATTGATCGACGCGGTTTTCGGCTGCAGACATCCCCGATACAGCTTCCCTGTAACCCTTCGCGGCAAGGCGCGCCGCCCCCAGGCTGGCGCGTTGACCGGAACCTACGTGGCTTGCCTCGATTGCGGAAAAGAATTTCCTTACGATTGGCAGGAAATGAAGGTAATCACTTCATCCGCCGAAACACGCCAGTACAGAGCTGCACTCGCCACCAAGCAAGCCGCATAATCGTAATGAGGATGCGAAGCTGTTTTGGCTAACGGTTAGCCGACTTTGTTCTTCTGGGCGAATCCGTTGACTCAGCGCGCCGTGACCGCCGCACCAGTTCTCTTCTCCATCGGCACAAACTCCCGCTCCTCCTGCCCGGTATAGATTTGCCGCGGACGTGCAATCTTCTGCTCCGGATCCGTAATCATCTCCTGCCACTGCGACAGCCATCCCGCCGTGCGCGGAATCGCGAACAACACCGTGAACATTTCCGGACGGAATCCCATCGCCTGGTACATAATTCCGGAATAGAAATCGACATTCGGATAAAGCTTGCGCTTCACAAAATACTCATCCTCCAGCGCGATCCGCTCCAGTTCCAGAGCAATCTCCAGTTTCGGATTGCGTCCCGTCACCTCAAACACCTGCTCCGCGCACCAGCGAATGATCTTTGCCCGGGGATCGTAGTTCTTATAAATACGGTGGCCAAAGCCCATCAGCTTTACTCCGCCTTCTTTGCTTTTCTTGATATAAGCGGGAACTTTGTCCTTCGAGCCAATCTCATCGAGCATTTTCAACACTTCTTCATTGGCCCCGCCATGCAACGGTCCAGCCAACGCCGAAGCTGCCGACGCCATAGAAAGGTAAGGATCGGTTTGTGAGCTGCTCACCGAGCGCATGGCATTGGTACCGCAGTTTTGTTCGTGATCAGCATGCAAAATGAAAAGGATGTCGAGCGCGCGCGCAATCGCAGGATTCGCCACATACTTCGGCTCGACCATCTTCCACAACATGTTCATGAAATTTTCCGCATAGTTCAAGTCGTTGTCCGGATAAACGTAAGGGAAGCCTACGTTATGCCGGTAGGACATGGCTGCAATCGAAGGCACTTTGCCGATCAGACGTTTGATCTGCAGCAACCGGTTCGCGGGATCGTGCACATGCTTCGCGTCCGGATAGACAGTAGACAGCGCTGCCACCGTGCTGACAAACATCCCCATGGGATGGCTATCATAGCGAAAGCCTTCCATGAACTTCTTCGTGCTCTCGTGCAGCATGGTGTGGTGCGTGATGTCATAGGTCCAGCTCTTGAGTTCAGACTCGCTGGGCAATTCTCCAAACAACAGCAGATAGGCGACTTCCAAAAACGTGCAGCGCTCCGCCAGAACTTCGATCGGATATCCGCGGTAGCGCAATATCCCTCGGTCTCCATCAATGTAGGTGATGCTGCTGCGGCACGACGCTGTGTTCATGAACGCGGGATCATATGTCATCAGTCCAAAATCTTCTGCACCAGTCTTTATTTGCCGCAGACTCATCGCACGGATCGTGCCATCCTCAATCGGCACAGTGTAGGTCTTTCCAGTTCGATTGTCGGTGATTGTGAGTGTGTCCTCTGGCATGGAAGAGCTGCTCCTTGTATACGCTATAAGGCTAGCTTATCCTTAATCGCTTCCAGAACCAAGAACCGTGATTCAGATCACGGACCATGGTGACTTGACTACCTGAGCCCGCCGTCACAAACACAAAACCGGCGGCCATGGGCCGCCGGTTCGATCGTCTGCACAGCCTTTTAGTTCGAAGACGAATCATCCCGCCGTTTCAATGTCGGACGATCGTCATCCGGGTTGGTATTGCCGGTATTGTCGCCGCCACCGGTCGAGGTGCGCCGTAAACTCGGCTTGTTTTCATCCCTCTGATCCAGGACCTTGTGGCGGTTTTCAATCGATGCCAGCCGCGCCTTTACATCGTCGAATTCCGACGTAGTCACAATGTATTCAGCCTTGGCCGGTAGAATTTTGCGGATTTCTTCTTGCGTCTTCTCAATCCGGTCCGGAGTCTGCGGATGCGTATCGAAGGTCTTCGACAGAGTTCCCGGCTTCTTTTTCTCCATCGCTTGAATTTTTTCAAAGAACGAAACGAAGGCTGAGGGATCGTATCCGGCGCGGTACATATATTCCACGCCAAGGTAGTCCGCTTCCGCTTCGAAGCCGCGCGAGAATTTCAGAAAGCCCAGCATCGCCGCCGGTCCTGCCGCTTCGTATGCTCCGTAGCCAATTCCGCCGCCCACAAAGATCAGGGGAATGGTGGCCAGTTGCATCAACGTACCTCGCGTTTGCTCCCGCGCCAGATGGCACGCGGCCACATGTGAAATCTCGTGAGCCATAACGCCCGCCAGCTCGGCTTCCTCATCCGCCGCCAGAATCAATCCCGAGTTCACATAGAAAAATCCGCCCGGCAGCGCCATAGCATTCACCACATCGGAATCGATTACCTTGATCGTGAACGGTACTTGCGCATCTGAATTCCGTACCAGGTTCTGCCCGATCCGGTTGACATACTCCGTCACCACAGGATCATTCACCAGTTTGACCTGTGACTCAATCTGCTGCGCGTACTGGCGCCCCATGGCCACTTGCTTCTCAATGCTGTACCAGTTGCCCACGCCGCGCCCGCAACCCACGTTGCGGTTCCCCACTGCATCCACGTCGGTCTTTGAGCCGTCGTGCTTGATCTGGCTGTCATCCTGCGTCGGCAGACTAGCCGGAGGCTGTGCCGGAGCGTTCTGCACATCGCCTGCCTTAGGTTGAGAGTCGTTCTTATCCTGATCCTGCGCCATCGTCCAGGGCACCGCGCTGAACGCCGCCAATCCCACAGTAATTGCCAACCAACGCAATTTCATAAGAAACTCCCTGCTGCACTCTTACCCGAATTATACGCTTGGCGTTCCACAGTAAGGCGCAACTTTCCTTAAACCCTTAGACGCTGTATTTCCCCTGCTGGGTTATCCGCTTTCAGCAAACTGCCCCGCGAAATGGAACGTAGGGCAAATTTGCTGATCCCGTCCCCTTGTCCGACCCCAAAGGCCGTCGTAACATAGCGTCTTTCCTCTGGATTCGGAGGCACCGATTGCTCAATCGCCGCCGTTTTCTCTCCACTGCCATCGCTGGCCTTGCTACCACCACGGTCTTTCGCGGAGATCTCTCCGCTCAACTCGCTTGGCCCCTACCTAGGGTGGTATAATGGTGGTATGAAAGAGAAGACTTCTATCACACTATCTCGCGATCTGCTCGCCGGCATCGACCAACTGGCGGGCTCGAAGGGTTCAAGATCAGCATTTATCGAGCGGGTTTTGCGCCGTTATTTGCGGGAGCGAACTCGCATCCAGGCACATGCGCGCGATTTGGAGCAGATCAATGGCTCTGCTGACGCTCTGAACTCCGAGGCAGCGGACGTTCTTGATTATCAAGCAGCCGAAGACTAACGGCGGGAGCAAACGTGAAGCGTGGAGACCTGTACCGGGTGTACAAGCCGCACGGCGACCCAAAGTCTCACAGGGTGTTCGTCATTGTGAGTCGCCAGGTACTCATCGAATCCCGCTTCACCACCGTGATCTGCGCTCCCGTATTCACTATCGGCGATGGCCTCTCAACGCAAGTCGCCATCGGGACAACAGAAGGCCTTAAGCATTCCAGTTGGATTATGTGTGACAACTTGGTCAGCCTGAGAAAAACTGACCTGACGCAATATGTCGGCTCTCTGCCCAGGGCCAGAATGCTCGAACTCAACGCCGCGCTGAAAATGGCACTTGACCTCGCCTAAACTCGCGGCCGGTCCCTTCATGGCCATCAGTCGTAATACTCCAGCCCCAAATGCGTAATCAACTCCTCGCCCTTCAAATGCCGTAGTGTGTTCTTCAGCTTCATCAGCTGAATAAACAAATCATGCTCCGGATAAAGTCCCGGCACGGTCATCGGAGACTTAAAGTAAAAGCTTAGCCATTCCTGAATTCCCAATCCGCGCAAATCCGAACACCGTTTCGCCAGATCCATCAGCAACACTAAATCGAGCACAATCGGTGCCGCCAGAATCGAATCGCGGCACAGAAAATCAACCTTGATCTGCATCGGATACCCCAGCCATCCAAAGATATCAATATTGTCCCAACCCTCTTTATTATCACCACGCGGCGGATAATAATTAATGCGAACCTTGTGATACATATCGCCGTAGAGCTCAGGATAAAGCTCCGGCTGCAAAATGTGCTCCAGCACGGAAAGCTTCGACTCTTCCTTGGTCTTGAACGATCCCGGATCGTCCAGTACTTCGCCGTCGCGATTGCCCAAAATGTTGGTCGAAAACCATCCATTCAAGCCGAGCATGCGAGCCTTGAATCCGGGCGCAAGAATCGTCTTCATCAAAGTTTGCCCGGTTTTGAAATCCTTCCCGCAGATGGGCGCTTCATGCTCGCGCGATAGTTCAAGCATCACTGGCAAATCCACCGTCAAGTTCGGGGCCCCATTGGCGAATGGCACGCCCTCCATCAGCGACGCATAGGCATAGACCATCGAGGGCGCAATCATTTCGTCGTTCTCGCGCAGCGCCTTTTCAAATGACTTCACGCTCTGGTGTGCTTCCGTCGCGGCAATGTAAGACTCCGTCGAACCGCACCACATCGTCACCAACCGGCTCGCGCCGCTGGTCTTTTTGAAGTCGCGAATGTCGTCGCGCAACTGCTCAGCAAGATCCATCTTGGTCTTGCCCTTCTTCACATTCGGACCGTCGATCTTCTTCACGTAATTGTGATCGAACACTGCCGCGCGCGGCGTCACAGTCGAAAGAAACGGCTTCAACTGGTCGAGCAACCGCTGATCCAGCACCCCCGCATTCGAGGCCGCCTCATACATGTTGTCTTCGAAAATATCCCAGCCGGTAAATACCAGATCGTCCAGCCCAGCCAGCGGCACGAACTCTTTAATCTTGGGCGAACGCCCATCTGTCCGCTTACCCAGCCGCACCGTGCCCATCTGGGTCAGTGATCCAATCGGCTTCGCCAGCCCCTTACGAATCGCCTCCACGCCGGCGACAAACGTAGTCGCTACCGCGCCCATGCCTGGGATCATCACTCCGAGCTTCCCTTTTGCCGGCTGGATCGCGCTGTCGTCTTTGGAACTGCCGCGCGCCTTCTCCTCGGATTTCACTTCTACGTGAGAACTCTTCGACGCCTTCTTTGCAGACTTATTCCGTGTCGCCATAGGTTGGCCGCTTCCTCAGTAAGAATCCATAGGGATATGCAAACCTAGTATGTTCTCGTATCCGGCAGGACTTTTGCAAACCAGAGCGGCCAAACGCGCAGAAAATCAATTCAACAGCTTAACCGCAACATCAAGCGGTATGTAATCCAGACGCGCGTGCGCCTCGGCACATGTGGCGACAGCCGCCTCGGCTGTCCCGCGATGGCGCAGCCGAGCGGCCGCGACCACAGCCCTTGCCCAGCCGATACAAGCGATAAATATTTTGCGTTGGACTCTAGCACCGCCATCCCTCATCATGAAATCACTTCGCAAACCAGCTCAGCAGCCGGTTCCGCGAAGCTGATATTTGCATGCCGGCCCTGCCGTCGGTAGCTGCAATTCTCCTGACCTCGTTGTTTCTCCACTCAATCTGAGCGAGCGTGACCCGGTAACCGCCGGTTGTCGTGCGATCTCGGACATGCCACAAACAACAGGAGACTCCAATGAAATCGATTCGCAAGTTAGCCTATGCCGCCGTTTTGACCGTAAGTGCCCTGAACTTCGCGCCCAGCCTGGCTTCCGCCCAGGATGAAGGTGGAAGCTTTACGCTGGCTCACGAAGTCCATTGGCAAAACTCGGTAGTGCCGGCCGGAGACTACCGCTTCACCCTTCAACCCAAGGGTCCATTAGAGATGCTCACCTTAACCAAAATTACCGGCAGACCAGCATCGTTCATGCTGATCGCGAAAGTCAGCGAGGCCGCACCGAATTCCAAGGCAGGACGTCTCGTAATCCTGTCGAAGTTCGGCGAACCTTACGTCAGCGCTATGGACCTTCCCCAGTTTGAAGTCACGCTGCAGTTCGCAGCGCCCGCAAACTCAGGCAAGGTAGTGGCTGAACTCCATACCGTCTCAGCCGCCCGCTAGCCGCTCAACGCTTTGAGAGCAGACCTGGTAAAGGTCTGCTCTCTCCTTTCTGCGGAGATTGTTAAGTTAGTTCTTAAGGATGGAATACCATCTAACGGCAGAACGCAGCCTTCACGACGGACCGGTCGTCCGGGAATTTCCCTTCACTTCTTCACTCAGCACAATCGCTTCGGCAATTTCCTTCATCGCTTTGCGCTTCTGCCGGCTCTGCCTCTGCAACGCCAGGTACGCCTGCTCCTCAGTCAATCCCAATTCGCGCTGCAAAATCCCCTTGGCGCGCTCGACTACTTTGCGCGTCTGCAACTGCTCGAACAAAGTAGTATTCGCATCTTCCAGCCGCGCCATTTCAATTTCCGCGCCTACCAGAAATCCCACCGTTGAAATCAACCGGATCTCCCGTCGCCGGTAAAGATGATGCTCGCGATGCTGCAGGTTAATCACTCCCACCACTCGTCCCCGGCACATCAGCGGCACCGACAGAAACGCCTCGTAGCTATCCTCTGGCAGTTCGTGAAAAAACTGAAAGCGCGGGTCGAGCGCCGCCTTTTCCGCCACCGCCACCGGCTCGTTATGCTCCGCCACCCATCCCGTAATCCCTTGCCCCACGCGCAGTTTCAACCGATCGACCACATCGGGATGCGGATTCTTCGAAGCCCGCAGAACCAGTTCTTCGCCTTCCAGAACGTAAATCAGGCAGGAATCGCACTTGACCAGAGCTGTGGCAAATTCGACCACGCGAGTGAGCACCTCATGAAATCCATCGGCTGTGGCCAGCCGGTTGCCGATCTCGTGCAGCAAATCAACATGTAGTTCTTCAACTGATATTAAGGGATCCATAGTTAACAGTATGGGTCTTGTGAACGCGTTGTCTAACATTAAATTTCAATGACAGCCATAGGAATTTTTCCGCACGATTGTTACTGTCCTTTAACAATCTTTTTCTCCCGCAGAGCATCGGTGTGCAAACCGAAGTCAAAACGGTTTACCCTGTGGTCCCAGTGCCCCCGTGTTAAAGATTTTCAAGGTTTCCCATCCAGCTCCACCGTCTTCACCGGCAAATCCCAATGAGCGTCGAGAATCTCAAACCTCCGCTGCTCTTCCCGCTGAAAAGTCTCCTGATCGGGATACATCTGCTTCTGCAGCGCCGCCTCATCGAATGGCTCATTGGCTACCGCCGCATTCTTGAAAACGATGGTCACGCGATAATCCCAGCGCCCGTCTTCAGTGGTGTGATAGCGCGGCTGATCCATCCAGACTTTCGTAATTCTTCCCATCTCCACTTCCTTCTTCAGCACAGGATAGTGATTCTTCTTAAACAATTTTAGAAATTCATCCGCATGTCCCCACTTGGTTTTGTAGTAATACTCGATTACAAATGGTCGGTCGGAGGTTGGCGGCGCAGATTGACCCTGTGACGCGAGCGGCAACAGCGTGGCGAGGAAAAGAAGCAGAACAACAGTGCGAGACATTGAAATCATAAAAGCCTCCTGGTGAACATCGGCCTTGTACACTAACAGGGGGCTAAAGAGAAGTGTCGATGACCGGAATCGAATGAAAAACGACGAGCAGCAAATCCTGAAACTCTTCGAAGACGGCGACCGCGCCCTGATCTCCGCCGATGAAGCCGAACTCTCGCGCATCTTCGCCGACGACTACATCCAATACAACGAATCCGGCGATGCCTCGACCAAGCAAGAGCTCCTACATAATCTCAAGTCCGGCAAGATCCGCTACCTCTCAATGATCTCCACTGGCCGCCGCATCCGGCTGTTAAGCGAAGTCGTAGCTATCGTTCATGGCTCCGAAGAAGACGACGTCGAGCAAGGCGGCCAACGCTTCCCCGCCAGCTATGTCTACATGGATGTAGTTGTGAAGCGTAAAGGCAAATGGCAAATTGTGGCGTCGCAACTGGCGAAGCCGGCGTAGACTCGGCGTCCCGCACGCAGACCTAGCTCTGGGTCCGCATTCTATTCTGCCAGTGACTCCAAACAAACCACGCCACCGCCGCCACCAGCATCACTCCAATCACAGCATCAAACTTGTGGAAATATTTTCCCAGCTCGCGCCAGTTCTGCCCCAGCTTCATTCCGAAATAGGCCAGCGCCAAACACCACGGCCACGATCCTAGAAACGTATAAAGATGAAATCGCCCTCGCGGCATGCGCGCCACGCCCGCTGGCAGCGCAATGAAGGTACGAACCACCGGCAGCATACGCCCAAAGAAAACCGCGAGATAACCCCAGCGCACGAAAAACCGATCCGCCCAATCAAGCTCCCGTCGACCCATCAGAATCCAGCGCCCATACCGCTCCACCAGCGGACGCCCGCCGTAACACCCAATCTCATAAGCCACCAGCGAACCCAAATTACACCCAATCGCACCCGCAGTAGCGACCCACAACAACTTGAATGTTCCGGTGAAAACCAGGTAGCCGGCAAATGGCATGATCAATTCCGAGGGCAGCGGAATGCACGCCGATTCAATCGCCATCAACAGCATCACGCCGGCGTAGCCAGTCGCGCTGATAACGGAATTAATAAACACAAAGATTACAGCGAGAAGTTTTTCAGTCATGAAGTTTGAAACAGAATGGAAACTGATTTAGTGTATCGGAAATCGCGGGCTACGTTAGAATGCGCTCTCAGTGAGAGGCCGCGCTAGAAAGACCCTTCCTGCGTAAACGTATACCCGGGAAGCGCCGCGCCTTGCGGAGTTTTAGTCACCTTAATGCGGACAGTCGGTGCGTCCGGCGCCGTAATCCCCGCCGGCCTTAGCATGGCATACTGCGTGAACACTTCGCTGTACACCTTGGTGACCAGATAATCCTGGCCATCGGCGTCACTGCGCCAGACCTGCCCGAGTTGGATCGAACTCACAGCCATAACAGATTCTCTGAGGATAATGAGCTGAACTCCAGACTACCGAGGGATATCTAGCGAGTCAATCGCCGCTAAGGTTACCGAGGTCTCTGCTAAGATGTTGCCCTCATGCCCCGCGGCCAAACCCCTCGCCAACCCGCCCGCACCGGCCGCCAAGAGCGTGTGGCGCGGACGCCCTCGTCCGCGCAAGCAGCGCCAAGAAAATCGCACGGGAGCAAAGCTGAAGGCGGAGGTAAAACAGCCCATGTGGGGACGACCGCCTTCGGCCGTCCGGGCAGCGCCACCCCTCAGTCGGTTACAAAATTGAAGAAGCAACCCTACAATCCCCTCGCGCCCGAGCGCATCTCCGAAATCCTGCGCCGCCTCGACCAACTCTATCCTGACGTAACCTGCGCCCTCACTCACACCAGCGCATGGGAACTCCTGGTGGCAACCATTCTCTCGGCGCAATCGACCGACGTAAATGTGAACCGCGTCACACC